>JBDREQ010000023.1:0-13508 GCA_043819555.1 Candidatus Zixiibacteriota bacterium | reverse complement strand
CTACCTGGAACTACACGCAACTACATCGAACTACACGGAACTACAAGTAAGTTAACATGCGCACGGGCATTAAATTGCGCGTAAATAACTACATGTCATAAAGTTAACCAAAATGGATCGTGTAGAATCCTACCTCCTCCGCATATTTCACGTAAGATGTTGCGTGGCATTATTTTACACCGTGGGTTCGAAGTTTTTTACTCGGAGAGTTAAGGTGGAATGCACAGCAATTGAACAGATTACCGAATGTCATATGGGGGATCAACACCGGAAATCCATTGGCGCCTGATTTGGAAACAAATTGGGCGCTAGATACTAAGCATTGGCGGTGTCCACAAGCACTCAAATACAGCATTATATTTTCCCAAAAAAGGTCGCGATTTGACCACAATAGGGTATAAGTTGCTGTTCCACAATGCGAATAGGGAGTTCGATTTCCCGAGCTTATGTGAGTTGTTTTTAAAATAGGAAAGAATATCGCCAATATTTAATCAAGCCGCTTGCCTTAAATAATTTCAAAGATCATTAACAAAGGCACGCCAATTTTAGGCCGTTGTGTTTTTGCGGGATGCCCCGGGTTTTTTCTGAACTCAAACTCACATTTACATTCATGGACAGCATGGTACCATGTAGCTATTTAAATGCAGTTATTAAGAAAAAAGAAAACCCTTACAATTGGCAAGTGCGTCATAATATCGTCTCAAGCCATTTGCCAAATTTAAAGTTCCTCTTATATTATGGCTTGAAAAGGCGAAAAGTTTTTAATGACGTTCAATAAATATTTTTTGGAATTCGAGGGTAATTTTCTAACCATTTTCTAACCGGGAACTACCTGGAAATACACGCAACTACATCGAAGTACACGGAACTACAAGTTTGTTAAGGTAATAGTAGGCATCAAATTATGCGTATTTAGCTGTGTATTAAGAAGTTAGCTAAAATGGCGTTCGTCGAATCCTACCTCCCCCGCTTTGAACTTATAACCTATTGTTGTATAACATTTTAGCATTGTGGGTTAGAAGGTTTTCTACTCGATTTCTACCGATACAAAACGCGAATGAGTGCTTGACTCTCGAAAAACAGTGGCGAGTGTTTATTATTACTTTCAGATAAATCAATATACTTATTGACAAAATAACGAAGGAATTATATCTTTTCATTAAGAAAAATTGTGAAATTTATCACAAAGTAGGGATTATGGAAGGCTATCCAAAATTCTTTCTTGAATTTGGTAGTATGAAACTTCTTCTTAAAACTCTTCAAAAGAATAAATACGAAGTAGTTGGGCCTACAGTCAGAGATAAAGCCATTGTCTATGAATTTATAGATCATTTTGAAGATTTTCCGATTGGCATTTACGATGATCAAAACAATGGGTATTACAGAATAAAAAAAACCAACAATGGCACTATCTTTTCCGGCTATACGGTTGGTCAAAACTCCGTAAAACAGTTTATATATCCATCCGTAAAAACAATTTTCAAATTTTTAAAGAAAAATAATAATTACAGGATCGACACACAGGAAAATGATATTCCGGAATTAGCCTTTATCGGATTACGGGCCTGTGAGCTGGCGGCGATCAAAATACTGGACAAGATTCTGATTCAGGGAGCTTATGTTGACCATGACTATCTTCAATTTCGCCAAAAAATGATTGTTATTGCCGTAAATTGTAGCAGCCCTGGAAATACCTGTTTCTGTGAATCGATGAATACTGGTCCGGTCGTTTCTGAAGGATTTGATCTTGCTCTTACTGAAATAGATAATGATTCATATTTCGTAGTTACCGTCGGATCGGAGAAGGGACATAAATTGCTTCAGACATTATCGCTTTCCACCGCCTCAGACAAACAACTATCCGATGAAAAATCGACATTGGAAAAAGCAAAATCGAAAATGTCGAGAAAATTGTCGCTGGGATTTTTTGGGAATTCTCTCAACGGGCAATTCGATAATCCCGATTGGGATGAGATTGCCGGAAGGTGTCTTACTTGCGGTAATTGTACTATGGTATGTCCGACATGTTTTTGCATTAACTTTGAAGACGAAACTGATATTCAGGGCAAAACGGCTGTGCGACTGCGCAAGTGGGACTCTTGTTTTAATCGGGAGTTTTCAAATATACATGGGGGCTGTATTCGCCAATCGGGCAAATCCCGGTATAGGCAGTGGTTAATGCATAAACTCTCCTATTGGAACAATCAATTTGATTTATCAGGATGTGTTGGTTGTGGTCGCTGTATTACATGGTGTCCTGTTGGAATAGACATTACCGAAGAAGCGACACGTATTTGTAAAAATGTTTAATTTATTTAATCTTGAGGTATCAAGATGGAAAACCTGGAACGTATTTTAGAGGAACATCCTTTCATTCACGGAATGGATACCGGTCAAATTAAATTGCTTACCGGTTGTGCTTCCAACGTTGTTTTCAAGGTGGGCGAATATATATTTCGGGAAGGCGAAGATGCCGATTCATTTTATTTTATCAGAAGCGGCAAAATAGTAATTGAAACCTTTGTCCCTCACCAGGGAGCAATTTTAATAAATACTCGCGATGCCGGTGAGATTCTCGGCTGGTCATGGCTGGTTCCGCCTTATAAATGGCATTTTGATGCCCGCGCAATAGAAGTTACTCGGGCAATCGCTCTTGATGGCAAGTGTTTGCGGGGCAAATGTGAAAAGGATCATGATCTTGGTTATGAGCTTATGAAACGCTTTAACCTTATTATTGCCGAACGGCTGGAAGCAACAAGAATGCAACTGATGGATATTTATGGTCAAAACAATAAATAAAAATAATGATGCTCAAACAGAAAGCCCGATGATCCCTTACCCTTATAATATTAAAAGGATCATCAAAGAAACTGGTGATACCTATACACTGGAAATGGAATCCGATAATCGGCAGGTTTTTGCCTTTCTTCCGGGGCAGTTTAATATGCTATATATTTTCGGCGCCGGCGAAGTTCCGATATCGATAAGTGGCGATCGCGACGAAACGAATAAGATCATTCATACTGTCCGGAAAGTAGGCTCAGTTACTAATGTTATATGTAATCTAAAAAAAGGCGATATTGTTGGCGTCCGCGGACCGTATGGTACGTCCTGGCCGGTTGAAAAAAGTAAAACGCAGGATGTATTAATTATATCGGGTGGTATTGGTATTGCGCCGCTTCGCCCGGTTATTTATCATTTATTGCGGAACCGGGGAGATTATGGTAAGGTCGCCTTATTATATGGCGCCCGAACACCCGATGACATTTTATATAAAAAGGAATTGGAAAAATGGCGGTCACGTTTTGATATGGAGATTTTGGTTACAGTGGATCGAGCCCCTGATAATTGGCGGGGGAATGTTGGTGTAGTTACCCGGTTAATTCCTCGAGCCCAGTTTGATCCATTACATTGCACGGTTATGATATGCGGACCTGAAATAATGATGCGTTTTACAATTCTTGAACTTCAAAAAAAAGGTGTCGCCTACGAAAATATTTTTATTTCAATGGAACGAAATATGAAATGCGGTATTGGGTTATGTGGGCGCTGCCAGTTAGGCCCATATTTTGTTTGTAAAGATGGTCCGGTTTTTAGATATACCGATATGAAAGATGTTTTCTTGAAGCGTGAAATGTAGAAATGTCAAAAATCAATAAAAAACCCAAACTCGCGGTATGGAAATTTGCATCATGTGATGGCTGTCAACTATCATTACTTGATTGCGAAGATGAACTTCTAACAGTAGCTGATGCAGTTCAAATAGCAAATTTCCCGGAAGCATCCCGTGTGTATATAAAAGGACCCTACGATATTTCGCTGGTTGAAGGATCGATTACGACTTCTCATGATGCCGAGCGAATTCATAAAATTCGCCGTCAATCAAAATTGCTTATCACAATTGGAGCCTGTGCTACATCAGGCGGCATCCAGGCTATCAGGAATTTTGGCGATGTCAATGACTACATCAGAACCGTCTATCCAAATCCGGAATATATTGAAACCCTTAATAAATCAACTCCTATCATTGACCATGTTTCTGTCGACTTTGCACTACAAGGATGTCCGATAAATAAATATCATCTCATTGAAGTGATAAGTGCGCTGCTAAACGGGCGTAAACCTAATATTCCCGGTTACAGTCTCTGCTTAGAATGTAAGCGTAAAGGTAACATATGTGTTATGGTAGTCCATGGTACGCCCTGCCTTGGGCCGGTAACGCTGGCCGGATGCGGAGCAATATGCCCATTTTATAATCGGGGATGTTACAGCTGTTTCGGACCGATGGACGCACCAAATACATCATCACTGGCGGCGCAACTGGAAAAGATAGAGATGTCCAGAGAAGATATAGTCAGATATTTTAGAGGATTTAATGCTTTTTCCGAACCGTTCAGGAAAGAAAGCGAAGCTTATGAAAAATAAGACTATCAAAGTTGATTATCTGGCCCGAGTGGAAGGTGAAGGCGGATTATTTATAAGCCTTAAAAACGGAAAGGTAGTTGAATCAAAATTTAATGTTTTTGAACCTCCCCGCTTTTTTGAAGGATTCTTAAAAAATAGAAAATTCACCGAGGCCCCTGATATAACGGCGCGGATTTGCGGTATTTGCCCGGTCGCCTACCAGATGAGTTCCTCGCATGCAATGGAACAGATTTGCGGTGTAAAGGTTGATGGTCCGCTTAGAGATTTAAGAAGATTACTGTATTGCGGAGAATGGATTGAATCACACGCTCTGCATATTTTTATGCTACACGCGCCCGATTTTCTCGGGTATGATGATGCTATCAAGATGGCCAAAGATCATCCTGATATTGTTAAAAGAGCTCTGAAGTTAAAGAAAATTGGTAATGATCTGATGATAAAGCTGGGCGGAAGGGAAATACATCCTATTAACGTAAGAGTTGGAGGATTTTACAAGGTCCCTACAAGAAAGGACCTTGGGAGTTTTCTCGCTCCTCTCAAATGGGCCCTGGAATTCTCGCATGAAACAGTGGAAATTGTTTCAGGATTTGAATTTCCCAATTTGGAGCGCGATTATGAATTTGTATCATTAAGACATTCTGATGAATATCCTATCTGTGAGGGGGATATTGTTTCCAACAAAGGTATAGATATTCCAATCGACAAGTTCCTTGATTTTTTTGAAGAGTATCAGGTCAAACATTCAACCTCGCTTCATGCACGGATTAAAGAAAGAGGCGATTATCTGGTTGGACCGATGGCCAGATTTCATAATAACTTCGATATGCTGCCCTCATCTGCAAGAGAGGCTGCCAAAAAGGCTGGATTAGATAAATCCTGTTTAAATCCTTACAAGAGTATAATCGTCCGGGCTATCGAACTGATTTTTGTATGTGAGGAAGCGATAAAACTAATTAAAAGATATGAACCACCGGAAAAATCTTGTATTGAATGTGTTCCCATTGAAGGTGTCGGACAAGGATGCACGGAAGCGCCGCGGGGAATATTGTATCATCGGTATAAAATAGATAAAGACGGAATTATTCAAGAGGCGAGAATAATACCACCAACGTCCCAGAATCAAAAATCAATCGAAAATGATCTTCGGCAATCTGTTGATAATAATCTTCATCTTTCTGATGAGAAAATTACCTGGCTGTGCGAACAAACTATTCGAAATTACGACCCATGCATCTCATGCTCCTGTCATTTCCTTAAGCTTAAAATCAGTAGAGATTAGATTATGTCGGAAATCAAGGAAGAATCCGGTGTCTTAATCATCGGATTAGGGAATGATTACCGCAGTGATGACGGAATCGGCCTGTATGTATCCCGCTGTATTGAGCAGAATGTAATAAGAGGTGTTTCAGTGATCAATGGTATAAGTGATGGTACATCCCTGCTGGATTATTGGGATGGCAAAGATCATGTAATACTTATTGATGCTGTCAGTCCCAATCAATCGCCCGGCTATTTATATAAGTTTGACGGTCTGTCAGAGAATATATCTGAAGATTTGTTCACAGCATTTTCTACTCATTCATTAAATATCCAAGAAACGATAAAACTTGGCAAAGCGCTTGGAAAGCTACCTCAAAAATTGACTATCTATGGTATCGAGGGTGAAAAATTTAAACCGGGTAATAAACTGAGCAAAACGGTTGAAACGTCTGCAAAGAAACTAATAATGGAAATCATCGAAACTCTAAAGGTTAATAAAGATGCATGAACTGTCACTGCTAAAAGATATTTTCAAAAAACTGAAGTCAATCTCAGAAGAAAAAGGCGGCGCCTCAATAAAAAAGGTAACCATCAGACTGGGAGCATTGTCGCATATTTCATCCGATCATTTTAGCGAACATTTTTATGAAGCGGCTAAAGGAACAAACGCAGAAAATGCCGAACTGGAGGTTATAAACTCAGAAGATATTAATGATCCTCATGCTCAGGATATTATCCTGGAAAGTGTCGAGATTTAAGGATCAAGCGGTTTTGAAATGCAGATAACTGATAATATAAAAAACGTCAAAATCGAAATTAGCGGCAAAGTTCAGGGAGTCGGTTTTCGTCCATTTATCTATAACCTAGCCCGTCAGTCGCAGTTAAATGGATATGTGGCTAATACTGCCAACGGTGTTGTGATCGAGATTACCGGTTCTGAAGATTTAATTGACGGATTTGTCAATTCAATGCAACAAAACAGACCTCCGCTTTCTCAAATTAATAATTTGACCATAAACGAATCTGCATCCGGGACCTACAATTCATTTACAATTACGGACAGTATTGAATCAGTTAACGGATCGATTTCAATAATCCCCGATATCGCCATCTGCCAGGATTGCCTGGACGATATACTTGACTCAAAAAATAGAAGGTTTCGTTATCCATTCACCAACTGCACCAGTTGCGGACCGCGATACAGCATTATCGAATCACTTCCATATGATCGTGCTAACACTGCCATGAAGACTTTTCAAATGTGTGAGCAATGCCGTGCCGAATACGAGAATCCTGCTGATAGACGATTCCATGCCCAGCCGATCGCCTGTCCGAATTGCGGACCCAACCTTGAATTATGGGATAATTCCGGCAAATTCCTGGGCTCAAATAAAGATATTATTGAAAGAAGTGCCGAATTTCTCAAGGCCGGGAAGATTTTGGCCTTGAAAGGGCTGGGTGGCTTTCAGCTTTTGGTGAATGCTCTTGATGAGGATGCTGTCCAACTACTTCGGAAAAGGAAACACCGGGAAAGAAAACCGTTGGCCTTAATGGTTAGAAATGTTCAGGAACTGAAATTATATTGCAAACCTACAGATGATGAAATAGAACTCCTGCGAAGCATGCAATCCCCGATAGTGATTATAAGAAAAAGGAAAAGTAATTCATCAATTGCTCCAAACGTCGCTCCAAATAACTCCACAATTGGTATTATGCTGCCCTATACTCCCCTGCATCATCTATTAATGCGAGAGATAGTTTTTCCTGCCGTATGCACAAGCGGTAATATTTCAAATGAATCAATAATCATCGACGAACGTGCAGCGGTTAACAGTCTGGGATCTATTGCTGACTACTTTCTAGTTCATAACCGTCCGATTGTTCGGCCGGTCGATGATTCGGTGGTGAGACTTATTGCCGGTAAACCATCGGTCATCAGGAGCGCTCGGGGATATGCACCGGCAGAATTCGAAGTCGAGCACGAAGGTGAAAGCATTCTTGCAACCGGGACTGATCTGAAAAATACAATAGCTGTAAAATCTGGAAACAAATGTATTGTCAGTCAGCATATTGGTGATTTGCGTGCAAAACAAACGTTTGACCTATACCATAATACGATTAACTCTTTAAGTTCACTTTATAGGCTGCATCCGGATTTGATTATTACTGATCTACATCCCGACTATCTGTCCAGCAGTTATGCAAATCCGCTTAATAGACCATCAATGTCCGTCCAGCATCATTATGCTCATCTGTTTTCCTGTATGCTAGATAATAATTTAAAACCGCCTGTCCTTGGGATTGTCTGGGACGGAACGGGTTTGGGAGAGGATAACTCTATCTGGGGTGGAGAGTTTTTGGCCGTTGATGATACACAAATAAAACGAATGGGACATTTAAAACAATTTATGCTTCCGGGCGGAGATATGCCTGCCCGTGAACCTCGCCGCTCTGCAATAGCAATACTTCATGATATATATGGTAACGGCGCATTTTCTTTGAGTGATTGTCATGCTATCGCAGCATTTAACAAAGACGAGCTCCCAATTATCCGAAAAATGTTAAGGCAAAAAATAAACTGCCATCTGACTTCAAGTATGGGGCGCCTATTCGATGCCGTTTCCTCACTACTCGATCTTTGTCAAAAATCTGATTATGAAGCTGAAGCCGCAATTGCTCTTGAATCGGTGATAGGTTCATTGTTGACAGAGGAATCATATGATTTTGAAGTCGATACGATTAAAAATACATATATTGTCAATTGGCATCCCATAATAAAGAGTGTCCTTAATGATTTACGCGATAACATAAAGCCTGAAACGATTTCAGGGAAATTCCACAATACGCTTGCAGAAATAATTTTAACCGTGGCAAAACTGACAGGGATTAAGCAGGTTGCTCTTACGGGCGGCTGTTTTCAGAACAAATATTTAACCGAAAGAGCGATTATTCGTCTTCGGCAGGAAAATTTCAAACCTTTTCGGCATCAACGGATACCAACCAATGACGGCGGAATCAGTGCCGGACAAATAATGGCTGGTGTTCATCTAAGCAAAAAGGATTAATATGTGTCTTGCTGTACCCGGAAAAGTAATATGGATTGAGAAGAAAGATAACCTGATGCCATCCGGAAAAGCGGATTTCGGCGGTATCATCAAAACTGTAAATCTTGCTTTTGTACCCGATGTTGAGGTCGATGATTATATTCTAGTACACACCGGTTTTGCCATTAGTATAATTGATGAGAGAGTCGCTCAGCAGACTCTAGAAGAATTAGATAAAATTATTGAACAAGAACTATAGGTATGAGATACTTAAGCGAATATCGTACACCGGAACTGATTAATAAATATTTATCAATTGTAAGGCAAATAACAACCGACAATTGGAATATCATGGAAGTATGCGGGGGACAGACTCATGCTATTTTCAAATTCGGAATTGATCGATTGGTACCTCAAAATATAGATTTGTTGCATGGCCCCGGTTGTCCGGTTTGCGTCACTCCGATGAAGTTGATTGATCAGGCCACATCGTTGTCTCTTAATACGGATACAATATTATGTACATTTGGTGATATGATGCGCGTCCCGGGATCACATGGTGATTTGCTGTCGGCCCGGGCAGAGGGTGCCGATATCCGAATCGTTTATTCTCCGCTTGATGCAGTAGCACTGGCGCAAAAAACTCCAGAGAAAAATATCGTATTTTTTGCCATAGGATTCGAGACGACTGCACCGGGTAACGGATATTCTGTCTTAGTGGCTGACAGACTTGAAATAAATAATTATTCAATATTATGCGGAATGGTGAGAATTCCGCCAGCTGTCAATTCCTTACTTGGCAGTCCTGATTGCCGTATCGATGCCCTTCTTGCTCCCGGGCATGTCTGTACTATTACCGGGTTAGAAGATTATAAAAAGCTTGTTTCTCTATACCAAATACCGATCATCGCTACGGGTTTTGAACCGGCTGATCTGGTACAGGGTATTTATATGGCGGTTGAACAACTTGAGGCAGGACACGCCGGTCTCAAAAATCAATACGGACGGGCAGTCAACGAAGACGGTAATAGACATGCTCAAATGATAATAAACGAAGTATTCGATGTGACCGATCGTGAATGGCGAGGCTTGGGAATTATTAAAGAAAGCGGTTATACTTTAAAGAATAAGTACACAAAATACGATGCTGAGCATTATCTAAATAACTATCACGAAAAACCTTATAGCAAAAGCAAATGTATTATGGCCGACATCCTGAGCGGTCGGGCTAAACCGGATCAATGTCCTGAATTCACGAGTGAGTGTCGACCGGAACATCCCCTGGGGCCCATGATGGTGTCATCGGAAGGTGTCTGCTCTGCTTATTATAAATACAGGAGCAATTATGAAAAATAATGACCGTGGTTATTACATCCAATGCCCGATTCCCGTTCAGACACAAAGCAAAATAACTATGGCGCACGGCGGCGGGGGTAGTCAGATGAATAAATTGATTCAAGACGTATTTGTTAGTACTCTTGATACCATTGAGCTAAGGAAGAGACATGATGGTGCAATATATGACAGTCAAAACGGTCGTTATGCCTTTACAACAGATTCATTTGTAATTAATCCGCTTTTTTTCCCGGGCGGTGATATTGGTTCGCTTTCGGTTATTGGTACCGCTAACGATCTGGCAATGTGTGGTGCCAAACCTCTATTTATAAGTGTTGGATTAATCATCGAAGAAGGATTTTCAATTGAGACACTGACTCAGATAATTCAATCGATGAAAAAAGCGGCTGATAAGGTTGGAGTTCAAATAGTGACGGGAGATACCAAGGTCGTTGAACATGGTAAGGGTGATGGCGTTTATATAAATACTTCAGGCGTGGGAATAATTAACCATCAGTTGAATATTTCACCTGAAACAATTAGCCCCGGAGATGCCATTATTATTAATCGTGACATTGGCTGTCATGGTATTGCAGTTATGTCAGTTCGGGAAGGATTTCAATTTGAATCTTTAATAGAAAGTGACTGCGCGCCTTTGGCTGATACGGTTATGACACTGATTAATAACGGTGTTAATATCAACTGTCTTCGCGACCTGACTCGAGGCGGGTTGTCATCGGCACTGACAGAGTTGGCCGCCTCTTCTCAATTACATTTTGCATTAGAAGAAAATGGAATTCCAATATCACCTGAAGTAAATAATGCCTGCGAAATCCTTGGGTATGATCCGATGCAGGTCGCCAATGAAGGGACGTTTGTCTTATTTGTCCCTACACCTGAAGCAGATAATACGTTAAATATATTAAAAACAAAATTGGGGTGGAAAAATGCATCGATTATTGGTCAGGTAGCCGATAATGAAAAAAGCCTGGTGACTCTTAAAACCGACTTGGGAACCGAGCGAATAATAACTGCTCCCGCCGGAGAGCAATTGCCCAGGATATGCTAATTATGGCAGAAATTGATCAAGATTCAATTATACTTTTTGAAATTGAATAATTCCAGTGCCCTATTTTTGTCCACAAAAATTCAAAAACCTTCAAAACAGATCAAATCGACGATAGCCTTGTACAGCATCACCAGGTATTAGATGTTCCTTCTGTAAAAAAGTGGCCACAATTTGGCCACTTATGAAAAGGCTGCGGTCAATGATTTTCTAACCATTTTCTAACCGCGAACTATATCCAACTACCCACTAACTTGCTCCAACTTGACGCAACTTGAAGTAACTTAACCAATGTTGACTCAGCGAATTAAGCGTAATTAAAGGGGCTGCAAAAAGTTATACGAAATGGCCTAATTCGTATCCTACCTCCTCCGCATTAATATAAATTGTTGTGTGGTAACATATTACAATCACAACAATTTGCTATTTTTGTATGGTGCTATTATATAATAGTTTAGAGAATCTCCTTTCTTATTTATTGGTAGTAATCTAGCAGCCATATTGTTGAAACCAGTCGAATTCTTTAGGACTCATGTTGATCTAATTAAAAGAGATCCTATCCATTCTAATATCACAAATGGTTGTGAGCCGCTCAACTATTCTATTGTAGAACAACAGATTACAAGGTTGACCAAGATTATTTAAAAAAATCTCTTGACAAGACTAATCCAATTACCGATAATATAAGCAAGTACTTGCTTGATTATATAGATGAGGTGAAGATATGGTTGTTGGAAGAAAAGGTAAGAAAAGACAAGAGCAGATTGTGACTGAAGCAATGTCCCTCATCCGTGAGGGGGGTATTCAGGCTTTGACTATGAGGAAAGTTGCTGACGTTGTGGGAATAAATGAGGCAACCGCATATCGGTATTTCCCCGATAAGACAGCATTGCTTACAGCAATAATCGAGAAGATCCAAGGTGATCTACTGGGTCCCATGAAGCAGATACTCGGGTCTGAACTCGATCCCGAAGTAAAACTTCAAGAGGTTGTTACTTTTCATTTACAGTTTGTAAACGATAGTGGCGGTCTTCCCTTAGTGTTTATGGCTGAGATTGCCTCGGGCAATCAGAAAGAACTGGTTCTGCACATCAGGGCAATTATCGGGGGTTATCAAGAGATTTTGGAGAAACTCGTTTCAGATATAGTTGGAGTCGACGCCAAGCCATCAGCCAACGAAATTTCGACGCTGTTTTTTGGTATGGCAACTGCGGTGGCAATCCAGAGTCGTTTAGGCATTGCCAATCCGGCCCATCAGGAAATGTCAGGATCGCTTCTCCCTTTTGTCGTGAACAGCCTCAATAAAGTGGATAGGACTGGGAGGACCGAAAAATGAAAACTAATCATAAATCAGTTGTCTGGATTGTCAGCTTCATCCTACTAGCATCTACCGGATCAACTTTCGGCCAAAGACAGGTGACAATCTCTGAGGCGATAGATTCCTCTTTGGCTATCAATCCACGGCTCTCAATGACCAAGGCGCAAGTTAGTGCTTCCAGGTCCGCAGTCAGTCAAGCAACAGGATCACTTCTACCACAGCTATACGCAACTGCTGGGTATACGCTCTATGAAGAACCCAATATCGTTACTCCAATACACCAACAGGGCGTATTTCCACCTCTTGATGAGGAGCTTTATGAGGCAAACCTACAATTGTCCATCCCAATTTTCGACGGGGGTCGACGCTTAACTCAACGTAAAATTGCCACGACGAATGTCGATGAGAGCAAAGCAACTAATGATCTCGTGCGAAATGAAATATTGAAACAAGTTGCTGAGATATTTCTCTATGCCCGTCAGATGGATGATCAATCTTTGTTGATAAACAAACGACTGGCCACACTATACCAGCAAATGCAGGACTTGCAGGTTTTGGCAACTGAAGGGCGGGTATCGAAAGGTGACCTTGCTCTGGTTTCCTCTTTGATAGCATCTACCAGATCAGACTCAAGCGCCGTAGCTCACTCGCGATTTCAACTTAGCATCCGACTTTCATCTCTCCTTGGAACGGAGAATCTCGTTGTACCAGCAGCCTCTTCTAACACATTAGATATGGGACTTTTGAGGAGGTTGTATCCTCGAGAAGAGTCTGGGAACACTCACATAGTGGGTCCGACTGTTCGTCTTTCAGAGGCGCGAGCAAAGAAGGCGAATGCCTCCAAGTCCTTAGCGTCTCGAGTGTTCTGGCCAGAGATTTCAGGCTATGGGGCTTATAGTTACCGTACCGGTTCTGACTGGGAGGTGGATTCACATTTGAAGTGCAACAGTTTATCTCCAAATAACTCAGCTGGGGTTCGAAAGTCCAGACATTTCCTTGGAGTGTTATTATAAGCGCAAATGAGTTTGAAGAAGCGATCATCAGTAAGTGTAGCCAAATC
>JBDREQ010000022.1:0-2330 GCA_043819555.1 Candidatus Zixiibacteriota bacterium | reverse complement strand
ATCGGCTACCTCTATGCCCCCCGTCCCCAGTGCACTTATGGCTTTCAGATTTTTGGCGCCCCATATCCCGCCATAACCGCCGTTGCCAAATGCATTTCCGTGCTCGGTCAGTACGACGGCGAGTCGGGACTTGTTTTCACCCGCAGGACCGATAGCGAGTACTGCCGGCCGTTGAATGGTTTGTCTCTTACTTTTGGTTTTCACCCAATCAACAGGGGTGTCGTTTCCAATAACTTCTTTGAAGATAGCCTTCTGTGTCGCATGGGTATCCATCCCCCACAAGTTGGCAGCGTCAATAAGCCTTACATCATCGTCTACGATGTTTATCCAAGTTGGCTTCCCAGCCACCCCCTCAATAATAATCCCATCATATCCCGCCCACTTCAGCATATTGGCGAACCTACCACCCGCGTTCGACCTACCGAACCACTCGAAAGGCCATGAAAAGACTTGTATTCCCAGCATCTGCGTCCTGCAGGATGCCGGCACCAATGTTCCTGAAAAAAGCCCTGGCATTATAGCCAGAACATTTCTAGGATCAAAGCCGCTGGTAATGGCCTTGTCCTTGACAATATCAAACCAAACCGCTGCGCCCATAGCATGACCGCCAATCCATTCACTGTAGTCTTCGGTATTTAGGGTTGAAATAATACTCTCGGTAAGGTTTACTCTAAGTATTTTACCGGCATAACCGTACATCGTAGCACCTCTTCACTAGTCTGATGGAAAATTAAGTTTTGTCCAGCCTGCACCTCTTAAATTGACAGTATAGCCATCAGGCCCCTCAGGTTTCTTCGAAGCGAATTTAATCGCTTTCATTGGACAAATTGAAACACAAGCCTGTTTTCCTTCTTTCTCCCAGTAAGGAGCGTTCTGGCATAGGTCGCATTTTACGGCAACGTTTTTGTCAGCCCGAAAAATTATTCTTGATGGCGTATATGGGCAGGCCTCAACACATTGATAACAGCCTGTGCATTCTTCCGCATTGATGTATCGCACACCTGTCTTGTCATCTATGCATAACGCCTTGCCTGAAAGAGGACAGGCTAAGTAGCACAATGGGTTCTGACACTGCATACAGAAATAGACAGCGACATCCGTGGGGTAACGTCCGAAGGAATCACTGAAAACATGTATCCTCGAAAGCGAAAGGTTCGACTCCCCTTCGTGTGCCAGAGAACAGGCGAGCATACATGTGCAGCAACCAGCACATTTCTTTGTATCAACAAGCAGGTAGCCTTTGGAGATAAAAGGGATTCTCATAATTCATACTCCATATAGATATTATAGTCACAACAATAGAATTTCCCCCAGGGATGAACAATTGAATCTAATTAAAATTGAATAGAATATTATGATAACAATAAGTTGATATTATTTATGTTGGTTTTATTTTAGTTGAACGAGTTTTTGTACAGCCCCGACCGCATAATCGCATATCCATCGCATATTCATTTAACATTAACGGACTTCGCCCTTTCCCTCCATGGCTTTCTTCCATGCAGAAACATAAGAGGGTTGCTGCGGGGAATCGATCATTACCACACCTTCCTTGGTGACGACAAAGCCGGGATTGCATCCCGGTTGAGCCGTCTCTGCATACACATTATCACTGATCCGCTTCATTTTGCCTCCTATTCAATAGACATTGGCACCTTAAACGACGCTTTTTCGGTTTGAGATCATTCATTGACTTCATTACCCGTTTCTGGTAGCTAAATTACAAAATGAATACCAGCCGTGTTATAAGAAAAAAGACCGTTTCACTTTTAATTGATTGCATTCCTTTATGACTTAGGCAAGCTTATGGTTGCATTGTTGATTGAAGAAAATTCGTTCTTGCGCGTTGAATCGGATATCAGATCTATTTGCCCGGACATTAAAGTTGTTGTTATGACTACCGGCGGCGATTTGCACTGCAATGGATCAGCCATCGCGATTAAGGATGCTAAGCCGGATATGGCATGGCTGAGCTTTGATCTCTTTGCCAATAATTTAATGCAAAAATTTGCCGAATTAATTTTGTGCGTGGGTTCGGTTAAATGGATGCAAACTTTCAATGCCGGACTTGAACGTCCCTTTTATCGCGATATTTTTAAACAGGGAACCCGAATAACGAAAAGCAATGCCCAAGCAATTGCCATTGCTGAATACGTCATTTCAAATGTAATGGCCATTTTTCAGGGAATTTTCGAACGGAAGATTCATCAAAACCTCCATCAGTGGAAAAAAACATCATTTCGAGAGTTGTGGCGAACCCGTTGGCTGATAATTGGCTTTGGCAATATTGGTCAGGAAATCGCCAGACGGGTGAAGGGTTTTGAATGTGA
>JBDREQ010000021.1:0-67734 GCA_043819555.1 Candidatus Zixiibacteriota bacterium | reverse complement strand
GCGAGCCGCCCGCGGGCTCGTCGCGACGAGCCCCTACGGCTGATTGAGGAGATTTAATTTACTTATATATCCTTCCAAGATTTCGGAGGATATTTTTAATTTGGTTAAGATGTCGGCAATTGCTATGGATTTCATATCTTCGGTTTTTCCGTAGTTTCGGTTAAGACAATTAATTTGGCCTGATGCACTTTTTAGATCATCGCGTATTTCATCAGGAATGAATGGAAAATACCTTTCCGATTCTTCTAACTCTGATAACATTTGACTTACATCCTTGGCTTCTATTTCTTTTTTGCCCTCACTTTGTGAACGCACATAGAATATATTCCATTTATTTAAAACTGTCCAATACTCTGTAGTGGCCTCCATAGATTTTAGAGTTACAAATTTCTCAAGCTCAAATCTTCTTGCCTTTTCATTTTCCGAAATATCAATTCCTTTGAGTTTCCTGTTATGATGCAACGCATATACTGATACTCCTGCTGATGTCAGAATCGAAATAATAGCAATGAATATGCTCCACTTATCCATTCATTCCTCCTATGCGATTTCTCACCCCATCATCCCATCAAAACCGGCTTCATCTAAAACCTCAACACCCAGCTTGTTCGTTTTATCCAGTTTACTGCCCGCATTTTCGCCGGCCAGAAGATAATCGGTATTTTTGGAAACCGACGATGCGACTTTACCTCCGGCGTTTTCGATGAGCTTCTTAAAATGATCGCGCGGTTTGGATAATGTCCCTGTTATAACAAATGTCTTCCCGGCTATCGCTTCTACTTCCCGGCGGTCGCTCTTGAATGGAGTAAATTTGACTCCCCCATTTTTCATCCGGGTAATTATCTCTTTCCCCGAATCACCCGACAAATAATCGACTATTGATTTTGCCAAAATCGGACCGATCCCGCCGATTGCCTCCAAATCCTCATATGAAGCCGAAATTAATTTATCAATCGTCCCGAATCTTTCCGCCAGTGTTCGTGCGGCCGTTTCACCGACACCGGGGATGCCGAGTGCAAAGATAATATTGGGAAGAGGCCGATTTTTTGACAGTTCAATCGCATCGAGAAGATTCTGCGCCCGTTTTTCAGCCATCAATTCCAGCGGCAATAAATCATCTTTAGTCAAAAAATAAATATCAGCCGGAGACTTCACTAATTTCTTTTGTGCCAGCTGCAAGGCCATCTTACCACCCAGTCCTTCAATATCCATTCCGCCTTTAGATGCGAAATAAAAAATCTTCTCAACGATTTGCGCCGGACAGGCGGCATTAAAACATCGATAAGCCGCCTCGCCTTCGGGCCTGAATATCGGTTCATGGCACGAGGGACAACTATCGGGAAATTCGACGGCATGACTGCCTTTGGTCCGTTTGTTCTCGATAACTTCGACCACTTCCGGGATCACATCCCCGGCCCGCCGAATGATAACGCGGTCGCCAATATGAATTCCTTTTTCCCGCAGTTCATCTTCATTGTGAAGAGAAGCCCGCTTGACCTCAACTCCTCCTACTCGAATTGGCTTGAGAGCCGCAACCGGTGTCACAATTCCTGTCCGCCCGACCTGGAATATGACATCCTCAAGAATCGTTTCGGCCGTTTCAGCGGCGAATTTCCACGCCACCGCCCAATTGGGAGCTCTACTGGTACGGCCAATCACGTTGTAAAAGGATAAATCATTGACCTTAATAACTGCTCCATCAATTTCATAATTAAGATTCGGTCGTATATCTTCCAATTCCTTGAAACATATTTCTATCTCCAAAATACCTTTGGCGAGCTTTACATATTTATTCACGGGAAATTTATTTGCTTTCAAAAATCTAAAGACATCATTTTGCGTCTTCAAGTCATCAAAATCGGTTGGCGGTATTTCATATGCATAAAATATCAATTGTCTTGAAGCAGTTATTCTTGAATCTAACTGTCTAAGAGATCCCGCGGCGGCATTACGAGGATTTGCAAATGCTGGCGCGCCCATTTCTTCTTGGGATTTGTTCAATTTTAGGAAATCGGATTTTTGCATTATTATTTCGCCGCGAACCTCAAAAATCCGTTCGTCAGGTATATTTAAAGGAATTGAACGGATGGTTTGCACATTCGCAGTTACATTTTCGCCCTTAAAACTATCCCCCCTGGTCGCTCCTTGAAACAATATACCACCATGATAAAAAAGGCTTACTGCCAAGCCATCAAATTTCGGCTCGAAAACATAATCGATATCTTCACTGTTATTTAAATTTAACCTACTCTTGATTTTTTTATCGAACTCCAAAAACTCTTCAAAATTGGTAACTTTTTGCAATGACAGCATTTGATGTCCATGGGTGACGGTTTCGAATTTGCCTGATGGCGGAGCCCCAACGCGCTTGGAAGGAGAAGAACTCGTCACCAGTTCCGGATACTGCTTTTCAATTTCAAGTAAACGGTCAAAAAGCTTATCATATTCGGCATCGGATACGCTCGGGTTGTCGAGGATATAATACTGGTAATTATGCTCTTCGATCTCGTCGCGCAGCTTTTCCAGTTCGCGGATAATTTTCTCAGGTATATTTTTCGGAGTCATACTGTAATCTATACGAGAGAGTCGGCTCAGTCAATATAAGATTACAGATACGTTTTTTCGCTTAGTCCGGTCGGAGCGGGGGAGAGTTTTTCGGCGATTATTGCCGTTGTCCCACCGTCAGTATTGAGTTTTCCCTCAATATAGAAATACCGAAACCGCCGAGCCATCTCATAATATTTCTTATAACTCTCAGGAAACAAAACGACCTCAAACGTATCATGCAAATCCTCAAATGTCAAAAATACCATCCACTCTTTTTTCTCCCGCGTCTTAATCCGTTTGACATCGGCCAGCCACGCCGTAATTGAAACCTTTTCATTCGCTTCTCTATTTTCGCATACTTCAAAAAACGACTTCCCATCATAAGCGGGGAAGAGTTTCAGCGGATGTTCGCTTGCCGATAATCCCAATATCTCCCGCTCGCACAGGAATTTTTCAAACGGGGTAAAGTCCGGCAATTCCGGTAAATAGCCCGCCCGGGGAACAATCAGCTGACCCGAAAATATATCATCATCTCCGGTCTGTTTAATCGAAAAAGCCGCACCCGCTGGCTGCCGCTTTCCGCGCCGTAATCGCAATCTCCAAAGGAGGCATGGTCGTATCGTGTCAATTTTATCAAACGTCCCAATTTTGATCAGATTCTCAAGTTCTCCGGCAGACAATCTGACGCTCTCCACAAAATCATCAAATGAAGCAAACGGGCGTTTATCCAGTATCTGTTCAATCGTATTTTCGCCCAAATCCCGGATGCGCCCCAACCCGACATACATGACATCCCGATCAACTGCTTCATACCGTTCGCTCATATTGATATCCGGCGGCATGATCTTTACTCCCAGTCGACGCGCCTCGGCAATATATATGGCGGCCGCATAATACCCGCCCCCATTATTGAGAACCGCCTGCATGAATCGCGCCGGATAATGAGCCTTGAGAAAAGCAGATTGATATCCCAAATATCCATAGGTCGCCGCATGAGCCTTGCAAAATCCATACCCGGCGAACAACGCCAGTAGTTTGAAAATCTCGATAGCCTTCTTTCGAGACGCACCGTTTTTGACAGCCCCATCAAGAAACTGGTTGCATAGCCTTTTGAATTTTCCCCCTTTGCGTCCCTTGGTCATTGCTCGCCGTAGTAAATCAGCCATCGGGAGATTAAACCCGGCAATCTCCCTGGCGCACAGAAGAACCTGCTCCTGATAAATAAACACCCCATGCGTTTCCTCTAATATCTCCTTTAGTCGGATATCCGGGTAAACCGGCCTTTGCCGGCCATGATGACAATCGAGAAAAACTTTTTTCATTCCCGAATCAGACGCTCCCGGACGGATTAACGATAATGCCAGAGTTAAATCATTGAGAACGGTCGGTTTGATATCGCGCAAAAGCGAGCGCAATCCCGGCGATTCAATCTGGAAAACCCCAATCGTTTTGCCTGACTGCAAAAGCCTTTCCGTTTTCGGATCGTTATCAGGAATTACAAAATCATCGCCTCTTTCTTTTTTTGCTTCCTCAAAACAATCGACAATTACCGCCTGCCCGCGGTTGCCAAGAATATCAATTTTAACCAATCCCAGTTTTTCGGCCTGATACATATCGCATTGCGTCACGACTAATCCCTTGGTCGCCCGTTCCAACGCCACATAGTCAGTCAGAGGTTTTGGGGTTATAACGATTCCCCCGGCATGAATGCCAAGATGGCGAGGGAACTCATGCAACCTTGCGGCGTCTTCCCAAATACCCAGGTATTCGTCCGACGGTATTTTAATTTCTGAATTCGCGCCCATCATCCCGAATCGGGGCAGGTCTTTGACAATGCGGTTGATTTCATCCGGCGCGATACCCCGGGCTTTGGCAATTTCCCGCACCGCCAGCCGGGACCGAAATCGGGTATATGTGGCGATCATCGCCGTGCGATCATGGCCAAAAGTATCATAGATATATTCGAGGACATCATCGCGCCGCCGCCAGTCGATATCGAGATCAATATCGGGCGGGTCTGACCGGGCTTCGTTCAAAAACCGTTCAAAATATAGCCCCTCATTGATGGGGTCAACCTGAGTAATGCTCAATGAATACGCCGCCAGCGATCCGCCCGCCGAACCCCGCCCGACAACGGGAATCCCAACCCGATGACAATAATCGGCAATCCCCGAGACAATCAGAAAATAATCGGTAAATCCGGTTCGCTTGATAACTTCCAGTTCAAAATCGAGCCGTGCCAGGTACTGTGCCCTGATTTTTCCCTTCCTGTGTCCTAATCCTTCCAGAGTTTTTTTTCGCAAAAATTCAAACTTATCGCCATCGCCATCGTTATACTCCGGCAGGATGTTACTCCGCTCCGGAAACCGCATCCGGCACATTTCGGAAATCATAATTCCATTGGCAATCGCTTCCGGACAATTGCGAAATTTTCGCTTCATTATACTCGCATCAGGGAAAAACGAATCAGCCCCATCGCGAGGCACCCCATTGAGATTCGCTACCAACGACCCGGTATCGATGGCCCTCAGCATCAAATGCAGCGAATAATCATCCGGACGCAAAAAACTGATTTTAGGATTGGCGACCGGCTTTAAATCGTACCGTTTCAGAGTTTCATCTATATGATAATCAACATCCCCCGGATGCGAGAGAAACAACTCTATCCCGAAAATATCTTTTAGCTTTTTCAGATTAGATTTTGGCGGTGCGAGGCAAATCAAATCATCAATTTGTTTCGCAAGCGTATCTTCCGATACATCACCTTCCAGTTGCCGGGCCGTCACTAATCGGCACAAATTTTGATACCCTGCATGCGATTTGGCAATCAGGTGCAGCTCACCCAATCTTGTCGTCAACCGCACCCCAATCAGGGGATTTATCCCGGCCTCAAGACAATCCTGATAAAAATCTATCGCCCCGTACAGATTATCATTGTCGGCCAGCCCTAAATATTCAATGTTATTTTTCGCCCCTGTAGTGATTAATTCTTCAACCGGAGCCGTACCCCATAATAGCGAGAAATTACTTCGACAACCCGGGAGTGCGTAGCTCATAACCGGTCGCCTTTTGTATGTATTCGTTGCCAAGCGTCAGTGTCCGTCCGGTTGTCACCGACAAAAATCCAAACCGGTTACGGATATCGTCGATGCTCCCCAAAAGCCGCTCGTTTTTCTCGGTGCGGTCGAAAATAAACGACTCTGAGTAAATCGAACTTTTCAAACCCGACAAATTGACGCCGACAAACCGTATCCCCAGGCGGCGTTTGTACATTGTTGTAAACATTCGCTTGGCATGCTTATACAGGATTTTCTCATCCCATGTTGGAGGCGAAACAGAAATATGCCCCTCAATATTTTCAAAATCAGCATAGCGGAATTTGACGGTCATCCGTCCCGCCTTTTTGCCGATGTCGCGTAATCTTCGACAGGCCCGCTCCAGAAGATAATAATAATGCCCCAGCAGGATCTTCCGGTCAGTGAAATCTTTGGCCAATCCCGTTTCCCGATTGATCGAACGTATCGCCGAAAAATCACGAATGAGCGGTCCGTCTTTGCCAATGGCGTATGATGCGAATTTGCGTCCATTCTGCCCAAACAGTGTTATCAGGTAGTTTTCAGGGATTGCCTGCAATTGCCCGATTGTCTTGACTCCCATCTCGCTCAGTATCCGTTTTCCAACCCGTCCGATTCCGGGGATTTTCCCGACTGGCAGGGGAGAGAGAAATTCTTTTTCCGTCCCCGGTTCGACAATCGTCAAGTTATCCGGCTTAATAATCTCCGACGCGATCTTGGCCACTACCCGCGACGACGCCACCCCAACCGAGGTGCTAAGAACCAGCTCCGACCAGACTCGAGACTTGATCTTTTCGGCGAGCTCCACCCATGACGGATACAATCGTTCCAATCCGGTAATATCAAGACAGGCTTCGTCGGGTGAAATCTGTTCCAGTTTGGGAGTGAACCCCCTCAGGATATCCATCAGCCGGTCGGAATACTGTTCATAGACATGCCAGTCGCCCTTAATAAGAGTGCCGTCAGGAATCAGCCGGGCCGCTTCGCGCAGATTCGTCCCCAGTTTAACTCCCCGGGCGCGGGCTTCATAGCTTGAACAATAAACGATTCCCCGTTCGTTTTTAAGCCCTCCAACCATCACCGGTTTCCCGCGCAGGTGCTTATTGATTGACTGCTCCACTGCCGCCAAAAAAGCGTCCACATCTATGTACAAATACATCGCCATACGTGTTTAAATTACGGTAATACTGCACAAATGTACATCACATATTTTAGAGGATGAGAATAGAAATTAATAATTTTAATAAAAGAGAATCCGCAGCGCTCTACTGGATTTATCCCATCACGCCGTTCTTTCCAAATACTCTTTCAGGTTATTCTGAATAAAGAATTCCCAGCCGGCGATACAGCTCTCTCGTGTGAATTCGGGAATATCATCGGGGAAGTCTTCAATTACCGTATTAGTTAACGTCAGTCTTGTAGAACCGTTTTGTTTCGATAATTCAAATATTACGAACGCCTCTCCCGGATAAACATCGAATTTCCAATTTATAGTTATTTTTTCAAACGGCACAACTTCGGTAATCTTCCATTTATGCAGGAAATTTCGTTCTCCGCTCACTACGTTAAATTGAGTTTTAAATCCCAATTCAGACTTGAACTCCGGGATATTGTCAAAAAACCACTGGCGCATTTGATCGATTTCGGTTATGGCGCCCCAAACCTTATCAATCGCCGCGTCAAAAATCTGCTCTATAATGATTGGCTCATCATTTTTCTTCATAATTCCTCAAAATATCTGTGGTTGGCATGTGTCCCTTTACGTCAGCCTGTCAATTCTCATGGCAAACGGGGGCACCCACTGTGCACAGGCATTTAATAAGTGGATTCGCACCCGTCGCTTATCAATATAGCCGCCTAAAAAAATGTGGACCGGAATGCGAATGCAATTATAGCAAAATAAAGGCAGAAGGCATTAATGCCTTCCGCCTTTATTTAACATGCCATTAAAAGAACTAAAACTTGGCGAGCGCTTCTTCGACCGAATCAGCCACGTCAAAGACTTCCGAAAGCCTGGTAATGGTTATTATTTTTTCGATCTTATCCGTCAAGTTAGCCAGTTTTAATTCGCCCTTTTGCTCTTTAAAACTGGTCGAATGATGAATCAGCCGGCCTAATCCAGTTGAATTAATCCAATCGCAGCCGGACAAATCCAAAACCGCTTTGACTCGTCCACGGCCAAGCAGGGCGTACAGCTTTTCATCCAGAGGGATAAAATCATCTCCGCCCATAATCTTGCCTTTAACTTCAATTACATCGACACCGTTTTTTTCGTAATGCTCAAATTTCATCAATCGGCCCCTTCTATAGTTTGGCATTTTATACAATATATACGTTTTTTCAAACAAGTTAGCCAAAAGTTACGAAAATATTTTAAATAGGCAATGAATTTATTTTGACTTTAATTGACATTATCTTGAGACAGGGGTATAATTGGTTGAAAATGCGGTCAAATATGCCGATTCTAATAAAGTTTTTACATATAAATTAGGGTGGATTTTATGATAAATCTGGATTGCATATTCAAACCTCGCTCAATTGCCGTAATAGGCGCTTCTTCGAGGCGCAATACCATCGGCCGAGAGATTTTGCATAACATGATTGACTACGAATTTAATGGCAAGATTTTTCCGGTTAATCCCAAAGCGGGCGTTATTCACTCCATTAAGGCTTATTCCACGATTCTTGACGTCCCTGATGCCGTTGATCTTGCTATAATCGTTATTCCCAAGGAATTTGTCGTCGATGTCGCCAAACAGTGCGGTGAAAAGGGGGTCAAGGGTCTCATTGTAATTTCAGCCGGATTTCGTGAAATCGGGGGCAAAGGTACTGAGCGCGAAAACGAATTACTGAAAGTTGTCCGCGATAACGACATGCGCATGGTCGGCCCCAATTGCTTTGGAATCGTCAATACGGATCCTGATGTTAGACTAAACGCAACATTCGGCAAAGCCCGGCCCAAAGAAGGCAATATTTCTTTTGTGTCCCAATCGGGTGCATTGGGCGAAGCCATCCTAAATCTGGCGGAGCAATTAAATCTTGGGTTCTCTATGTTCTGTTCGGTCGGAAATAAAGCCGATATTACCGGTAATGATCTGGTTGAATACTGGCGCGAAGACGCTCGGACTAAGATGATTTTAATGTATCTGGAGAGTTTTGGTAATCCCGTGCGATTTACTAAAATCGCCCGCCAGACAACCTCTGTCAAGCCGATTGTTGCCGTTAAATCGGGACGAACAACTCAAGGCGCCAAGGCCGCTTCATCGCATACCGGGGCTTTGGCTGGAGCCGACGTTGGCTCGGACGCTCTATTCAAACAATGCGGCGTTATGCGAACAACCTCGATAGAGGAATTATATGATGTTGCCATGGCCTTAAGCCGCCAATCGGTGCCCAAAGGCAATCGCATCGCAATTGTTACCAACGCCGGTGGACCGGGAATTCTTGCTACCGATGCCCTCGCCTCGCAGGGTATGCAAATGCCGCCCTTACCGGCCAAAATAAAAAAAGAGTTGAAAAAGTTCCTGCCCGAGGAAGTGTCTTTGAATAATCCTCTTGACCTCGTGGCCGGAGCCGGTAAGGAAGAATTCAAATTGGCCCTTGAGGCAGTCAGCAGGGATAAAACCTATGATTCAATCATCCCGATTTTTGTCCAGCCGATAACAGTCGATGAGCTTGAAGTCGCCCAATCGATAATTGACGCCAAGGAGAAATCCAAAAAGCCGTTTTTCGTATGTTTCATGGGCGTTGGATTTCGCTCTCCGGGCATGGTTAAGCTTCAGGAGAACGGTATTCCTGTTTATATCTTTCCCGAAGCTATAGCTAAAGCGCTCAAGTGTATTGATACGTATCGTGAATACCTGCATCGCAAACGCGGGAAGTTCGTGACTTTTGATGTAGATAAAGGAAAAGTCGAAACCATCATTAAAAACAATAAAAAAGCAGGTAATGCCGCTATTGTCGGCAATGATGCCCTTGATATCCTGCGGGCCTACGGCATCCCGATTGCCCCATATACAATCGCATCAAATGTGAAACAGGCAGTGGAAGTAGCGAAAAAAATCGGGTACCCGGTCGTCATAAAGCTGAATACTCCCGAAATTCTACATAAAACCGAGGCTCGCGCCGTAACTGTTGATATCAGGAGCGATAAAGAATTAAAGAGCGCTTTCACCGGCCTAAAAAAGAAAATTGGTCCCATTAAAAGAGGTGAGAAATTCACGGTCGGAATTCAATCGATGGTATCGGGGGGGATCGAAACCGTTATGGGCATGAGTGTTGATCCTTCATTCGGCCCGCTTATCATGTTTGGCCTGGGAGGCATCTATATTGAAATAATGAAAGATGTTTCTTTCCGGATTACTCCATTGACCGATGTCGGCGCTGAAAGCATGATTAAAAGTTTAAAATCATATCCTCTTCTGACCGGATTCAGAGGCTCTAAACCGGTTGATTTGGAATTGTTGAAGGAATCATTGCTTCGATTATCACAACTAATCACTGATTTTAGTGATTTTGTTGAAGTTGATATAAATCCATTCATAGCTTCAGCGGAAAAGAATTGCTGCAAAGCGGTTGACGCCCGCTTCCTGCTGAAAAAGGATTGATGGATCAAAAATATCTTGTAGCTCATGCGGTTCATTTTTATATTGTTCCGATATTTTCACCGGTGTTTATGGCTTTGTTAAAGGATAGAGATGTCTGAAATAAGAACTCGTATTGCGCCGTCGCCGTCAGGTTTTCTTCATGTCGGGACAGCACGGACGGCAATTGTCAACTGGCTCTATGCACGACATACGGGCGGCAAATTTATCCTGCGGATAGAAGACACCGACGCTTCCCGCTCTTCGGCAGATATGGTTGATGCCATTCTTGATTCAATGAAATGGCTGGGCCTTGACTGGGATGAAGGCCCTTATTTCCAATCTCAGAGAGGTGAACTTTATCAACGATATCTGGAGAAATTGCTTGCCTCGGGTAATGCTTACCGCTGTTTCTGTACATCCGAAGAACTGGCCGCCAAACGTGAAAAGGCTAAAGCAGAAAAGGCTGATTATAGATACGACCGTACTTGCCTGAGGCTTAGCAAAGAAGAAATAGATAAAAACCTTGATGAAGGCAAGCAGTTTGTAATAAGAATAAAAGTACCCGAAGGTGAAACAGAATTCGATGACCTGGTGTACGGCAAGATGGTGCGCCAGAATAAAGATATCGAGGATTTTGTCGTGTGTCGTAATGACGGCCGCCCCCTTTATAATTTCGTCGTGGTTGTTGACGATCATGAAATGGGTATCACCGATATTTTGCGCGGGAACGATCATCAGACTAATAGTTTCAAACAAATTCTGATTTATAATTCTCTCGGTTTTCCGGTACCGCGCATGGGCCATTTGCCTTTAATCTTTGATGAGAAAAAAAAGAAAATATCAAAACGGGATAAAGCCGCCAATGCCTCAGACTACGCCAAAGAAGGTTTTCTGCCCGAAGCGGTAGTTAATTACCTGTCGATGCTTGGATGGTCGCCCAAAGATGATCGCGAGATTTTCACTATACCTGAATTGATAGATAATTTCTCAATTGAAGGATTCAATAAATCGAACGCGATCTTCGATCCTGTAAAGATGAAACATTTCAATTCCGAGCATATTCGCAAAAAAACAAATCACGACCTGGCGACTCTTCTCGCGCCGATGATGGTTGAAGCCGGAGTTTACACTAAATACGGTCTCGAAACGCGTTGGCAATACTTGATGGAAGTTATTGAACTTCTTAAGGACCGTGCCTCGGTATTGGATGACCTTGTCGAACGCGGCCGTTATTTTTTTGAAGCCCCGCATTCTTACGAAGAAGATGGCGCCAAAAAGCATTTCAATTCCGATAATGCCGACAGGCTTGAAGAACTGGCATTTAGATTTGAAAATATAAAAGATTTTAATCATGATAATCTTGAGAACTCGCTCAAGGGTTATGCCGAAGAATTAGAAATAAAAACCGGACAGCTAATTCATCCCACTCGTCTGGCCGTGACCGGAATGACCACCGGCCCGAGCCTGTATGCCCTTCTGGCTCTTATCGGACACCAGGAGGTTGTCGAGCGGATGAGAAAAGCGGCTCAGTATATCAAGGATAGGTTGAACCATGAATGATCCCAAACCATCCAAAAACCCGAATGAAAAATCACTTGATTTTATCCGGCAAATTATCGCTGATGATATCGCCAGCGGAAAACACGGCGGTAAAGTCATAACCCGTTTTCCACCGGAACCTAATGGCTTTTTGCATATCGGACACGCCAAATCCATCTGCCTTAATTTTGGTGCGGCTAAGGAACATAGCGGAATAACCCATTTGAGATTTGATGATACCAATCCTACGAAAGAGGAAACCAAATTTGTTGATGCCATTCAGGATAATATCAAATGGCTCGGTTTCGATTGGGAAGATCGCCTCCATTTCGCATCTGATTATTTTGAAAAATTATTTGATTTCGCGGTTCAACTTATAAAAATGGGCAAAGCCTATGTCTGCGATTTGAATGCCGAAGAAATTAGGGCGTACCGGGGAACTTTGACCGAACCGGGTAAGAACAGTCCTTACCGTGACCGTTCCATTGAGGAGAATCTCGATCTTTTCGAACGCATGCGGGCTGGTGAATTTCCGAATGGCTCCCGGACTCTGCGCGCCAAAATCGATATGGCTGCCGGCAATTTGAATATGCGCGATCCGGTAATATATCGCATCCTGCATGCCTCGCATCATCGAACCGGAGATAAATGGTGCATTTATCCAATGTATGATTTCACCCACTGTCTCTCGGACTCTATCGAAGGCATCACACATTCTCTGTGCGATATATCATTTGAAGACCATCGCCCGCTCTACGATTGGTTCCTTGACGAACTTGATACCGAATGCCATCCCCAGCAAATTGAATTTGCCCGACTAAATATCTCGTATACAGTTTTGAGCAAAAGAAAACTGCGTCAGCTGGTGGAAGCCAATATTGTATCCGGCTGGGACGACCCCCGCATGCCGACTTTAGCGGGACTTAAGCGGAGAGGATACACACCTTACGCAATCAGAACCTTTTGCGATCATATCGGGGTGGCCAAGCGGGAGAGTACGGTTGATCTGGCTTTACTCGAATATTTCCTTCGTGAAGATTTGAACAAACATTCCCCCCGAGTGATGGCAGTTTTACGTCCGTTAAAAGTAGTTATTGAAAATTATCCTGAAGATAAGGTCGAGGAACTGGACTGCGTCAATAACCCGGAAGATGCCGAGGCCGGAACCCGCAAAGTTCCATTCTCCCGCGAATTGTATATCGAGAGAGAAGATTTCATGGAAGATCCCCCCAAAAAGTTTTTCCGCCTGGCGCCAGGGAGGGAGGTTCGGCTTCGCTATGCTTACTTTATTAAGTGCGAGAAAGCAGTCAAAGACAACGAGGGAAATATTATCGAATTGCGCTGCACTTACGATCCGGAAACCCGCGGCGGCAACGCTCCTGACGGACGAAAAGTGAAAGCGACCATGCACTGGGTTTCGGCCAGGCATTCTATTCCGGCCGAAGTCAGGCTCTACGATGCTCTTTTTACAGAAGAAAATCCTCTCGATAATTCGGAGGGTAAGGAATTTACGGAATTGATAAATCGCAATTCTTTGGAAATAATGAAGAATTGCCGCGTGGAACCGTCTCTGGCAACCGCTCAGGCGGACGATAGAATGCAATTCGAGCGGCTTGGGTATTTTTGTGTGGATAATATAGATTCGAAACCTGATAATCTTATTTTTAACCGAACCGTTACGCTCAAAGACGCCTGGGAGAAAATACAAAAGTCAATGATCAAATCGTAATAATTCGGATTCGGGAGTAATAGGGATGGGCATTGTAAGTAGGTTTATCTCGGCATTTATTCTATTAATGGGACTTGCAGGTACTTCCTGCATTGAGAAAAAACCGGAGGCGCTGGCTGAAATTCCAATTGAACCAGATATGATTTTAGTACCCGGCGGGATTTTTATTATGGGAGATTCTACAGAAGGCGACCATAATCCTTCTCACGAAGTTTCAATCGATTCATTCTATGTTGATAAATATGAAGTGACTAATGCTCAGTATTATAAGTATTGCCAGGAAGCAGATGCCAATCTGCCGGAATTTTGGGGCAAGGCTGAATTTCGAAGCGGTATGAATTACCCCAATCACCCGGTTACAGCAATTAGCTGGTCCGAAGCCAGAGCTTATGCTGAATGGGCCGGCAAAAGACTTTTAACCGAAGCTGAATGGGAGTATTCTGCGAGAGGCGGTTTGATCTGCAAAAAATATCCATTCGGAGACGAAATTGATTCGAATCTGGCCAATTATACGATAAGCGGCGTCGCGAAGGGTTCGATGCCTGTGGGAAGTTTCGCGCCAAATAATTACGGCCTCTTCGATATGGCCGGGAATGCCAATGAGTGGACATCGGATTATTATAGCGAGTCGTATTACTCATTCAGCCCAGATGATAACCCGACCGGCCCGGAAAAAGGCAAGTTCAAAGTCATTCGCGGCGGAGGGTGGCATACGGGGCCGTATTGCAATCGGGTTTTTTTCAGAAATGCCTTGCCGGGCAATTGGAGGGATTTTAATATTGGGTTTAGATGCGCAAAAAATATTGAATAATTTGCATTTCGGCGTGTAATTGTAGTAAATTAAACTTTACAAAATAAATCGGGTGGTTGTTATGGCTGAGAAAATTGAAAAGATAAAAAAAGAAATTGAACAACTCGAAAAAGAAATTAATACTAATCACTTCGGCCGCCTATTCGACAAAAGCAAAGAGGCCAAGGATCATAAACGATTGAAAAAACTGAGAAAAGAACTTATTGAATTGGAAAAAACATCCTGATTTTTTCCAGAAATTGAAATGTGAGGATTATTTATGTCATCCGACGCACTATCAAAAGATGTAATTAAGCAGGCAATCGTAGCCGAAATTGATGGCCAGAAATTTTATAAGTTTCTGTCGGCTAAAGCCACCAATCCGGACGCCAAGCGAAAACTGAATAATCTGGCACAGGATGAATTAAATCATGAGGCTTTGCTTATTAAAATGTTTGCCGATATTTATGGCGAAAAAATAGGTGAATTGCCAAAAGAAGGTGTCAGTGTATTGTCTAAGTTCTTTGCCGAACATCGCGAAAACGAGAATTTAACGGAAATGCAATATATCGATATGGCTATCGAAGCCGAACTGGCCGCGACTAATTATTATAAAAGCGGATCAGCCAACGCTCCCAACGAAGAAATTAAAAGGCTTTGCGATGGCATGGCCGATGAAGAATTCAGGCATTATGAATCTTTGAAGGCGGAACGTGAATCTTTATCTGGTGGACATTTCTGGTTTGGTTTTAGTGAGGGGGCTCCATTAGAAGATTGAGACTTCCGAACAAATGATATATAAATTTATCGGAGTAAATGGGAATATCATATGTTAAAAGTAGGAGAAATGGCTCCTGATTTTACGCTTCCATCGCATCTGGGTAAAAAAATAACTTTGTCGGATTTCCGGGGACAAAAAAACGTTGTCCTCGCGTTTTATCCGTTAAACTGGACTCCGATATGCAGCGGTCAAATCCCTGGGTATCAGGAAGAATTAAAGCGTTTTGAGGCGTTAAATGCACAGGTGCTGGCGATTTCGGTCGACTCAGTTCCCAGCCATGAATCATGGGCATATTCTATGGGCGGGATTGACTATCCTCTTCTTTCAGATTTTTGGCCTCACGGGGAAGTAGCCGAAAGGTACGGCGCCCTAACCGACATGGGTTATACCGAACGAATGATATTGGTTATCGATCGAGAAGGCATCATCAAATATATTGATCATCATGATTTGGAAGAAGAACCGAATATAGAGGAATTATTTAAAAACCTCGCGGAATTAAAATAAATTTTGGCGTTTAATTATTCGGGCGACGTAATATCTCAAGATTAATATTCAATGAGGAGGAAGTCTAATGCTTAATGTTGGCGATGAGGCGCCAGATTTCAAACTCAACGGTTCAGGTGGTGTCAGTTTTACGATGAGTTCAAGTGGAAAAGCCTTCGTCCTTCTTGTATTTTATCCGAAAAATAATACGCCCGGCTGAAACAGGCAATTAGCCGCCCTTGAGGCGGATCGAAAAATATTTGAAAAACTAAACGCGGAAATTTTTGGGATTAATCCTGCTTCTGTTAAATCCCACGATAATTATTGCGATAAAAAAGGATTTGGATTTATACTTTTGTCTGATCCGGATAAGAAAATAGCCAAAAGATACGACTCTCTCAAAATGGGGGGATTGCTGATTCAGCGTTCGGTTTATGTCGTTGGACCTGACCGTAAAATTATATTCTCCGAAAAAGGCATGCCGGAAAATCAGAAGATGATGGCGGCAATTAGAGCCGCATCGTAACATTATTTTGATTCCTTGACGATACCCGTCAAATCTTATATAATCCGCGCAAAAGATAACCATTATGCCGATACATTTTGCGTATAATATGGAATGTAGTTTCGGCGGGAATAGGGATAGAACTTTATGTATTTCGCGGTACCGGATAAATATCGTCAATCGACCGACGAGGAATTAAAGCAGACAATTCTTGACGCCAAAAAATCTATGGGTTCGAGAATGATTATTTTGGCTCATCATTATCAGCGTCTTGAGGTTGCGTCTATGGGAGATTTCGTAGGCGATTCTTATGATTTGTCAAAAACCGCTTCAGAGCGAAAAGATTCGGAATTTATTGTTTTTTGCGGCGTGCATTTTATGGCCGAATCCGCTGACATCCTCTCGGGGGATAATCAAAAAGTGTTTTTGCCCAACCCGCTGGCCGGATGTCCTATGGCGGATATGGCCGATATCGATGATGTTCTGGCCGCATGGAATTACTTGAAAGATATGGGCTTATCCGCTAAAACGATTCCGGTATCATATATGAATTCCGCCGCCCAGTTAAAAGCTTTTTGCGGCCGGGAAGGCGGATTAATTTGTACGTCATCAAACGCGAAGGCTGCTTATAAATGGGCTCTCGAACGGGGCGAGAAAATATTCTTTTTTCCCGATGAAAACCTGGGATATAATACCGGTCGATGGCTCGGTTTTTCAGATGACGAAATGGTTGTCTGGGATTTCCGAAGTGACGGTGGCGGGATTGACCCGGATAAAATGCGCCGGGCAAGACTGATACTCTGGAAAGGGCATTGCCATGTCCATACCAATTTCACGGCGCAGCACGTGGATGAAGTTCGCGAGCAGTTTCCTGATGTCAAAGTCGCGGTACACCCAGAATGCATTTGGGATGTGGTTGATAAGGCCGACGCCGTTGGCTCGACTAAATTCCTGGTAAATTTTATTAAAGAGCAGCCGGCGGGATCGATCATTGCAGTTGGCACGGAGATAAATTTAATCAATCGCATGGCCCATACATACCCTGATAAGAAAATATTTGAACTGTCCGGACAAAAATGTCCCGTATGCGCCAATATGTATCGTACGACATTGGCCGACTTGGCGAACACCGTAGAAAATCTTGATAGTTTTGATCGAATTGTGGTTCCTGAAGATATCAAGGTGGAGGCCAGAATTGCGTTAAATCGCATGCTTGAAGTATATTGATATTTTTCGTATGGGGGGTATATAATTATGATAAAAACGGAGGTTTCAATGACATTTGAAGTTGTCGTTCCCCAGATGGGAGAATCTGTGCTGGAAGGTACAATTGTCGAGTGGAAAGTCGCCGTAGGTGATAGAGTCATTGTCAATCAAGCACTAGTTGAAATTATGACCGATAAAATCAACGTTGAAATTCCTTCCGAGGTTGATGGTGTTATCGAAAAATTACTAGTCAAGCCTGACGACGTTGTCCCCGTCGGAACCATGATTTGTACCATTAACACATCCGGAGAAGTTCCCAAAAAGACCCCGGATAAAAAGGCCGCAATTTCATCCAGAACAGTTTCTCCAGAACCCACGTCAGCCGTCATTCAGCCTTCACATCCAGCCGCTTCAGACAAAAAATCGAAGATGGCCCCGGCTGTTCGTAAACTTGTCCGCGATTTTGGATTAGATGCCGCGGCCATATCAGGGACGGGACCCGACGGCCGGATAACTAACGAAGACGTCAAGAAGGCCGCCGCGGCTCGTTCGGTGGTCGCTGAAGCGCAATCGACAGCTCACGTTGCCAAAACGCAAATCAAAACTGAACCCAAGGCATCCCCGGGAGAACAGCTTGAGGAACGGATTCCTCTGGCAGGCGCGCGAAAATCAATAGCCGAACATATGCTCCGCTCCAAGCATACCTCGGCTCATGTTACTACTTTTGAGGAATGCGATTTTACTGAATTGGCCGCTTACCGGAATAAATATAAAGACAGCTTTTATAAAACTTATGGAGCCAGGCTTACTTATATGCCATTTATAATTAATGCCTCTGTCGAAGCCCTAAAAGAATTTCCGGCGCTTAATGCATCCATGACTGAAACCGAAATTATTTTCAAGAAATATTACAATATCGGCGTCGCCGTAGCCAGAGAAAATGGACTAATAGTCCCCGTACTGAAAAATGCGGAATCAAAATCTATTATTGATCTTGCCATAGAGATTAATAATCTGGGTGAGCGGGCCCGTGATGATAAGCTGATCCTTGACGATGTCCAGGGCGGAACTTTTACAATAACTAACGCTGGCATGTTCGGCGCCACCGCTTCAACACCGATTATTAATCAACCGCAAGTCGCAATCCTGGGAGTTCACAATATTTCACAGAAACCGGTAGTGCGCGAAAGCCAAATCGTCATCCGCTATATGTCAACATTCGGTTTATCGTTTGATCATAGATTAATTGACGGCCATACTGCTGTTCAATTTCTGCATCGTGTAATCGAATATATTGAATCTCCGACGCTGCTGTCTATGAGACTTCATTGATGACTCCTGCCTATTTCGGTTGGAAAATGAATCTGGGTCAGCGTCCTTATCGGGCTGCTCATGAATGGCAAAAGCGAATGGTGCGCTATCGATTAAACGGCATGATCCGCGATACGATTTTCTACACTACGCATCCTGATGTCATAACCGTCGGCCGCGATTTCAAAAACTCAAATCCATTGAATATCGGCGAGGTCGAGGTGCATCAAATATCCAGAGGCGGCGGCATAACTTACCATGGTCCGGGACAATTGGTTATTTATCCGATATTTGATTTGCGCCGAAGAGGCCGTGATTTGCGAGAGTTCATTCATAACATCGAGGAAGGCATCATCCGCACCTTTGGCGATTTTGGCCTCAAATGCGGCCGTAACGAAGATCATATGGGCGTCTGGGTAAAAGATCATAAAATCGCCTCGATTGGCATTGCTGTCCAGCAATGGATTTCATTTCATGGCGCGGCTGTCAATCTGACAACTAATCTTAAAAAATTCTACATGATTGATCCCTGCGGACTGACCCCGGAAACAATGACCAACGCCGAAAAGGAAATTAATCAAAAAATCACCCTGGATGATTTTGCGTCCAATCTAAGCGAGCATTACTCAAGAATTTTCGATACAAAATTCGATGATATTGATATGGATGAGTTGGCGGAAATTATCGATCTTGAAGATTCTTCGCAATCATTATAAAAAATATTCTGAACCTTTTTGGAAAATTAATGTTCATTAAATTTGGAATTAACCCTAAAAGTTATCCGTAGTTTGCCCGTTTTTAGGAGCAAAGGATGGAGGCGAGAAGTTTGAAAGTTGCAGCACAAAAGCCGCAAGGAGTCATGGAAGTCAAAGCGGCCAGAGATCTAATAGGAAAGACCGCGTTAATTACCGGAGGGACACGAGGTATCGGGCTGGCCATTGCCCAGGGACTGGCCGAACGGGGCGCTAATATCATTATTAATTATTTTCGCAGCCGAGACGCTGCCAACGAAGCGCTTGATTCAATTAAAGAGCATAAAGTTGAATGTTATGCGCATCGGGCCAATATTGGAAACCATGATCAAATCCCGCCAATCTTTGAAAAAATCAAAGAACGATTTGGCAAACTTGATATTTTGATATCCAATGCGGCGCTGGGGATATTTACTTCGGCCATGGGGATTGATGATAAGGCCTGGCATCTATCAATGAACACCAATACCCAGGCTTTATTGTTATGCGTCCAGAATGCCGTCAAGATTATGCCCGATAATTCCCGAATCGTCTCATTATCATCATTGGGTTCGATTCGCTACATTCCGGGATATGCGGCAATTGGCGTCTCCAAGGCGGCCATAGAAAATCTAACGCGTTATCTTTCCTACGAGCTGGCTCCGCGTCGAATTACGGTCAACTGTGTTTCGGGAGGATTTATCGATACCGGGGCTTTGCGCTCATTCCCTAACTATCAGGATCTAATTGACGAAGTTGTACGCAGGACTCCGTTTGACCGGATCGGAACGCCAAAGGAAGTCGCCGACGTAGTTGTCTTTTTGGCCGGCCCCAAGGCGAGCTGGATTACGGGCCAGACGATTATCGTCGATGGGGGTTACTCGTTGGCGTAGTTTAGATAAGCTATTGACTAAATTTTGGCGGTTATCGAGTTGCGGTGGCCGCCTTTTTTTCTAGAACCTTCATCAAAATCACTCCCCCGACTAATAATAAGCCGCCAGCGATTTCTTTGACCGAAGGGAAAGAGTTTAAAATCATCAATGCCACAATGGCGGCAAAAAATGGCTGACTCTGGACGATTATCGACGACCGCGAAATATTTATATATTTCATTGATTTTAGATAACCGGTGCGACCCAGATAAGGCAGTAGAAACGCAGTTAGAATCAAAAGGACCAAGAGTTTCAAATCCGTAATGATTACAAATTTGCCAGAAACAATTCCAATGGTAACAAAAATACCAGACATAAAAATCCCGCGATAGAAAATATAACTGCGGTAGTTTATCCAATCGATTTTCCATTTGGTCAAAACCTCTGCGGTTCCGAAGAATAACGATCCCAAAGTAACCAGTGTTACCGTACGAGAAAGTTCTATCGACGCGTCATATCTCATGACCAGAATTCCAGCGACTACTAAAATTAGCCCAAATACTTCCGATTTTTGAAGACGTTCTTTTAAGAATATCGATGCCAGGATTATCGTCGAAACCAATTCCAACCGAGATAAAAACGATACCGTCGCCGGTTCCGAAAAACTCAGGGCCGTAAACAGGCAATATGTGGCGGCAGAAAAAAATATCGCTACTATTGCATAAAATCCTATTTGGGCGGGAGGAATAAAAATAGTCTCTTTCAATTTTCTGTTCAATCCCGCGTCGATTAAAATAATCACCGAACCAAACAAGAACATATAGGCGTTAAATACAATCGGGGGGAGAGTCACAAGGAGCGTTTTGGCAACTGTATATCCTCCGCCGGTAGCCAGCGCCGAAACCGTCGCCCAAATATCGCCCCTCAATCTATGAGATTTAATTCCATTCATGCGTTCTTCGCTTTGATTTTAGAAAACATACTGAAGCAAATATAAACAGGATCTGCTATTGCGCCAACAATTAAGATGTCTCTGGATATTTATGATATGTAATCATTATCAGTTTTTGTTTTTATTGGGTAATAAATGCTGACAAGTCCGTAACAAATAATTCCGATTAGCAATCCAACAACTACATCTGATATATAATGGAATCGACCGTAAACAGTTCCAACCGATAAACCCATAATAACCGGAATTAAAAGCCAGGCTTTCCGGGAATAATTTTTGATGGCAAATAGCATGACAATTAAAGCCACCGCGCAGTGTGATGAAGGCATTGCCCCTCCATGAAAAGCTCCATTTTTAATTACGAAATCAACCATGGGTCTGAAGATAGGACTAGTTATAGAATTCTGATATTGTGTGGCAAGATAATATCGCGGTCCCTCAATCGGATACAGAATAAAAATCATATACGAGACAAAAAAAGTGGCGCACAATGCGGTCATAAATCTGATTATTTCTTCATCTTTGCGGTGGAAGAAAAAGATTAGGCTCAACCCCGGAATCAGCAAGTAATATGAAAAATACGATGCGGAAAACAATTCAGTCCAGAAAACACCAAGATGATTATCCAGCCAGATTGTCGGGCTAATGCCGAACACCAATTTTTCAAATGCTACCACCTGAAAATCAAGGAATTCGGGAATAATTAGATGTACAAGTTTGCCACTTGTTTCATAGTAGAAGGCCATTAACATCACCGGGTAGAGGAGTCTGAAAAAAGTTATAAGGCGACTGTTTGATTTTTCGCCAATATACACAAGTAATAACACGAACGCGATGGAACTAAAATGAAAAGCCAAAACTCCCATGTAATTTTCAATGGGTCGGGCTTGATTTATCGTGATTACAAAAATAAACCAGCTATAAATAATGACCAGATGATCGAATGGTTTCATCCGGGAAGCGATCCTTTCGAAGAAGTGCAAATTTCCCCTAGTTGTGTTCAGCCCCTGATATGACAATGACATACTCTCCCTTTGGATTTGATTTTTCGATTAGATCCGCGACTTCTTTTGCGCTCCCCAAAATTTTCTCTTCATGCATTTTTGATATTTCCCGCATAACACAAATGGCTCGCCCGCCCAATATATCAGCCAGCTCCGCAATTGTTTTCTTTATGCGGTGAACCGATTCATATATTACGATAGTATGCGGATATCGGCTTATTTCCAGCAAACGCGCCTTCCGTTTCCCTTTTTTGACCGGCAAAAATCCTTCAAAGAAAAAACGGTCAGTCGGCAGTCCTGACGCTGTTAAAGCCGGTATCAATGCCGTTGCGCCCGGCAATGCCTCTACCGAGAATCCTTCATCAATAGCGGATTTGACGATTCGAAAGGCCGGATCCGATATTCCCGGACTGCCTCCGTCTGATATCACTGCCACCGACTTACCTTCCTTCAGGATTTCTAAAATCTTTGGAATGCGGCGCATTTCATTGTGCTCAAAATAGCTTAGTTTTTTGGCCTTAATGCCAAAATGAGCCAGAAGCTGGCCGCTGCGCCTGGTATCTTCGCATGCCACTAAATCAACGCTTTTCAATACCTCCAAAGCCCTCAGAGTAATATCCTGCATATTTCCAATCGGCGTTGGGATTAGATATAGTATGCCCAAAGTATTTTTATCCATCATCTCAATTAAGAAGTATCTCTGTTGGTATCGCTTTTCTTCCCAACATATTTACAATCGGCAGCTTTCTTTTGAATGAGTATTTATTGATACGGTCAACCACTAATTTGATGACTTCTTCCGTCGCTCCGGTCTCTTTCAACCGCTTTACATCACGGAAACCTTCCTCGATCAAAACATTCAGCAAATCATCCGCCATTTTATAGGTTAGTCCCAATTCTTCTTCATCCGTTTGGCCCGGCCATAAATCCGCAGTAGGTTCCTTCTGGATTATCTCCGATGGAATCTTCAAATATTCTGCCATCGCCCAAACCTCGCCCTTATATAATCCGGCCAGCGGATTAAGCGAGCAGGCGTTATCTCCGTACCAGGTTGCATACCCCAAACAGATTTCAGTCTTGTTGGATGTCCCCAAAACCAAACGATTGTCTCTGGCCGCTATATCAAAAAGAACCGACATCCGTTCTCTGGCACATTTATTTCCCCGGCGCAAAGAAGAAATGTTATTATTCCTAAAATAGGCGTCCACCATTGGCGATATATCCACCCTTTCAAACGATATGCCCAATTTATTTGCCAGATTTACCGCATCATTTTCTGACTCCGGAGAGGAGCTTTTATAGGGCATGATTATGCCCAGAATATTATCTGCTCCGACGGCTTTTGAACCCAATGCCGCCGATACCGATGAATCAACCCCCCCTGAAAGGCCGATAATCAGGCGGCTGATGCCGACGTCATTGGCATATCCGTAAATAAAACCCGACAAACTTTCAACGGCCTTCTTAATATCTATCATGAATTACAGGCGCCTCCAAAAATAAAATATAAAAGATTTTCCACGCCAATCAACAAATTTATGACATTAACATGGCTTAGATGATATTGACTTTCCGATATTATTGGTCTATATTCATCGATTAATTACGAAGGGAGCAATATGGCATCAGTTAATAAGGCTATATTAATTGGAAATCTGGGGGCTGACCCCGAATTGCGCTACACCTCGTCAGGCCAGGCGGTAGTTAATTTTAATATTGCGACTACCGAAAAATGGAAAGACAAAGATGGACAAATGCAAGAATCAACCGAATGGCATCGCATTATCCTCTGGAAGAGGCAAGCCGAAATCGCCAAAGAATATCTCAAAAAAGGAAGCCCGGTTTATATCGAAGGCAGGATTCAGACCCGGAATTATGAGGATAAAGACGGGATCAAGCGATATATTACTGAAATAGTCGGCCAAAGGATGCAATTTTTGGGTTCACGAGGGGCCGTATCCGAAAACGACCCGTCGGAACCGCCGCCTGCGCCACCGGCAAATATGGATAGCGAAGATGACGATCTGCCGTTCTAATATTACCGATTTGGTTAGTTAAACTGATATTTCCAGTGAGAATAAATCGATATTTTAGTTTCATATTGTCTTGGTGCGCATTTTTGTTCAGTAAGATGCGCCGCCGGTCATATTTTTTTCGAATTTTATTTATTTTAATCGCTTCAATATAATATCTTGGGGCTAGTTATTGGCATAGAATGGCAATTCTAATTGCGGCTAAAAAAAATACTTGACACAGATAAGCTTGGTCTCTATAATGGGAAATTAATGAGGGTATAATTAGTCCTTTTTAGGTAATAGAAAACTATTTATGAAGAAAATTCCCCAGCAAATAATTCCTTTGGCAATAATTTTTATTGTGGCAATTGGCGGTTTAATTACCGCCCGGCATTTTTTCGTACCGGAAACATTCGGCGATTATGGACATTACCGAGCGGCATCAGTCGATGAAATAGCCTCTCTTGAAGTAGTTTATGCGGGAAGCATAATCTGTAATGACTGTCATGATGAAATTTATGAGACAAAAATGAAATCTGACCATCGTAACGTATCTTGTGAAGTATGCCATGGCCCGGCCATGGCTCATACCGAAGAACCGGATGAAGTTACACCTCGAATTCCACGGGAACGGGATCAATGTACTATTTGTCATGGATATAATTCTGCACGCCCCTCAGGTTTTCCCCAAGTTATGGAAGATATTCATAATCCCGGAAAACCATGTATGGAATGCCATGACCCGCATAATCCTCTTCTGGCAACTACGTTACAGGCTTGCGATGCCTGCCATCGTGAAATTGCTCTCCAAAAAGCCGTTTCCCATCATACCAGCCTGGAATGTAAAACTTGCCATGAAGTTCCGGCCGATCACATGAACAATCCCCGTTATGCTCGGGCTCAAAAACCGACATCAAGGACTCTTTGCGGAAAATGTCATGACACCAACGCTAAAGTTTCGAGGGGGATACCACGAATTGAATTGGCGACTCACGGTGAAAATTATCTTTGCTGGGATTGTCATTATCCACATCACCCGGAGGCCAGATAATGGAACGGGAAAAACCTAAAATTCAACGACGGGATTTTTTGCGTACCTGCTTCAAAAAATTGCCGGTTTTAGTTTCGGCCGCCTACTTAATTTCTCCCGAACAACTCTTGGCGTCTGCTGCCGATGACTACAATCCCGAAGATCATAATTATGCCATGGGTATAAGCATTCATAAATGTATCGGTTGCGGAAGATGTGCCGACGCCTGCAAAAACGAAAATAAAGTACCCCGCGAAGAACATTTTTTTAGAACCTGGGTAGAAAGATACATGATTCCGCCGGATGGGGAAGCCGAAGTCGATAGTCCTAACGGAGGGATTGACGGATTTCCAAAAGCGGATGAGAAAAAGGAAATTCTCAGAACCTACTTCGTTCCAAAATTATGCAACCATTGCGAAAACGCGCCATGCGTTCAGGTTTGTCCGGTCGGGGCGACATATACCAGCCGTGACGGTGTTGTTCTGGTTGATAACGAATATTGCGTCGGATGCCGTTATTGCATCCAGGCTTGCCCTTACGGAGCTCGATACCTTCGTCCGGATACGCATACCGCCGACAAATGCACATTCTGCTACCATCGCATTGTCAAAGGATTGCGGCCTGCCTGTGTGGAAGTCTGTCCAACCCAGGCGCGAGTATTTGGTGAAATCGGCAAGCGCAATAGCCCCTTGCATCGATTTATACGATTTAACGACACCAATGTCCTCAAGCAATGGCTTAATACCAAACCCAAAGTATATTATTCCGGAGCCGACGGAGAGGTGAGATAAACATGGAGAATATTCTGGCCAATGCCGCTTCGGCTATTGCCGGCGCCACCGGATATATTTATCCAAATGAATTTGAACTCCATTGGGGTATTCTCATTGTTGTTTATCCTTATCTCACGGGACTCGTGGCAGGAGCCTTCATCCTGGCGTCGCTGGAAAGAGTTTTTAAGGTTAGCGCTCTGACTCCCGTTTATCGTTTGTCATTATTAACGGCGTTGGCGTTTCTTCTGATTGCTCCTTTGCCCCTTTTGGCGCATTTGGGAAGACCCGAACGCGCGCTGGAAATGTTTTTGACGCCGCACACCCAATCGGCGATGGCCATGTTCGGTTTTGTCTATGCCTGGTATCTGATGGTTGTGCTGCTTTTGGAAATCTGGTTTGATTACCGCTGCGATATCATCAAATGGGCCAGAGAAAGCGCCGGCCTGAAAAAATATTTTTACTACGCGTTAAGCCTCGGTTCAACCAGTACCTCCGACGAAGCCCTGGCCTTCGATGCCAAAGCGGGAAGATTTATTACCCTGATCGGTATTCCCTCCGCGTTTTTATTGCATGGTTATGTCGGGTTTATTTTTGGCTCAGTCAAAGCAAATCCGTGGTGGAGCAGCGTTCTTATGCCGATTGTATTTTTATTTTCAGCGATTGTTTCCGGTATTGCTCTCATGGTCTTGATTTACATGGTCTCAACCATGTTCCGCTGGAAACGCATCAATATGGATTGTCTCAATAAGCTGGGATTATTCCTGCTTGTTGCCATGATTGTCGATTTTTCGCTGGAGCTTCTCGATTTTGTTCACCGGCTTTATGAATCTGAGGAGTCGATACATATCTTGTCATCGATGATTACGAACCGGCTCTTTATCAGTCTGATAATCAGCCAGATTATTATCGGCAGCGTGACTCCTATGGGCGCTTTGGTTATGGCTCGTTTCAGACAAGTGCCCGATGAAATGAAGCGGATGCTCTATTTTATCGCCGCCATTTTGGTTCAGGTCGGCATCTTCAGCACCCGTTGGAATGTTGTTCTGGGCGGTCAACTGTTTTCAAAAAGCCTGCGCGGCCTGACCACCTATAAACTGGAAATGTTCGGCCTCGAGGGGCTCTTTGTATCGATAGTGCTATTACTCATGCCGTTTGTTATTCTGTTTATTCTTGTAAAAATCTTTCCGCCGTGGGAGGGGAGCCATCACGAACCGATGAAACTCACTGCGGCTGACGTCGAAAAATAGATAATTTCTCAGAAGATAAATAGAAATTTCACACCGGTTTTTAAGCCGGTGTTTTTTTAATCATAATTTCTCAAGATCATCAGGTTCGATGGTGTATTTATGATCGACGTTGCCGGTGTTTCGCGTTGTGGCCGGTTCAAATAGCAGGCAGTGGCATTCTTCCTCGGCGGCGGGCTTGTGTTCAATCCCGCGATGGACAATATAAAATTCTCCCCCGGAAAGATTAATCACCGAATCCTCAAGATGAATGTCCATGCTTCCTTTTATAACCAGAAACATTTCGTCTTCATTGTCGTGATGATGCCAAACGTATTCGCCTTTGAACTTGACGACTTTGACATACTGACCGTTGAGTTCGCCCACAATTTTGGGAGACCAATGTTTATTGAAAGACGCCAGTTTCTCGGTAATGTTGACTTTGCCGGACATATAGAATATTCCTTGCAAGTTTTTTTGTCGGATTTCTCGCATCGACCCTATCGGGTCTGCGATCGGAACCCGACCTGCATTACTCTTTTATTCTCATTGGCGGTACACAGCTTTGCAGTGTGAATATAAACAAAACTATTATGCCTGTAAACCAATCTCGTCGGGAAGGAGCCCAACGGGCTCCTGCCATTCCGCCTGTCATTGCTAACGAGCCAAGCGATTGTGGCAATCTGTGGTTCGAGTTATCAACATTTTATTTCACAAAATTCAGCGTATTGTCTTATACCTCTGTTAGTTATAGCAAAATGGCTTTGCTCTGTCATTTTTGGTTATTCGCTGCATGTTTGATGGTGATTGTGGCGTTGCCACTTTTTGGCTGTCCCGTATATGAGCTGAACCCTTCCTGTAGGGATCGAGTTGCCCGACCCGTATAATATAAAGTTATTAGCATAAGTGCGGCATGGTTATTCATTTATGGAAGTAGTTTCGGAATTAATGTTGATCCAGTGCAATAATTGCAAAGGTTCTATGCGGGAACCCACCGCAACAAGTTGCAGTAGGCCACCGGTCCGTCCATTGGGCGAGCATTTTGGGGTCAATCCGTAGAATTGTCTTTGCATTAAATAGTATAATCAGTATAATTTAAGGAATGCCGGAATAGGATGGGAAGTGTTAAATGGAGATGAAAGAGGTTGAGCCATAAGCTCCAGGCGGGAACCCACCGCAACAAGTTGCAGTGGGCCACCTGTCCATTTGAAGTCCTACCCCTCTTCCAGCTTCCTGACGCGTTTGATGATTTCAGGGAGTTTGCGGAGGGAGGCTTCGATTCGTGTTGATTCCATAATCGGTTTGGCCGGAGACCCAAAATACATTTTACCGCTTTCAAGTGATTTGGAAACTCCAGATTGCGCTCCGACAATCGCTCCGTCGCCAATTTCAATATGTCCAACAACACCAACCTGTCCGGCCAGGATAACGGCATTGCCCAGTTTAGTCGAGCCTGAGATACCAACTTGAGCAATAATAATCGAGTTTTTTCCAATCCTGACATTATGCGCGATTTGTACCAGATTATCGATTTTGACGCCTCGCTCAATGACCGTCGGCCCGATAGCGCCCCGGTCAATCGTAACGCCCGCTCCAATTTCAACATTATCTCCGATTTCAACCCAGCCGACCTGGCGGATTTTTGAATATTCCTGACCGGGTTCGGTCGGTGCGAAACCAAATCCATCGGAACCTATTACCGTGCCGGCGTGAATTATGACATTGTTCCCGATTTTGATTTCATGCATTATCGAGACATTGGGAGCTATCCGGCAATTATCACCGATACTTGAGTTCTTGCCTATAAATGTTCCAGCTTTGATAACGCACTCATGCCCAATCTTTGCGCCTTCTTCTATGACCACGTTAGGCCCGATTTCAACCCGGTCAGAAAGCGAGGCTTTTTCTGAAACTACCGCCGTGGGATGAATAGTCCAATTTTCTTCGTAGGGGAGAGGATATAATATATTTATGATTTTGGAGAAGTCCTGATAAGGATTACCGCATATTATCGTGTTTTTCCCTTCGATCGCGTTGTCGGCCGATAAAACAAAGGCCGACGCTTTGGAGTCGGCCAGAAATTTCTTGTAGGCGGGATTGGACAAAAAAGTAATCTGTCCCGGACCGGCGGTATCAATCGGAGCCGCCGATTCAATTATCACAGCTCCATCGCCTTTGTACTCGGCTCCGATTTTTTCGGATAATTCTCTAACCGTAAACGGCAAGATTACTCGCCTTCTTCGAGTATATCGAGAACCTTATCGGTAATATCCAGCTCCTTTTTACCATAAGCGAGTCCGGTGGAATTGAACACGAATTCGATATTATCTTCGATCGCGACTTTTTCTATTGCAGCTGTAATTTTTTCCAGAAGCGGTTGAGCCAATTCGCTCTGTCTTCTTTCGGCCCGGCCGCCCGGCGCCGAAACGTCTCGCGTAAAGGCCTGCAATAGTTGTTCTTTGGCGACAATCGCGGCTTCTCTTTCGGCCTTCTTGTCGGCCGAGAGAATTAGCTTCTGTTTTTCATACTCGGTGTACATATTCTGCAATTCGCTTTGCATCAGGGACGCTTCATCATCCCATCCCTTCATTTCAGTCTGGAATTGCTCCTGGGCTCTGGTCCATTCGGTATAAGTTGCGAAAATCCTTTCAGAATCAACAAACGCCAATTTTTGCGCCAGTACATTTCCGCCTAAACCTAAGATGAAGATGAAACACACAATACTCAATCTAATCGGTTTCCACATGACATTCTCCTTCTATAAAGAACATATACGTTTCAAAAATCCTAAAATCCCTGCCCAACCTGGAAATGAGGCTTCCAGCCTTTGGACTCGCCATAAACTTCGTCAAATGCGTAACCAAAGTCAAATCCAATAACGCCGACCCCCGGTACGACCAATCTAAATCCGATTCCGGCTCCTCGCGCGAGACCGGAAAACAATTTAATATCTCTTTTGCTTTCCCAGGCCGCTCCGGCATCGGCAAAGCCCAGAACATATATTTGCTGATCTACAAGCGGGAACTGAAGTTCAAAATTATAGATTACCTCTGATGTTCCCCGGTTAAAACTTCCGCCCGGTCCCCGAGGGGAAAGCGAAGCGTCAGGGTATCCGCGAACCATGCCGTCAGGATCAACTCCTCCCGGTGAAAACCGTTCGGAATAAGGTATCTTGTCATTGTTGTCAGCGCTGATATATCCGAATCTGAATTTACTGACAAACGCGAAATTCCATCCCAGGGGAATAAATCTCTGGGCAATAAACAGGTGTTTATAATAATCCCATTGTCCGCCCAAAACCCCGCCGGCGTATTCGCCGGTGTATGACACGCGCGAACCGTTCGTGGAAAATATTGGAAGATCACGACTATCGCGCTCAATAGTCAGCGATGTCGCCGAAGTTCTCAACCATTTTTCTTTAAAATTTATCAGCGAACCGGCGTTGGGTATATAGGATTGATTGCCATCGGAATCAAATACAATATCGCCGCTTTGTCCGCGGAAACCGTCAGAAAAATCGAAGTACTTCACATCTTCAAGCCGATATCGCCAGAAAACTTTGAAATAATTATCCGGCCATCTCAAACGCCGGCCCAATCGGAGTGCTCCTCCGCGACGTCCTTCGGTAAAATCATCATACCAGCGGCGATTCAGATTATAAATATCGCCTCCTACCGATGTTGGCGTGCCGAGAAACCAGGGTTCGGTGAATCCAACCGACACGGAATTGCGGCGGGAACCAAAATCAACATTCATGCTCAGGTTTTGACCGTTGCCTCTGAAGTTTGGTATACCGAGGCCAAAAGTGCCAACCAGTTTGTCCTGGCCAGAATATCCTGCGCCGGCCGAAACCTGCCCGGTCGGCTTTTCTTCTACTTTCATGATCAAATCGACATCGCCTGACGGTAAATTTCTAATATCCGGCACAACATCGGCGAAGTAATTCAATTGCATCGCTTCGCGAAGCGAGCGCATCAGAAGCGACCGATGGAAAGTATCTCCCGGGCGAACGTACATTTCACGGCGAATAACTTTTTCTTTTGTTTTGGTATTGCCGGCGATATTTATCATGCGTATTTCGGAAGGCAGACCCTCAATTATCTGGTATGTAATATCAATCGTTGAGTCGCGGGTTTTGCGTTCATCGAGAATCCGAACATGCAAATAACCCTCTTCCTGGTATACCCCGTATATTTCGCCCAGCGATTCATCATATTTTTCCTGATCAAAAACATTGCCCTGTCCGTGTTTCAGGGCTTTACGAAGCTGTTCGGCGCCAAAAATCTCATTTCCCGAAAACTCGACTTCCCCAAAATAATACCGAGGTCCCTCATATATATTGATGTATATGCTCATTCGATTGCGGGCCGTATCGATAACAAATGAATCGGATTTAATATAAGCGTCGACAAATCCTTTTGTGTTGCAGTATTCAATAATCTTGACCAAATCTTCCGAGTATTTTTCTTTTTTGAAATCAGATGATCGCAAAAAGCCGTGCTTGCGGTTTGACATCTGCTTGACAAGATCATCGGCATTAAGTCGGGAAGAGCCGGTCATATAAACCGTTTCAACTTTTACCTTGCTAAATTCTTTAATCTTGAAGGTCAGATCAGCATGCGTAGAATCTTCCGAATATTTCAATTCCGGATTGGCCTTAGCCAGAAAATAACCTTTGGCCATATATTCCGCTTCGATTTTGGCTTTGGCCTGCAACGCCAGATGATCCGAAATAAATCCGCCCGGAGCCAGCCGCAGAAGCTCTTCCAGGTCTTTGTCTTTTATCTTATCGTTGCCGTCATACTTGATGCTGGTGAGTTGCGGATATTCACTGACTTTGATATGGATAATGATGCCGGCCGTGACCGGTTCGATTTCCACCGAGATATCGCGAAATATCCCCTGAGCATAAAGGCTCTTAACCGCGCCCTGAACTTCAGTTCCCTTAAGAGTTCCGCCCAGCGGAAAGGCCGCGATATTTTTTATCATGGTTTCAGAAGAATTGACATTGCCGCTTACCTGAATATCGACAATTTTATATTGCTGATATTGCTGAGCGGCGGCTGGGGAGCTTACAATAATTACCAGCGCAAAGGCGATTACGCCGGGAATAATAATTCCTCTAATCCCGTCCCTGATCTTCGATATATCCATCAATATTTTTTATTACGCCGGCGTATTAATTTTAGTAATTTTTAGTTCCGTATATGATTGCCTGTGACCTTTGGTGCGGCGATACTTGGTCCGTCTTTTAATCTTATAAACGGTAATCTTTTCATCCTTATCCTGAGCCAACAATTCCGCCTCAACCGTCGCGTTTTCCACGTATGGATTGCCGACCACCGGCTTATCATTGCCGGAAATGAGAAGAACCTTATCAATCGTTACCTTTTCTCCGACCGCACCGTCCAACTTGGGGACCTTGACAAGAGCCCCTTCCTCGACAGTAAATTGGGTGCCGCCTGTTTCGATTACAGCGTACATAAATCCAATTCCTCCAAAGAGTTTTTAAAATAGTTAATCTTAGAAGGTAATATCCAGACGGCACAAGTCAAGCAAAATATCACCGGCTTTCCTCTCCTCTAAAGTGTTTTTATTTACCTGCTTACAACTTATACTCCCCAATGTACTTACCGTTCAAAAAAATGATATCCGCATCACATTTCTTATTTACAATTGCCAACTTGTGATTGTCTTATGACGCTTTTTCCATATATTATCCGGTTATGAGCGAATTTCAACTGGTATCGAATTTCGAACCCAAGGGCGATCAGCCGGAAGCCATCGACAGGCTTGTCCGGGGGCTGGAGCAGGGACAGAAGCATCAAACTCTTCTTGGCGTCACCGGTTCGGGCAAAACTTTTACGATGGCCAATGTTATCGCCCGCTACAATCGACCCGCCCTGATTTTATCTCATAATAAGACTCTGGCGGCCCAGCTCTATGGCGAAATGAAAGCCTTTTTTCCGAACAATGCCGTTGAATTTTTTATAAGCTACTATGATTATTATCAGCCCGAAGCGTATATCCCGACGACCGATACTTACATCGAAAAAGATACTTCAATGAATGATGATATCGACCGCCTTCGACTGCGGGCAACAGCGTCGCTTTTGGAGCGAAAAGATGTAATAATCGTTTCTTCCGTATCCTGCATCTATGGCCTGGGCTCACCCAAAGATTACAAAGAGCTACTTCTCTTTCTCGAAGTCGGTCAGGAAGTCGATCGCGATGAGATGATCCGACAGCTTATTCATATTCATTATAATCGCAATGATATTGATTTTTCGCGCGGTAATTTTCGAGTGCGAGGCGACACCATTGAGCTGATACCGGCTTATCAGGAATATGCTCTTCGGATAGAGTTTTATGGCGATGAAGTCGAACGCTTAACGACATTCAATCCTGTCTCCGGTGAAATTTATGATAATCGCCCGCGCGTTGCGATTTATCCCGCCAAGCATTTTGTGACGACACAGCCTCAGCTCGAAAAAGCTATTATAACAATCAAAGATGAATTGAGTCAGCGGCTCGAGTATTTTCAGGCCAACGATAAACTTTTGGAAGCCCAGCGTATTGATTCCCGAACCAACTATGATATTGAGATGATGCGCGAGATAGGGTACTGTTCCGGCATTGAAAACTACAGCCGCCACCTGACCGGACGTAAAGCGGGGGAGAGGCCTTATACCCTGATTGATTTTTTCCCCGACGAATTTTTGACGATTATCGACGAATCGCATCAATCGGTTCCACAGGTGCGGGGGATGTTTGCCGGCGACCGCTCGCGCAAAGAAACTCTGGTCGAGCACGGTTACCGGCTTCCTTCGGCTTTGGATAATCGGCCATTGTTTTTTGAGGAATTCGATTCGCTTCAAAAACATATCATATATGTCTCTGCCACTCCCGCCGAATACGAAATTGAGAAATCGGATGGTGTTGTCGTGGAGCAGGTGATTCGCCCGACCGGGCTGATTGATCCCGTGATTGAAATTCGGCCGGTCACCAATCAGGTCGATGATCTCCTCGATGAAATCCGCAAGCGCATCGCCGCCAAAGAACGAGTGTTGGTGACTACTCTGACCAAACGGATGTCGGAAGACCTGACCGATTACCTCGTCAAACTCAATATCAGAGCCCACTATATCCATAGCGAAATCGACACGATTGATCGAACCGAATTGATTCGCGATCTGCGCCTCGCTAAATTCGACGTTTTGGTCGGTATTAATCTTCTTCGTGAAGGACTTGACCTGCCTGAAGTTTCGCTTGTTGCTATTCTTGATGCAGACAAAGAAGGTTTTCTACGTTCGGATAAGGCATTGATTCAGACTTCCGGCCGGGCGGCCCGCAATGCCGCCGGCAAAGTCATCTATTATGCCGATGTGATCACGAATTCCATCAAGCGGGCGATGGCCGAAACCGAACGTCGTCGCCAACGACAGCTTGAGTATAACGAAGAACACGGCATCACACCCGAGACGATTCGCAAAACCAAGGAAGAAATTCTGCAGGCGACATCGTTTGCCGATTCCAAGACAGCCGTTGATGAAGAAATCGAAAAACCGGATTTCTTCGCCTCGATGGGTCTTGAGGACCAGGTTACATTCCTTTCCAAAGCGATGCGTAAAGCGGCTGAGAATCTCGAATTCGAATCGGCCGCCCGCCTCCGCGACGAGATTATTAGCCTTAGGGAGAAGCTGAAGAAGGCGAAGTGAGAATTCGGCCATTATGCGTAGCGATAACTCTCGAGTTGTCGCACTGATGAAGCCAAAGATAACGTTCTTTTTCTGTGTCATTCCCGAGAGCGAAGCCCCGTCAGGGGCGAAGCGAGTCGGGAATCCAGATAAGGTTGATATTTTTCTGGATACCCAGCGTTCGCGGGTATGACAATATAATTTATATTGCCGTTAGGATATAATTGGGGTATTATTAATTCAGTGGGAGAGGAAGTTGTATTTGGGAACAATTATAAAAATTATATCTTTTATAGCCGCCCTGGCCGTGCTGGGTAGAACACTTGGCAATTATAATGAATACCTAAAACGATTGAATAAGCCTCTCAACGTTCTGATTGGGCTTTGCGTATTGGCCAGTGCTGGGCTCAACTTTTGGCCAAGTGATAACCCAGCAACTAAATCCGACGTTGAAAAAGTAGGCGATCAAGTTGAAAACCCTCAGGCTGAACATAAACTCGATATGGAAAACTTAATGACATACGTTATGACATTAGCGGGGCAAGAGGAGCCTGACTCTTCTCTTATAGCTACAATCCGTGTGCTGGCCGAGCGTTTGGAAGGAATCGTCGAGACAGCCTTTGATAAAGGAATAGTTGCAATAGGTTTGGAAAAGTATGATGATGCCTTGACTCATTTGGATTATGCTCTGAAGGCGGCAGGCGAAAACCTTTTTCAGCGAGCTTCGGTTTTTTTCTATATCGGATATATTAACTCACGTCAGGGGAATAACGAATTAGCTCTTGTATGCTATGATAGTAGCGTAACCTATGATTCGTTTTCGCGTAATGCGTGGTACAACCGAGGCAATACCTTGACAAAGCTCGATCGTTATGAGGAAGCAATTGCCAGCTATGATAGTGCCTTAGTTTATGATTTGACCTATTATAAAGCTTGGTATAATCGAGGTTTTGCTTATACGAAACTAAGCCGTCCCAATGAAGCGATCGCGAATTACGACAGAGCTCTTGCTTATAAGCATGATATTGTTGAAGCATGGTACAATCGCGGCATAGATCTAATAAAACTCAATCAATATGGGGAGGCGATTGCCAGTTTTGACAGTACTTTGATCTTCAATTCAAATCATTATAATGCTTGGCATTACCGCGGTAATGCACTAATAGAACTCAATCGTGATGAGGAGGCAATTGCCAGTTTTGATAGTGCCTTGGTTTATAAATCTGATTTGCTCGAAGCCTGGTACAAGCGCGGTTATGCGCTGACAGAACTTAATCGACATGGGGAGGCAATTGCCGGTTACGATAGTGCCCTATCCTACCAGCCAGATAGCTACAGAGCATGGAAATACCGAGCCATTTCTCTAACTCTTCTTAATCGATTTGAGGAAGCCTTAAGTAATTGTGATAGTGCTCTTTATTATTCTCCAGGTGACTCGGCTATTCTTGCCTTGCGCAATGAAATAATGGATTTTATGAACAAATAGGTTTAACATAATTAAAACCGGTAGACCGGTGGCTCATTGCAACTTGTTACAGAGGGTTCCCACATAGAGCCGTTATATTTTCCCCATCAACATAATGCATTTTCTGAAAACACCCGCATATATGATATGAATTAAAATCGTAGTAGAGTATTTGTGATAATGGGATATAGATTTTCGTAAAAATACAAAAAATGACAAAACGAACCCAATTCGCTGTAAGCTAAACAGGAACATTCACATCTAAGGATTTTTTAATAATGAGATTGTGGATAACTGCAAACCATAAATTGCCACGCTCGTTTTACTCGCTCGCAATGACGAATTCAGGGTTAGTTCGAGTCATTGCGAGGAGGCCGAAGGCTGACGTGGCGATCTTTCCCTGTATTTTTTACGGGTCGCTCGCTAGCGACCCCTACGGAGAATTATTGTGAGCCTGTCGTAATCACCACCGAGTTGATATGACCAAAAACGTTAATCTGAGAAAACAAACCCATTTCAATCAGGAAGAGATACCGGTTTGTTTAGCCTCAATTCTTGATTTACTTTGGATTTTTTATGCAATCAAATAAAAAAGCAGGGACCTGGGGGAGTCCCTGCCATTGAAAAGGTGGGGTTGATCTATAATAAAATAGATTTATTTTTTTGTAATAATTATGCCCCAGTGTTCTGGTTCATCCGGGGGAGAGGCATTGAATCTCTCAATAGAATGCGAATCATCGGTAATGAAATAGGCCACATACGTGCCCTTTTCGAGTGAGATATTAGCTACTGCTTTTCGATTTTTTTCGGCGCCGCCGGCATTATGAGTTTTGCGGTACGTCATTTCCCAGACAACTTCGCCGGTTTTATCGTTTTCGATCCATCCGTAATCGTGCATGGTCCGTCCGGTACCTTCACCCAGGGCGGTGATTCTAATTTGTGAATCCTCATCAAGTGTAAATTTAGCTTTTACTTCCTCATCATCGCCAATTCCCGTGAGATTAACAAGAACATTTCCGGCCGGTTCAAAATCATCGAATAATTCAAAGCTGTTTTCCGAAAAATCGCTTCCGACACCGTAGAGTGATATACCCCAGCCACGGCGGTTAAAAGGCGGAGCGTCGTTCCAGTCTCCATAAGAATGGGAATCATCGGAACGATAGTAAACGATATAACAGCCTGCTTCCAATTCGATAATGCCGTCGAACATTGCGTTTTTGGCTCCTCCTCCGGCATAACCGCAGTTTTCGGCATCCATTTCCCAAACTCGTTCCATCGTCTCAGCATCAGTAATCCAACCATAATCGACAAGAAAATCGTTGCTGTAATCTCTTTCGCCCAGTCCGACAATATGAATTTTGGCGGCCTTCTTCAAAATAAATCCCCTTCGCTCAAAATCATCGTCTCTGATACGAACCATTCGAACAATTTCTACTTCACCTTCGCCGTCCTGAAAATCATCAATCCGACTCACGGCATCGACATCCAGCGTGGATATAGTCAGCCCATAATTATTGGGATCACCGGGCGGGGGAGAATTCCATTCTTTGGCGTCATGAGAATCATCAGTCGCGTAGTAGGCAATATACTCGCCGGCCGGAAGAGTAATCCGATCATGGAAATACCTGTTTTTACTTGCGCCACCAGCCGGATCAGTATTCCATTTATCCATTTCCCAAACTCTTTTGCGGGTCGAGGCATCTATAATCCAAGCCCCGTCGACAAAAACCTCGTATGAGGAACCATATTCGCCAATGGCGTATACATCCAGTTCCATTTCTTTGGCCATTTTAAATCCCCGCGAGATATATTCTTCAGGTCCGGGCCGAATAATTGACACAAATGCTCCGGGGGAGTTGTCAAATTGAGGAGTATATAATTTTATTTTATTTTCTTCGGTTTCAATTACCAGGGTCAAATCTTCAATATCCTCTTTCAAAAAGTCGCGTTCTTCATATTCATCCTGATTGAAAACATCTCCGAAAATCTTGATCAAATCACCAAGATCATTCACTGAAATATTGTATCCCGAGCCAAGGCTCGGAACTCCGACATAATAATATGCTTCATATTTTCCTGGCCGTAATCGCAGAGTTGACTCACATTCGATCAAGATCCCCGAGACCCTGTCCCATTCATCGCATTCGTCATTCATAGACCATACAATTTCCCGATCTTCGGCGTCAATTATCCAGGCAAAGGCGAATAAATCGGTGTGATAGCTTTGACCAGCACCGACTGCATAAATGTCGATCGTTGTAATCTCCGAAACATTCAATCCCTGAACAGCCAGCTCATCGATTTCAACATTCTCGAAAACGACGAATTTTTCTTTAGCCATGGCTCCGGGCACCCACAATAGAGTCATAACCAAAACGGCCACAGCTGTCATCAAACCTAATGTAAGTTGTTTTCTCATAATGAGACCCCAGTCTTTAATTTATCCTTAGTCTGATTTACGTTTTTTGGGAGCAAATAGTTGCAAAAGGATGCAAAAAAACCTGCAACTTATTAATTTTTTGGCTATTTGCAATCCACCCGGACCAGACAGCCGTTAAAGTCATATTTATAAAGCAAAAGACACAGATACTTGCACGGATTTGTCTTTTGATGGCATTATTTTGAAAGAGATTTTGTCAGATGTTATTTCCTGCCATCGATCAGTTTTTGCAATGGTCCCAAAAACCGCCCCAAAGATACAGCCAAGGCCTCCAAGGATCGGAATTGCAGCCGGTCCCTCGGCCATATCATAGGAATCGTCATCTCCGATCAAAGATTTTACTCCGCCGAGGACCGAGCCAACAATTAATCCATATAATGCACCCTGGCGAGCATTAGTTTTGCGGCCTATCGATACTTCACAATTGACGATTGATGCAATGGGTATGCGTCGAATATATGGATTTTTGGCGCCCTGTCTGGCCACTAAGAATATTGTATCCGCCTTGATTGAATCAACTCTGCCGACTATTCGACTTGGGGAAATATCAGGAGCCTTTATGCGCAAACGCTGGCCCGGCTTAACTGAGTCTATTAGGGATTGTCCATTTGTGCCTGCATTAGAATTGTCACTAAGACAGAGCGCAGGCACGAATAAAAAAAGCACAAGTTTGACACAAAAAACCTCCAACAGATAATTGGCTTTTAGTTGTTCCATAATTGCTCCCGTTATGGATTGAAGTCCCCAAAATGTAAAAATATATGGATTGGCAACTTTGTCAATTTCCCAGCTGCTTATACCGATTCGATTCGTTTCATAAAAAAGACGCCTCATACTAAATAGAATAGACGCCTAATTTATAATGACTATCTTTTTAGAAATCCAGCTTAAAACTCTGTCTTACCCGTAAATTTAAACTTCTTCAAATGAATTGTCGGTGCTTTGATACAGCCGACGGCATCCCACCACGATTCCACCAGTTCGGATTCTCGAGATATCGCCACAGTTGTGGCAAAGGCTTTAAGCATAGCGTCGGTAAATCTCAAATTCTTTATACCTGCTTTAATCTTGCCTTTCTCGATTAAAAACGTGCCATCGCGGGTCATTCCAGTCATGACCGCGTTGGATGTATCGATAAAGCCATTGATGTAATGAAAACGTGTTATCAGGATACCCTTTTTTACATTTTCAATCATTTTATCTCGTTTTGCCTTACCTGAAGAAATAACCAGATTAAGCGCCAAAGCGCCTTCGTTGCTTTCATTCGGGGTCAGGGCATGGCCGGTTGACTGCTTTTTGTCTTTCGCGGCCGCCATACGATCATAGACGACTCCCCTGGCAATCCCTTTTTGAATAATGTTAACTTTTTTCTTGGGAACGCCTTCAAAATCGAAAGGAAAACCGACTGATTTTTCATCGAGGCTGTTATCGTAGATTGAAATCATTTCCGAAGTAACTTTTTTTCCGATTTTGCCCGACAAAAATGATGTTTTTTGCTGGAAAGATTTCGATCCCATTCCAATATAATTCATCCATTCGAGAAGCGCGGCGGCGGCAGCCGGTTCCAATATGATCTCATAAGTACCAGGTTCAATCGAAATTGGGTTCAACGACATTTTGCATTTATCAACGGCGCGGTTGGCCAGCATTTCAAAATCTATATCGTTGACGCGGCGTGACAACCCGGCCGCATAACCCGAAGATGTATCCGACATGGCGATCATATTTATTGAGGCCGATGTTGTAGGCTGATACGCTTTTATACCGTTGGAATTCACGATCGCGATTTCGCCGCACGAAGTCGCGAATGCACCGGCCAGAGTGAAGTTCTTTTTATCCGCCACAGAAATTATCTTTTTGACGACTTTTGCTCGATCCCGTGGCGAAAACTTGGCAGTTCTGGCATCAAAGGTCTTCAATGATTTGTATTTCGCGGGTTTGGCCAAGCCGATATAGAGCGGATTATCGGGCTGATTTTTGGCAATTTCAAGAGAATTATCGATTGTCTTCCTCAATGCCTGAGCATTTAGTGAATTGGTTGAGGCAACACCGACTTTCTTGCCAACGGCTGTGCGAACGAAGATTTTGCAGTTATTCTCATGGACATTCTGATGAATTGCCGAATTGGCATATCGGGTTAAACCCGACTCGGAACCGATAAAGACAATTTCAGTATCATCCGCTTTTGAATATACCAGAGCTTTTTTGAAGCTGGCGATCAATTTTTGTTTTCCAATCATTTGCTCACCCCCACTTTTATATTTCTGAATCGGGCCGGGGAGGTGCCATGAGCGACATGCATTGTTTGCATCGGTTCTCCTTTCCCGCAATTGGGTACTCCCCAGACATGCCAGTGATTTTTGTTACAGATGGCATCGCATGAATTCCAGAATTCAGGAGTTATCCCGGTGTAGACAGGGTTTTTATACATCTGGCCTAATTTTCCATTCTTAATTTCCCAGGCGCATTCTCCGCCAAACTGGAAATTCAATCGTTTATCATCAATCGACCAGCTTTTATTGGGTCCGAAAAAGATTCCTTTTTTGGTGTCGGCTATTAAATCATCAAGTTCCCATTTACCCGGTTCGAGATTTATGTTAATCATGCGTATCAGAGGGATGCGATTCCATCCGGAAGCCCGCATCGTTCCGTTGGATTTTTTCTTAATTATCGGGGCGGTTTCCCGGCTGGTCAGGTATCCGACGAATTTCCCATTTTTAATTATTGGTGTGCGCTGGGCTTTGACACCCTCATCATCATAGCCGAAACTGCCAAAGGCGCCCTTAATGGTCGCGTCAGCGGTGATATTGACAATATCAGAACCGTATTTTAGTTTATTGAGCTTTTCAATCGTCAAAAATGATCCGCCCGCCAGTGAAATCTCGGTTCCCAAAACGCGATCCAATTCAATCGGATGTCCGCATGATTCATGTACCTGAAGGGCCATCTGAGAACCGCAGATAATAATATCGCTGTGCGTATCCGGACATGGTTTGGCCGAAAGAAGCTGAACCGCCTCATTGGCGATCCGCTCTGTATGAGAAGCCAAATCCATAGCCTCGATAAACTCATATCCTCGGCAAGCATAATCACCTCGGAAAGAATTGGGATAAGAGCGGCGATGGGCTTCCTTGCCGCCAAATGCCAGCGCCTCAAAACCACCGCCTGATTCGATTATATCCTGTTCAATTTCGGCTCCTTCAGTCGAGATAAATATCTTATTGGTTTTGAAGAAATCCATGCTCGCTTCGGCACGATGAATTTTTTTCACTTTTTTCAAATCGTTCGTCAATCCAATCAGTAAATTCAACTTTTCATGGGCAGGAATTTCAAAGGGATCCTTTTTGCATGGCGATTTATAATAATCGACATGCGGTGTTTCATCAGCCAAAATGACTTTCTCACGCTGAGTCATGGCTGATGCTTTGGCGATTTGCAAAGCCTTATTCGCGGTTTTTTTCAAATCGGCTGATGTCAATACAGCCGTTGCCGCGAATCCCCAGGCTCCACCGGCCAGCACCCGAATTCCGACTCCGACATCAAGATCGCGGGATAACATCTCGACATTACCATTGGCAGTACGAATGTTTTCCGTTTCCCGATGAACGTATCGGCAATCGGCATAATCAACCCCCTTCGATTTCAACCATTTAATACATTCTTTGAGTTTATCTTTCATGAAGCCTCCATGAATAGTTTCTTCTCTTGTGAATGCATAAAGTATAGAGAAATGCGAAAAAGGTCAAGAGAATCGATAAAGGTTAATGATGAATTTCAAAAGATTCTGCCTTTTGTTTCGCACCGCTCGGCCGCCAGTTGATTGCCGTTGGCGGCGGATTTGGCGAAATTTCTACTACTTGCATATTCGGATATAAAACCTGCGGCAAAGGCGTCGCCGCATCCGGTTGTGTCATAAACATGGGCAACTCCGAGCGGCGCTATTTTCTGAATCTTCGGTCTTAATTTTCCCGAGACAATTCGCGAGCCCTCCCGCCCGAGGGTGAGGACGAGGCATTTTGTCCGCAGAGATATCAAAGACCAAAATTTTTTCGGGTTTTTATTTGACAATTGAGTTTTTGACAGAATCTCAAATTCATCTTCATTCATTTGCAGAATATCGGCACAGGCGATATACCTTATCCAGCTGGACGGACGCCGCAAAAATCGTTTATATCCGTCTTCCACTTTCCGACTGCCCAAAGTCAGTGAATGTATATCCATATAAATCATGCCATGATAGTGCCGCCGAAATCTCTCGAGAGTTTGCAATGCGACATCACGACCTGAAATAAAATTGACTAAGACAATATCGCAATCAAGTAAAGGCGATATTTGATTAAACCGCAAGCGGGGGACGCCGCCTTTCAAAATTTCGCATTTATGCGACTGGTTGTGATAATACAAAAAGCAATGATTATTCAAAGCCTTTACGCGACTTATGTATTCCAAATTCACATTTGGATATTCCTTCAGGATTTTAATTATATCATCATAGGCATCAGTTCCGGCGTTGGCTACCGGTACGATTTTGGTCGCGCCGCTTTCCGCAAGATATTTGATATTGTATAAAATACCGCCCCAGGATGAAACCTGTTTCCCATTCACAAGATAAATTGTATCGCGATTAATCGAGCCGATAATTCCAATTTTACTTCGTAATGATCTTTTTGGCGGCATTATAAACCTCATCGACCGTTATCAAATCCATGCACTGCATATACAGATCGCCCTTCAGACGGCATTCGTTGCGCACGCAACTGATACAATCCAAATCTCTTTTGAAAATGACAGATTTTGTCTCGCATCGAGGCGATGTTTCTTCCGGGTCGTCGGCGCCCGATAATACTACAAGAGGACAATTTACCGCTCCGGCCAGATGCGCCAGCCCGGAATCATTGCCGATGAATGCCTTGGCAAAAGATAAGATTGACGCGGCCTCCAATAAAGAAGTCTCTCCGCAGAGATTGAATATATATTTTTCGTCATTAGAGCGAGTTATTTCACCCGCCTCAAAATCGCTGGAGGTTCCTATCAATAGTATACGGCAATTAAGATCGGCCGCAAGCCGTTTTGCCAGTAGGCCATAATTGTCCGCCCCCCAGCGCCGTGAAGGAGCGGCTGCCCGGGCAGCAATTGCGATATATTTATCATCGTACGACAGTGAATGATTTTTCAGAATATTTTCTCCCGCGCTGATATTATCATGGGATAAATATAAAACCGGAGGGCGGCTGGCGATTTTATTGCCTGTCAGTTTTTCGAGAAGATATAAATACTTATCTATCCGATGCGTTTTTTTGGCGGGAATTTTTATTGCCCTGGTTAATAAAAGCGATCGTTTGTCTCCAACAAATCCGATGCGTCCTCGAACCTTGCCTAATTTAAATATTAAAGCGGATGAGAAAGATGGGGGGAGGATAAGGCCGATATCGAACTTTTCATTCTTAATGAAACTCGCGGCCCGTTTTGCTCCCCAAATGCGCGAGGACTTGTCATCAATGCGAATTACTTGGCTGACATCGGGATGATTTTCAAATAATGGAGCGGTTGTTGCGCGAGCCATAACCGTAATATTACTTGCCCCGGTCATATCGCGGGCAATATCTATAGCCGGCAAAGCCATGATGCCGTCGCCAACCCAATTGGGCGCTCGAATTATTAATTTCATCCGGTTAATCTCATATCATCTTATTCAACAAGTTTGCCTTCGGAATCTTGCTCTTTTGGTACATATTTAAATCGCCGATGTGTCCAGAGCCACAATTCCGGCTGTCTTCTAATAGCGTTTTCGATGCGTCCGGTATAGATTTTGGTCAATCGCAAAATTTCCTTGTCACGATCGGCGTCGAGATTAGGATATAGCGGTTTATCAAATTCGCAAAAGTGAGTGTTATCAGGATTTCGGAGTATCTGTCCGGTGATAATCGGCGCCCCGGTTCTAATCGAAAGAACGGCCGGAGCGCGGGGGACAGATACAAGTCGCCCAAAAAAATTAATAATAATTCCCTGAGATCCGGCATGCTGATCAGAAATAATGGCAACCTGCCGGTTCTGCTTTAGCGCCCGGATAATCTCCATCATCCCGCCGCTTTTATCAGAATGAATGACACGTACACCCATTGAGCGCCTCAATGACGCCAAATATTTATCGACCAGTTTATTATGCTGTCCCCGAATTAGAAAATCTACGGGAAATCCTAACGCGTTTATATACGCTCCCATCAATTCCCAATTGCCAAAATGGCTTCCGACCAAAAGGGCGCCTTTGCCATAATCAATTGCCTCTTGAAATGTCTCCTCTCCTTTAGAGGATACTATTCTTTTTATCTCATCGGTGTCTGTAACGGGAAAACGTGCAATTTCGGCCATTGTCATTCCGATATTTCCAAAGATATTTTTGGATAGCTCTTCTTTATCGGCAATAGTCAGTTCATTTCCGAAAGCGATTTCCAAATTGGAGATAACTGTCTTATGCCGGCTAAGCCACAAATTATCCATCGCTCGTCCAATGCGATCACCCAGATTTATAGCTGTTTTCCGCGGCAATCTCTGAAACAGAAACGACAGAATCCGGACTAAAGCATATTCAATCCCATGGATTATCTTCATGCGGTTTTTCGGCCTCATCCCCATAATCGAAATCAGATGAATGGAGGCGGTCGTAATCTTCCAGCTTTTCCATTCTCGATTTACGTTTGATCCGGCTGATAATAAATCCGATTACGATAATTGCCGCCAATATCAGCCATAACAGATTGCTGTTAAAAATCAATGATATCAAATTATACCTCGTCGCCAAGAATTCGGAAAATTCCTTTTCAAAACCAAAATAATTCGCGCCGATTGCGTCGATAAAGGCATCATCATAAGACCGACCCGATTTTATGCTATCTATAAATATAACCAAACTCGACTTGCCATAGGTATCCAAAAAATACTTAAAAGCCAGATAAGATTCAGCGTACCCTGTCTCCGCTTTGCCAGGACTGAACCGATTCAACTTCTCAATCTGGCGCAGGGGAATCGTCCAACCCATGACCGAAGCCCAGCTCATTGAAAGATTATCGCTCCATCCCCATTCTGCGGAAAGATACATCGCCATACCCTCATTAATCCATCGTGGCAATTGTCGATGACCGACTCTACGAGAAAGTAAGATGTGAGCGTACTCATGCACCGTTAATTCATATAAGGATTTTTCACCGGGGAAATAAGACGGGGATTTGATTACTATTATTCTGCGATGCGGTATCGCGACACCGGCGCCCCAATCCGGCATTGCACTCCCCACCAGGCTATCAAACGCATCATCTGAATTTACCAAATAGATCGTCAAAGAATCATGTTTTGCAGCTCCGGCCAAATTCTCAAAATGGACAGCGGTCGATTTAATCGCGGTATCAACGATTATTGAATCATAAGTTATATCCGCTCGAATTGTTACTTGAGATAATACTGGGCCGTTCCAGCATATCAGGATAGCTAAAGCCATTAGGAATGGTTTCATAATCCTTTAACCTGCGGGTTGAACGCGAAAGTTTCTGACCAGCTCGGTTTTATTGCCGCACCGATCCGTAACTTCGATTTTAAGTATATGTTTTCCCGGAATCAGCCGCCAATGAGGCTTTGATTTAAATGATTGCCGTTCAGGGTCATATTCCGGCGAGATCCATTTTCCGTCAATCGTCACATTAAAATTAAAATCATTTTCGATCTTTGACAGTTCATCATCGACAATAAACCGAATTTCAGGCTGGCTGATTTTGACACGGCCTTTTTCTTCTATGTTCAATGATTTAATAACTGGCGCCGTGGTATCGGCAATTATTGCGACCAGCCCGGTACCGCCTATATCAGACTTAATGAAACCGGATGTTTCACTAAGCTCGCCGCCCGCCCAGAGCCATCCTTTTTCATTATGAAATACATATAAGCCCGCTTTATCAGCATTATCAGCATCGCGCACATTGCTTTTTAGATCAACCCAGTTGGCAAAAGACATCGTCGCCGGGAAAATCTCAAACGGAGTTCCGATATAATGCCCGGTTTTCGGGTCGGCCATAATCGTATCATAAATACTTAGAAGCAAATCGGCAAATAGATCTTGGGGATCAAAATGCAGGCTGGTGCTTTCTTTGAGTGAAATCTCAATGTCAGTGCCGGCTTTTACTCGATGAATTGTGCCGTTTAGACTATCGGGCAAAAACCCTATCGGGCCGCGCGTAATAATTGATTCTATTTTCGTTACACTATCATTCGGTCTATAAAAGAGTGAAAACCTTGTGGTATCATATTTGAGATACGATAATCTCTCACTGCCGATATCAGTAATGATCTCCGCCAGCAGCCAGTTAATCGATGGAACTGAGGTATAGGCGTTCAATAGCAATCCATCATCAATTAACTCGACTGTCACCGAATCGACCGCCTTTTGTCCGGCAGGTTGGATATAATTAGTCGAAAAATTATAGGCCGGGAAGAGGACGCCATTTTTAAAAAAGCGAATCTGATAATGCGGCCATTGCGAAAAATCGCCCATTAGGCGAATGCTATGAGGACTGTTTTCGATTGAAGGAAAGACCCTAACAGGCAATGAGCCGGCATCCGGATGAGTTATCAAAATCGAATCATAATTCAATGAATCAATACCTTGAGCATAATTCAGCTCAATTAAAGTGTCCTCGATTATTGCCCGATTAAAGGGGTCCAAAATTTCCAGACTAACTGAATAGAATAATACGAAATCAAGAGATTGCCGATTGCCGGAAGCGTCAAACGCCTCAATGCGAATATCATGAAATCCATATGATGAAAATTCAATTGTTCCATCATCATTCGCGGGCGTCAGACACCCGGAAAATTTATTTCCCATCCGGCGATAGAGAAGGTAAACCCGTTTATAATCTTCTACTTTGCGCTGGTCGGTATCTTTATCGAGCAAGCTGTAAAAATTCTCATCGTATGATATTTGACGATAATCGACCGCATAGTAAATCTTGCCGTCTATGTACAATACCAGCTTCGAAGCGCCAAGAGTAAACGAGCCGCTGGTAATAATATCCGAAACCGCGGCTTTGATTCCAAATCGACCGCTGACGACAATCGTATCGGCGATAACGAAACGTCCAGAATTATCCGACTTTTTTGGAATGAATTTCTTTTCTCGAGAGCCATCTTCAAAAAGTGAATAATTATCAAGGCAGGTTAGCCAGACTGCTTCGAATTCGGGGGCCGCTTTATCATTCACTTCAACATTGAAATACAAAGGATTAAGCGGTATTTGGTTTTCATCACGAATTTCAAAATGGAGGTGAGGCGCTCCGGCTCCGGTTTGCCCTGATCGGGCTATAAAATCTCCCTTTTTTATCCGCAGCTCGTCGGATTCCAAAGAAATATCCTGATAATATCTCTCAGACTCTATCTGACGCTTTTGCAGGTATGTACCAATATCCCAGTTGTATTTTTGCAGATGTCCGAATACATAAATCCGCCCCGAATTACCTTTAAGGTAGAGACCTTTGCCATAACCATTATAAGACGTTTTTATTCGCACGACATATCCGTCTTCCGGAGCATAAACGCGAGCGCCTTCTTTTCCTCCTGTTCTCAGATCAACGCCCATGTGAAAACGTCCCGGCCGAGTATCTCCGAATCCGGAAGAGAATTGTTTTTGGAGTTTCAAGGGCCAATAATAACTGTCATTGAATTCCGGTTCTTGTCCAAAACATGGGCTGAATAGAATAAGCAGAACGGCCGATATATTTCTAAGATTATGCATTGTGGCAAGTTAATACTTAATTGCTTCAGGGCAATTAGTTTTTTGGCGCAAAACTATACCAATCGTTATAAAAATGGCTTGCCAAGCCAAATAGATTGGCTATATTGTTGAGCTAATTTCCACCGGTCCGGGAAATAATAACCGGTTGAAATATAAAGCGGATGCGGTAACGGAGATTCTTGAAGGAGTTTATTTAAAATGCTTAGCAGTTTTCGCAAATTGACAAAAGTTGTTATCTGGGTTGTAGTCGTTGCTTTTGTGGGTACGATTATATTTGCCTGGGGCATGGATATCACCCGAAGTAAAACCCAGAAAAACTTCATAGGAACAATTGACGGTGTTGATATAGATTATCAGTATTACAACATATTTCTTGAGAGACTTCGCCAGCAGGAACAGGGTAACTCCAATGAAGAAATGGACATGGCAACTCTCAATAAAATACGGCGCGATGCCTGGGATAATCTGGTCGCCGATTTTCTAATGACCCGGGAGATGGATAAGCGCAATATTACCGTTTCCGATGAAGAACTTTATCAATTTATGAAATTTTCCCCGCCTCAGGAATTTCAGAAGAATCCATCCTTCGCAAACGCGGAGGGTCAATTTGATTATCAGAAATACCTGGCCACCCTGGCCAATCCTCAGGCTGGCCAATTCTGGCTGCAAGTGGAACGTGTTTATCGGCCGGAATTACGCCGAATGAAGCTCCAGAACCAAATTGCTTCGACCGTTCGCGTTGGTGAAAATGATGTCAGAGAATTTTATCTAAACGGCAATGAAAAAGCAAAGGCTGAAATTATCTCTGTTGGTGTTTCCAAGTATGTCAACCCCGGTCCGGAAATAACAGAAGAAGAACTTCAAAACTACTACAATACTCATCCGGAAGATTATGAAGTTGAGGAACGAGCATCACTCGATTTCGTCTCTTTTTCCAAAGAACCGACCGAAGGCGATTGGGAATTGATTAAATTTGACGCTGAGCAGATTAAAACTCAACTCGATGAGGGGGAAGATTTCGCTGAACTGGCCAAGGCATATTCAGAAGGCCCGACCGGACCTGATGGGGGCGATTTGGGCTGGTTTGGAAAGGGAAAAATGGTTCAGGAATTCAATGACGCCGCTTTCGCGATGGAAATTAATGAAATTTCTAATCCGATACGAACTCAATTCGGATGGCATATCATAAAAGTTACTGAAAAGCGCAAGAGTGATAAAGGCGAAGATGAAATCAAAGCAAGCCATATCCTTTTTAAAATTAAGGCTTCAACCGAAACTCTTGAGAAAGCGTTTGAAAACGCTCAGGGTTTTCTTGAAATCGCGGAATCCGATGGTTTTGAAGCCGCCGCTTCCCAATATGAAATTGATATACAAAATACCGGCTTAATGACCTCAAGCAAGCCGCTGGCCCAATTCGGATATGATCGCCGGTATAATATCTTCGCGTTTAAGAATGATGTTGGAGCCGTTTCACCCATTTTTGAAAATGACGCCTCAGCCATAATATCTCGCGTTGCCGAAAAGCGGGAGGCAGGGGTTGCGTCTTTTGAAGAGGTGAAAAGCGAAGTTGAGACGGATTTCAAAACCCATCTCGCCTTTCAGATTTGCGAAACGGAAATCAATAAAGTTCATCAGGCTATTCAGGATGGAACTGAATTCAATAAAGCCGCTCGGGATGCGGGGATAGAGGTTATCACCACCGATCTTATTTCCCGGGATGGTTTTATTAAAAACATCGGCCGCGAACCGTCAATTGTTGGAATGATGTTCCATCTCCAGAATCCCGGAGATATTTCAAAGCCGGTCAAATACGAGCGCGGATGCGCAATAGTAAAACTGCTGGAAAGACAAAGCGCCGAATTGGATAAATATGCGGCCGTTCGTGATTCGCTCGAACAAACTCTACTTCAGACAAAAATGAGCGAAACGCTAAGTTCATGGTATGTCAATATGCTTTCTTCGGTCAAGACTGAGAACTATATCGATGAGTTTTTCACTACCCGATGAGAATTCTATTTTTAAAGCCCCGATTTATCGGGGCTTTTTTTGTACCCATAATTGACACTCAATCGTATAATTACACACAGTTAAGGGTTATAATTTTATGCTGCCGCTAAAAGATAACAATCCGACCACACAATTCCCGATTATTACGGTAATAATAATCGTGGTGAATTGCCTTGTCTATGTGTATCAATTGACGCTTTCGCCTCGACTCGAGCAGATGTTCATATTTCAATTCGGCCTCATTCCCGTCGAATTGACAAGTTTCTCAGACATGACACCAGACGTTCCTTTCCCGGTCTGGATGTCGCCCTTCACTTCGATGTTTCTGCATGGCGACTTTATGCATTTGGCCGGCAATATGCTTTATCTCTGGATTTTCGGGAATAATGTCGAAGATTATTTGGGTCATTTAAAATTCCTCGGTTTCTATTTTATTTCGGGTCTGGCCGCTGTGCTATTATTTACCTCATTCAATCCCGGTGGGACGGTCCCTCTGGTCGGCGCTTCCGGCGCGATAGCCGGCGTCCTTGGAGCATATTTGGTAGTTTGGCCGCGCGCCAAAATACTGACTCTTATCTGGATATTATTTTTCATCAGACTTATGTGGCTTCCGGCCATTTTTATTCTCGGTTATTGGTTCGTGATACAATTACTGATGGGATTTTCATCGTTGGGAGCCGCGCAAAGCGGAGGCGTAGCCTGGTTTGCCCACATCGGAGGATTTTTATTCGGGTGGATTTTTATTCGTTTGAAATATAAAAAACAACTGGCTTCAAAAAAAACCGATTCTCCGCAGTCCGATTATTACAACCGCTGGCATTAATTATCCGCTATCAAAGAAAAATAACTTCCCAGCAATAATGAATTAATTGCCTCTTCTTCTATTTTCTCTGAGGCCAGTAAAGCGATGGGAACCGAGCCACCGATGATTAAACTGCCTGATTTGGCTTTACCAATTTTTGAAATTGCGTGAAATATCGCGTTGGCGGCATTGATCTCCGGTGCGATTATTATGTCCGGATCCCCGGCGACATCAGAAACGACGCCTTTATCAAGGGCGATTTTTTTAAGCATGGCACAATCCATCGACAATGGACCATCGATTAAGCACCCATCAATATCTCCATCGATATTCATACTCTTCAACTTCTCGGCTTCAATAGTAACGGGCATGCTCTGATTTACTTTTTCAACAGCGGCCAAAATGGCTATTTTGGGTAAATTGACACCAAGCGCTTTGGATAGTGCGACAGCGTTTCTAATGATCTTCACTTTATCGTTCAAATCAGGATGGGAATTAACGAACGCATCACTTAATATAAACAACTTATGATATGCTTCATGCTCAAAAACAGCCGCATGACTCAAAATCTGGTCGTCCATTAAAAAATCGTTAGACTTATTTAGTGCCAATTTCATAAAGTCAGTTAGATAATTCTCATCCAGCGCAATCGACTCTATCTGTTTATTATGGGCCATACTTAGAGCATTGCTCAAGGCATAATTAATATCATCTGGCTCATTAATTATTGGCCGCAATATAATATGATTGGCAAGTTGCCGAATTAATTTATGATTTTGAATATCATTTGAAACAATAGCAGTTCTGGGAGGTGTTTTCTTTTCAACAAATTTAGAAATCCACCCACGGAATTCCTCAAAACTCCTTACCATTACGATTGTTATTTCTCCTTATCCAGAGGGCGATAGTAATTGGATACCAGACAGGCAAGAGCAATCGATGCTTTCTTGCCGATTATCGGATCAGTGCGCGAGACTACTGAAACCGGTTTTTTTGATCCGATTATCACGCCTGTAACAATCGTTTTGCCAAAGATAATCATACTCTTAGTTGCCAGGTTGCATTCTTCTATACTTCCATAGATGACCGCATCGGCTTCGGCTGATATTGCCTCGGCCAAATTCATCGGTTTCGGTATTACATAACTGGAAAAACCTTCTTTTTGAATAAGATTCATCAATTCCTTTGATTCATTTGCCAAAGAATTATTTGCGGTATCATTGTTTCCGTTCATTATCGCCGCCCGAAATGGCCTAATTTTTAATGCCCCGGCAACAACGAGAATGTTTTTAAATATATCAAACCGTTGCTCAAGGGTTGGTTTGACGGTCATTCCTCCATCGCTGGCCAGAAGAAGTTTATTCCTTCCCGGGATCGTCAGAACCGCCACATGAGATAATACTCGGCTGGTTTGTAAATTGAACTTTTTAGTGAGAACGCCTTTGAGCAGGGTAGAGGTTGAGACGAATCCTTTTATAATCACGTCGGCCTCGCCTCTCGCTGCTGATCCGACCGCGTTGTTTACGGCTTTGATGTCATCGGTCTGATCGATTATCGGGAATTTTCCGATATCGATTTGATTTTTATGCGCTATTTCCTCAATTTTGCCTTTATTGCCAAATAATATGGCATCACAGATGCCATCATCGTAAGCTGATTTAATAGCGGCCAAAACATTGGATTCATTTGCGACAGCCACAGCAATGCGAAACAGGCCGCGCCGATTGCTTATTTTTCGAGCGGCATCAATTATGTCATCCGATGATTTAATCATTGAATTTTTCAAAGTATTCCAAATAATCACTCATAAGTCTTTGGTACTTCTTCTCCGGTAATAATTCGAATTGCCGCTTCAGCCAGAGCCAGCATTTCTTTCTCACCCGGAACAATAATAATCGGGGCAATAAATTTAATATATTCAGAGATTGTTTCAGTCAGCATCACCGAATATGCCATTCCGCCGGTGAGAATAATCCAATCAATATTGCCTTTCAGGACAACCGCGGCCGCGCCAATCTCTTTGGAGATTTGATAGCACATGGCCTAGTAAATCAATTCAGCGGTTTTGTCTTCATCTTCAATCATCAATTCAACCTGGCGTAAATCGCTATGTCCCAGATATCCCAAAAGACCGCTTTTCCCGGACAAAATTTCAATTATCTCATTTTTTGAATATTTCCCGGAAAAACACATATCGACCAATCCCCCAATTGGCAAAGCTCCAGCGCGATCGATTGAAAATGGTCCCATACCAAGCAGGCCGTCATTGACATCAACAATCCTTCCCTTCTCAAGAGCGGCTATCGAAATTCCTCCGCCCATATGAGCCACTATATAATTAACTTCCTCCAGCTTTTTCTCGTGTTTGGCAGCTTCCGCCCTTCCGACAGCCTTGATATTCAAACAATGCGAGCGTGATTTTCTGATAATCCCCGGAACTCCTGATATCCTTGCAATATCGGCAAAATTATCAGCCGTAATTGGATCGGTGATATAGGCCGGGACGTTATAGATTTTTCCATAAAAATCGGCCAGCATCGGGCCCAAATTGGAAGCATGGTTTGAATAGCGAGAGGTACACACATCATCAAGCATTTTTTCGGAGATAATATAGCTGCCTCCTTCCAAAGGCTTAAGAGGCGCGCCCCTGCCTGACACGGCTGAGAATATTTTATCGTCTTTGGGTAAATATCCAAGCCATTCCTCAATTGCGTTTTTTCTGAAATCAAACTGTTCGGAGGCCAGGTTAAATTGATTTATCAACTTTGCACTATGCTTGATATTCTCATGGTGCAATTGCTCAGCATTTTTGAATACGGAAACTTTGGTCGAGGTCGAGCCCGGATTTATAACCAGTATTAAATAATCGCTGTCAGCCATCAATAACTCCTAAAAATAAGGTATTTACCTATAGATCATATGATAGATTAAAATATAGCCTGGGCATCCCAAAATCAAGTTACGCATGCTTCAAAATAAGAGACAGGAATATATTTGCCGAGAAATTATTTATCGGTATTCGGCGTGTCGGTCGAATCAGCGGTCGGATGCGTCACCGGGTTTTCAATAAAATAAGTCGTCAAAGAATCGACTATATTTCTTATACGTCCCCAGATTTCCGGCCATTTTTCAGAATCATTTTCCAATGATATTTGAAAAAGTCTTACCGAATCTTCGTTAAAACTATATGTGCCATAAATTGAATCACGGGCTCGAAAAAACCTATCCGGTTCATTGCGGTATAATTCGCCGATGACCCGTGTTCCGGCATAGACCTGAGCAAATATTTCGGATTTGAGCATCATCTCTTCAGATGCTTTCCTGGTCATATACCAATAACCCAGGGCAAGGCAGATGATAACAATATAAAATATGAGTTTGCGATAATTCAAAGATATTAACTTTCTGTTGTCTTTTTTCGTATTATCATTTAATTAAGCAAAACAAGAAGGTACTATGTCAAGAGATATATCCGACAAGGCAAAACAAAATTGGCGGGAAATGCTTACCGGCAACAAATTTGAATATCCCGCACCTCGAAGAAAAGCTCGGGCTGTCAAAATTGGAAATGTCATTATCGGCGGTAATTTCCCGATCGCAATACAATCGATGACCAATACCGACACTCGCGATATTGAAAGCACGGTAGCACAGATTAAAAGCCTTGAAGAGGCCGGGTGCGAAATAATTCGCGTCGCGGTTCTGAACAAAGACGCCGCTGACTGTCTGAGACATATAAAGAAACAAATATCAATCCCACTGGTCGCTGACATACATTTTTCATATAAATTGGCTTTAAGAGCAATCGAAGAAGGGGTGGATAAAGTCCGCATAAATCCCGGAAACATTGGCCCCGATTGGAAGGTCGCCGAAGTCGTTAAGGCCGCCAGAGATGCTGAAATCCCAATCCGAATAGGAGTCAATTCCGGTTCTTTGCCCAAAGACTTACTGGATGAATTAGGCCACGAAGAGCCGCGGGCATTTGTCGGAGCGGCTCTTCGCGAACTCGAAATTCTTGAAAAACATGACTTCCATAACACAATAATTTCCCTAAAATCGACCAATGTCAATTGTGCCATAGCTGCCTATTCAATACTGGCCGAATTGGCTGACTATCCTCTCCATCTGGGAATTACCGAAGCCGGTACTGAGTTTGCCGGGTCTATAAAATCAGCGATAGGTATTGGGTCTCTGCTGGCTAAGGGTATCGGAGATACCATAAGAGTTTCTCTGACTGCTGATCCGGTCGAAGAAATCAAAGTTTGTCGCCAGATTTTAAAATCTCTGGAGATTAAAAAGGAGGGAATTGAACTAATCTCCTGCCCGACCTGCGGGCGTTGTCAGATTGATTTGATAAACCTGGCCAAACGGATTGAAGAAAAAACAAGCCATATAAAAACGCCTCTGAAAGTAGCTGTTATGGGCTGTATTGTCAATGGACCCGGTGAAGCCAAAGCGGCCGATGTCGGTATTGCCGGAGGTGCCGGTCAGGGGATTCTCTTTTTGAAAGATGGGAAACAGGTGACATATAAAGAAGGCGAACTTGAAACCGTTCTTCTTGAGGAAATAAGAAAAATCACCGGAGAATAAACTTTAATCTTTTGGCTTAATAAAAAAAGAGCGGCCCGAAGGCCGCTCAGACATTCATAGATAATCTATAACAAACTTATTGAACTGGAGTAATCGGCGTCGGCATAGGTCGACTGGCCAGCTCGCTGTCAAACATGAACATGCCGCCCGCCGAATCCTTAACCATCCCCATCTTTGCCAAAATTTCATTGACATTATCTTCTTCCTCGACCTGTTCGTCAACGAAGAACTTGAGAAAACTATGAGCCGCGTGGTCCTTTACTTCAAGAGCAATATCAACAAGATTATTAATGTGCGACGTCACAAATTCTTCATGTTTCAATGTTTCTTTGAAAGCGTCCAATACTGATTTCCATTCCGTCGGCGGCTTTTCGATTGCAAGCATTTCCAGGCGTCCGCCCCGGCTTATGATAAAATCGTAGAATCTCATGGCGTGCATTCGTTCTTCTTCCGCCTGCATGCGCATCCAATGGGCGCATCCCTTCATGCCAATATCCTCAAAGTACCCGGCCATCGCCAAATAAAGATATGACGAATAAAACTCGCGTTGCATTTGCGCGTTAAAAGTCTTAACTATTTTTTTGTTAATTGCCATTTTTGCCTCCTGCTAAGTTCTCGAATTCTGCCGCTCAGATATCTACAGAGCGTAAGTTTTCATGACTATTTTCCAATAAACGTATCAATCAATATCCGTAACATCAAAAGGATAAATTTGTTTCCATAAAGTTAGTAGTTTTTTTATGAGATTAGAAAGCGTTTTTGAAATGTTCTATTTGGCCCTTATAGATCGTCACAGCGTCAAATCGGATATCCATATCGGTAATTTGATTTTCCTTTATGTATATTTCAGCAGCGGCGCGAAGTCTTTCCTGCTTTCGGCCGTCTATCCATGTGGCCGGATGTCCCAGGCTTCCCGCGGGCGAATTTTTGACCTCCACAAACACCAGGCAATCCCCGTCGGCGCATATTATATCAACTTCATATCGGGATAGTCTTTTATTTCGATGCAGGATGTTATAACCCAAAAAACGCAGATACTGCGTGGCGGTATCTTCACCATCGGCACCTTTTTGGACGCGAGTTTTAGAATTCATACCAATGTCAGTTCAGTCTGCAACAGCGCCTCAGCTACCGGTTTAAATGATCTCCTGTGAATCGGGGTTGCGCCAAAAGTTATTAACTGCTCCAGATGCTCAGCCGTGGGATAGCCTTTATGTTTGGAAAATGAAAAATCAGAATACAATTTATCATAATGATCCATAATTCTATCGCGCGTAACTTTGGCGATTATTGAAGCGGCCGATATTGAAGGGCAGATTGCGTCACCGCCAATAATTGTTGTCTGGGCGAATTCCAGATTGGGGATTGGCTGGTTTCCATCCACCATGACCAAATCTGGTTTTTTTGATAATTTGTAAACTGCCTGTGCCATTGCCCGGAGAGATGCTCGCAAAATATTGATGCGATCAATCATCTCATTATCGACAATCCCAACCGCATATTCGGCTCCCGAGGTAACAATGCGATCAAATAATATATCCCGCCGGGCCGCTGACAGTTTCTTGGAATCATCCAGTCCGGTTATCATTCCGCTTTCGGGCAGTATTACCGCCGCCGCGACAACCGGCCCGGCCAATGGTCCTCGTCCGGCTTCATCGACTCCGGCAATTATCTGACGGCCGCTTTCTCTTATTTTGTTTTCGAGATCGCGTGATTTTAAAATCAGTCCAAAATCATCTCCGAAAATTATTTTCTGTCCCATTTTCCAAAATCCCCGCTTTCTCAATGGTTTAACCACTGATTAATGTATATTATATATATCGGGTAAGCGCAATAAAGAATTAATGCGTCCAGGGTAACCGCGGCTAAAAAACTGCCGTATATTCATATATGCTGAGAAAAATCGTCATAGTCCAATGCGAAGTGGGACGCGAGCTGTCACTTGATGAAAACCTGATGATTTTTCGGCAACGGCCCGATTATGTAATTCTGCCCGAGTATTTTAACGTAAATTCCAGACAGCGCGACACTCGCCAAAATTCCCTTGATACATCAAGGAAATTGAAATATTGCGAGATTTTGTCCGAGCGATTTGAGACTACCCTGATTGCCGGGACCGCGATTGAGGCGTATCAATATGAGTTCTTCAATACATGTCACGTATTTGACGGCAATAAAATTATTGGAAAGTATCGCAAAACCAATCCTACTGTGAATGAGCGGAAAAACGATATTACTCCCGGTGAGAATCCAATCCTGATCGAAATTGAAGACGTTAGCATATCAATATTGATCTGCGCCGATGTGCTGTATAAGAAAAACTTTGATCGTCTGCGACACCTGTGCCCGGATATTATCTTTGTTCCGACGACATCTCCATATAGGCCCGGCGAATCCGAAAAAGATAAATTTGCCCGAGACAATAAAATATTTTTGGACGGAGCCCGTTGCAGCGGCGCCTATATCGTTAAGTGTTGCGCCGTCGGCAATTTATGGGGTGGACAATTGCAGGGGAGATCACTCGTAGCCGCCCCATGGGGCATATTAAAGCGTATTGTCCCACAGGATGAAGGCAAGGAGCGAATTATATCCATTACTCTTGACATTGCCGAATTGCGAGAATTTAGAGCCATGCAGAAAAATTATTCAAATACTCATTAATTACATCTTGTAAAAGTCCCGTGTTTTATGTTTCTTGGTCCCAAAGGAGGACTATTTAATGGCGAAAGTAATTGTCACATCTGCGGGGGCATTTTTTTTATTATTATTTTCATTCTCACTGGTTTGTGCCGACGGTGGCATGTGGCCTCTTTATGATCTAAATAAATTACCCTTTGATAGCCTGAAGGCGATGGGCTTAAACCTGGAGCCCGAGGAAATATTCAATCCGGATGGCCCTGATATATCTGATGCGGTAATCTCAATCGGAGGAGGAACGGCATCGTTTGTATCTGACATTGGACTTTTAGTTACTAATCACCATGTCGCTGACGGTTATGTGCAAAAACAAAGCACGATTGAGAGAAACTACTTAAAAAATGGCTTTTACGCCCCCACTAAAGAAGACGAAATTCCCGCGATTGGATGTTTTGTAAGAGTGACTTTATCGGTTGATGATGTTACAGAAAAAATACTGAAGCAAATCGGACATATTGAAGATTATTACGAACGAAATGAGGCCGAACAAGTCGCGATTAAATCTATTGTCAAAGAAGCTGAAAATGACCGTGATGTCGAATGCCGAGTGGCTTCAATGTATGGCGGTAAACAGTATATTCTGTATACATATTTCAAGATCAAGGACATTCGGATAGTCTATGTCCCTCCCCAGGCTATCGGAAATTTCGGCGGTGATATCGACAATTGGATGTGGCCTCGTCATACCGGGGATTTTTCGTTTCTCCGAGCTTATATCGCTCCGGATGGCTCATCCGCTCAATATTCCAGCGATAATATCCCTTACCACCCCAAGAACTTTCTAAAAATATCTTCCAAACCCCTTCGTGAAAATGATTTCACGATTTTGATGGGTTACCCGGGCAGAACCAGCCGCTACTTACCTTCGGTGGAATTGGATCACCTCGAGAATAAATATATACCCCTCTATATTAAATTCTCAGAAAAAAGCCTGAATATACTTGACAGCATTGCGTCCACTGATCCTGAGGTTGCTTTGCGCTTATCGAACAATCGGGGCGGAATCAGCAATTATTATAAGAAGCGAAAAGGTCAATTACTGGGATTAAAGCGCGCCAAGGTATTGAACCTGAGGCGCCAGATGGAAGATGAATTTACCACCTATCTGACAAATAATCCTCAGTTGAATGTAAAATTCGGCAATGTTCTCCCGGAATTAAAACAGGCATATATAGATAATAATCATAACTACCTGCACGATTTTTATTTGAGTAATCTATTGCGGGCCAGCGGCCTTTTCGATTACGCCTTTGACCTCTATAAGTGGGCTGTTGAACGTGAAAAGGATGACATTGACAGAAGAAGAGGTTATCTTGAGCGCGATAAGGAGTATTTCCTTAAAGGCTTAAGAGAATTACAAATAAATCTCGTTCCCGATTACGATAAAGCTATGCTTAAGCGGATATTCAAAGAGATCATGGCGCTCCCCGAAGATCAGACAATTCAGGCCATAACTTCGATATTTGCAGATGTTTCTGAAGATGCACTATCGAAAACAATCAACGAATATGTCGAAAATCTGATTGATAAAACCGCGATGTCAGATACCGACGCCCGCGTTAATATTTTTAATATGACCAAAGCGGAAATTGAAAATCTGGGCGATCCGTTGATAGCGCTGGCTATATCTCTAAAACCGGAACTGGATGCAATTGAAAAACGCAATGATGAATTTTCGGGAGCACAAAATCGTTTGACGCCGAAATTAATGGAAGCATATTGGGAATGGAGAGAGGGGGATATCGCTCCTGATGCCAATTCAACCAAGCGATTTAATTTCGGACAGGTGAAAGGATATTCGCCAAGGGATGGCATTCAATATGAAATTATGACAACTTTGACCGGTATCATGGAAAAGGAAACGGGGGAAGAACCGTTTGTCGTCCCGGATGAATTAAAAGAGGCTTATGATTCGAAGGACTTTGGACGTTATTTGGATTCAGATTTGAATGATATTCCCGTTAATTTTATAACCTCCAATTCAGGTACGAATGGCAATTCCGGGAGTCCCGTTATCAACGGCAATGGGGAACTAATCGGGCTTGATTTTGATACCAGCTTTGATGGTGTTTTGGCTGATTATTATTTTGATCCTGATTACACCAGGGCGGTTGTATGCGACTCGCGATATATGTTATTTATTATTGATAAGGTATATCATCTTGACGAACTAATGTCGGAATTGACAATTGACTGAACAAAATAGCATAAAAAAGCCCCGCATAAAAACGGGGCTTTTTTATGGCCAAAGAACTATTTATCTCCTCCAAGAATGATGGGTAAACCGTCTTTACCGCTACCGATTATAACTACTTTTGTATTAGGCGAATTGGCCAGCTTTTCAGTCGCTTCGATGCCTTTCCATTTAAGCAATGTCTCGGTTATTCCGCTGGAAACGATTTTTTGGAAATCGGCTATACCCTGCGCTTCAATCCGCTTTCGTTCAGCCTCCTGTCCCTCTTTCAATAAAACAAATGTCATTTGCTGCTGCTGCTGGTCGGCTTCCAGCTTGGCGTTAATCGCGGCTGTAATTCTCGGCGGGAGACCGACATTCCGAATGATAATATTCTCAATATTGACGAATTTATCAACCAGTAATTGCTGCATTTCGGACAATATTTCAGAAGCAATCAATTCTCTTTTACTTGAGTAAATCTCTTCCGGTTTGTATTTTCCGACAACAGAACGGCCAACGCCCCTTAATGCTGAAGCGACTACCGAATTATAGTATTGTTGCCCGATTGTTTTTTGAAGCGAATCAAGCTTATTAGGAATTGGCTTGAACCAGACAGACACTTCGAGGTCAATTGACGCTCCATCGGAAGATAAAATTTGCAAATCCTCCTTGCGTTCATCCAACTGGGTTTTATAAACATAGATCGTGTTCCATGGCATGTGCCAATTGAAACCCTCATCATATATTTTGCCCATCTCGGTTCCTTCACCGAATTTGAAATATTTCACGCCGCGATGTCCGGATGGAACCTGGGTGCCGCATCCAGCCATGAATATCCCAGCCAATAGCAGTGCCACTATTGGCAAATAGTTGGAAAATCTCTTTCTTAGCATTTTATCCTCCTTTTTCATGATTTATCTTTGGCGCTTTTAATATAGATTTATATTGAAGCATTATTCAACAAGAAACGTACAAAAAGATTAAATTACTCGATTTATGAAAATTAAATTAACAAATGCCATGATTAGCGGCTCGTTGGAAAAACCAAAGGCGCGTCACCATCGATCTTGCGAAAATAATATTCAATCGTGTGGTATTTTACAACATAGGGATTGGTTAGAATTGAATACTCGTATGCCATCAGCCCCTGTTCCCGGGAAAAATAAATACCAAAACGCCGATTTTCATGAGTCAATTGGCAATACAATAAGTTATTGAATGTCAAACCATCGACCGATAACGTCTTCGGGTAATCGATTAATCGGTGATAAACGGCTGATGTATCAGGATAATTAAATTCAAAATTCCGTTCCGATAAAACAATCGCACCGGTATCCAGAAGAGGTACCACAAATGGTGGCAGCCGATAGAACATCCCGGTGTCCGATATTACGATAGAACCAAGTATTGATTCATAACCGAAAGGCAAGTCATATGAGATTCCCGAATCCGATATGAATTGATAATATGCGGATTCCTGTTCAATCGCATAAGAACGGGCGCCATAATATGGCACTGAATTGAAAGATATCACACCATATAATCCATCCAGCCTGATATCCCGGGTGCCGCCATTATTGAAATCAGCGTAGGGCATCCCCAGCTCATAGCCGGTTATCCGTTCGCCGGTATTTTCTCTGAAAAGTCCGTTGCCGTCAATATCATCAAAAGGAATTCCCTCGCTCCAGGGATCAGTGGGGCTATCATAAGAAAGATTGCCATTTAAATCATGCAGGGAAGTGTCAAATGTATCAATATTTTCGTCATAAACACCGTCAGCGTTCAAATCCACAAACGGCTCGCCTAAAGATTGCTCCCAATTAACGATCGGTTCGAATATTTGCGTTCCGGTAACGGTTGGAACAATTCTTTTAGCGAAATAATAATCCGATGTATTAATTCGGGCAAAATACCAATATTGTAAATCATTTGCCTGGGAATTTAGACCGGATTCAAATTCCTTGGCACATCCAAAGACGATAAGAATGATAATGATTCCAAATATGAGTACTAACCGCTTTTGCATAATTTACTCTACCCGCCTATTAATTAATTGATTCGAAGAATTTTGTCAATAGCTGCGGAATTATTGAATAAGATATTCCTCGAAAAAACAAATCTCCTTGCTGTTACGTTAATTTCCACACCTTAAAGACGAAATTAATAACGAAATATAAAATTTTTTCTGCGTATTAAACTTGGGGGACCTATGCTGTCGCCGATTTATTTGATCAGTTATTGCGCAATTATCGCGTACACTTATGGCCAATATACTGAAAACCCATATGGAGAGTATTTTAAGAATATCGGCCTAGGAACATCAGCCTTAATTCTATTTTATATTTTTACGACGTCCTGTCCTGTCGCCGCGGCAGGATTTGTGCTTCGTCTTTTGCTTGTCGCTATTATAGCCAAATTCGGCTTCTGGTTTATCTACCGGCTGAAAAAATGATTCCATGCGAAATCAATCCGGTGATGTTAACACATGGGGCGGGTAATTCGCATATTGGATTTAACCGAATGAACATGTCAAGATTAGCGAATGATAACGTCCTTTAGCAAATCCTGCGATTCCTCGGAATACCAAATGTTAAGAAATTTTTCGATATATGGTTCTTCAAGAGGGAGATACCTTTCGGAAATCGGTTTTCTTATCATTTCTTTGATTATTGAATAAGCGGGGCTTCTTTTACTACCCAATTCATGTGCCTTATTTCGAGCCCCTTCCATCAGCATACTCGGCGCTGTTATTTTATCGACCAATCCCAGGGTCAATGCCTGTGGCGGCTCGTACATATCTCCGGTCAGAAGAATGGTTTCAGCATTACGCTGCCCAACTAATCCTTTTAAAACATCAATGCTCCCTGCGAATACGGGAACGCCAATAGCGATCTCATTTAGAGATACTTTGGCATAATCCGGAATTATTATTCTATAGTCAAACATTATCGACAACATACATCCTCCTGCTACAGCATGCCCATTTATGGCGGCAACAGTTGGTTTGGGAAATGTATATATTGTGTTATACAAAGTCGCAAATTTCATTAAAAATCGTTTGAAATCTTCTGGGGGAAGTTGATTTAGTTCGGGTACGTCAAATCCGAAGGAAAAAAACTTCCCGTGACCGGTGAAAATAACCGATTTTATTTCTGATCTTGAGGCCAGACTGTTAAATGCTTCCTGCATGTCATCGACGGCTTCTTCATTAAAAGCATTAACTTTGCCTCTTCTCAACATGACGGTGGCGATATTTTCATATTCCGAAATTTCAACATATTGCATAATCGAATCCTCTCAAAATGCTTTCATACTCAATTTGGATTATGCTAATATATGGATTGGAATGAAATGCATCAATAAGAATTGAATCAATTTGTTGAGTAGCGAGCGGCACCTCGAAAAACTATCATTTGCATAAAGCTGACGTATATTTATATTAATCAAATGCTGACAAATTATATCTCTTTTGGGGAGTGAACCATGCCGCGAAAATCAAAAAATATTGCTATTGAGACATTGCTTGACGAGAAAAGAATTTTTAGGCCATCATCAGAATTTTCAAAAAACGCAAATGCAAAAAGGGAAATTTATAATTTGGCCAGGAAGAATTCGATCGCTTTTTGGGAAAAAATGGCCGGTGAATTAATCTGGAAGAAAAAATGGACAAGGGGTCTTCAATGGAAAGCTCCCGATGCCCGTTGGTTTGTTGGCGGAAAACTCAATGTTACCGAATCCTGTCTCGACCGGCATATCGCCAGCGGACAAAAAAATAAAGCGGCTCTCTTCTGGGAAGGCGAACCGGGCGATCGGAGAACTTTGACATATTTTGAGCTTTATCGATTAGTTAATAAATTTGGAAATGCCCTCAAATCTTTAGGAATAAAAAAGGGAGATCGGGTCGCTATATATCTGCCGATGATACCTGAACTTGTTGTTGCTTGTCTGGCCTGTGCCCGCATTGGCGCCATTCATTCTGTTGTTTTTGGAGGCTTTTCCCCTGAATCACTGCGCGATAGAATTAATGACGCCGAAGCAAAACTCCTTATAACCGCTGATGGCGATTGGCGGCGCGGACAAATAATACCTCTTAAGCATGATGCCGATGTGGCTATTGCCGAATGCCCGTCAATAGAGCATGTTGTCATCGTCAAACGAGGGGATTTTCTTTTGCGCATCAAAGAAGGACGCGATCATTGGTATCATCGATTAATGCAGGAAGCCGATAATTATTGCCAGCCGGTCTATGTTGACAGCAACGATCCTTTATTTATTCTCTATACTTCCGGGACAACCGGTAAGCCAAAAGGAATTGTTCATACGTGCGGAGGATATCTGACCGGAGTCTACACTACTTCAAAATATGTATTTGACCTGAAGGAAGATGATGTCTTCTGGTGCACCGCCGATGTTGGCTGGGTAACGGGTCATTCGTATCTTGTCTATGGTCCCACCGCCAACGGCGCCACTCAGGTGATGTATGAAGGAAGCCCCGACTGGCCGGACAAAAACCGTTTCTGGCAAATCGTCGAAGATTATGGCGTCAATGTGTTTTATACCGCTCCCACCGCCATCCGAGCCTTTATGAAGTGGGGGGAAAAATTGCCCGCCGAACATGACTTGAGTTCATTGCGATTACTTGGGACAGTCGGCGAACCGATAAATCCTGAAGCGTGGATGTGGTATCACAAACATATCGGCGGCGGAAAATGTCCGATTGTTGATACCTGGTGGCAAACCGAAACCGGACATATCATGATTACGCCTCTTCCGGGGATTACCAAAACCAAGCCCGGTTCGGCAACCCAGGCTTTTCCCGGTATTGAGGCCAAAATCCTCGATGAAAACGGCAAAGAAATAAAACAGGGCGGCGGTTACCTGGCGATTACCAAACCGTGGCCGGGGATGCTTAATGGAATCTGGGGCGACCGCAAAAGATTTATCGATGTCTATTGGACAAAATGGCCCGGTGTTTATTTTCCCGGCGATGGAGCCAAAATAGATAAAGATGGTTATCTCTGGATACTTGGCCGCATCGATGATGTTATAAACACCGCCGGTCATCGCCTTTCGACGATGGAAGTAGAATCGGCCCTCGTTGCCCACCCCAAAGTTGTCGAAGCGGCGGTTGTCGGAATCCCACACGATCTCAAGGGCGAATGCCTGGCAGCCTTCGTGACATTGGGAGGCGGTGAGGAATTTACTGATAAAACTATTGAACAGTTGCGGGATTTTGTTGCTCGCAAAATCGGAGCCATTGCCAAACCGGATAAAGTTATTTACGCTCCTGAGCTTCCCAAAACCAGGTCGGGCAAAATCATGCGCCGTTTATTGCGCGATATTGCTGCCGGGCGCATAGCGGGGGACACAACGACTCTGGCCGATCCGGACATTTTGGCTCGCATCAAAAAGCGATACGAGGAGGATTGATTTATCCCTGCCGTTTGAACGGGCGGGTCATGCAGGTCGGGCCGCCGGCGCCTTTGCGGGAGATTTCATTTCCGGAATAAGTAAGAACTTCCGCCCCGGCGGATTCAAGGCGTTTTTTCGTAATCGGATTACCATCGAGCATGAGGCATTTGCGAGGCGCTAACGCCAATACATTGCATCCCATCGATTCGAATTCTTCGTCAGGAACCTCAACTAATTGAATGCCTTTATTAATCAACAGTTCTCGAAACGGAACTGGAAGAAGTCGGGGATAAACCAACGTTAGGTCTTTATCTATCGGACTGATTATCGACATCAAATGAAATACATCGGAGGGGCTTTCCCAATGTACGAGCGGTACCGCAATGACTTCTTTGGCGATGCCATTTAGCAGTTGCTTCAACTGACGAATGCCTTCATCGTTGGTTCGATAATCTCGCCCAACGACAAGGATATCGCCGTCCAGCCAGATAATATCGCCGCCTTCGACTCTGCCATCACCGGAGATACTTCCCCAAATCGGGACACTTATTTTTCCGAAATATTCTTTTAGAAGTTCAGGTTCGTCGCTTCGTTCGGCCTTGCCCATGTTGCATAAAATTATGCCTTTAGAAGTGGAAATGGCCGCGTCGCGGGGATAAATCGAATCTATGCTAACATCACTGTTTCGTGGCAGATAGTGAATTTCGCATCCGACCGACGCGATCTTTTCAATAAGGGCATTGTATTCAATCAGTGATTTATCATAATTGGGCCGCTCATAATAATTGAGGTTTTGCCACTGCTTATCAATGTTTTCCTGATTGATAAAAGCATCACGAACATGCTTGACGAGTATCTTTTCTATTTTACCGTAATCATTTTGCGCGCCGTAAGTCATTTTGTCTCCCCGGATGTAATTCGCCTTATTATATGCAATAATTATCCGGACTTCAATTCCAAAGTGTACCGTTTATCCAATTGTAAATGGGTTTGTTTCCTCAGATTAACGTTTTTGGTCATATCAAATTGGTGGTGATTACGACAGGCGGGGCCTGTTTTTTGGTTTGGCGCAATTGAATCATTTGTCTTTTTGAAGAACTTCATGGCAACTAAACTGATGAATTCGGAAAATACATCGGATTGGTAAAATAATTGGAAGTATTTTTTACGGGATTTCGACCGGTCTATACAAGCAACCTATCTCTTGGAATATTCGTAAGTTATACTGGGTAAGACGTGATTCGTTTAGTGGTAATTTCTAACTATAGGAGAGAACAATATGAAGAAGAAAAAGAACCTTGGTTACCTTGGTTTTTTAGGCTTCTTAGGATCTTTGGGTGTACTTGGTTCGTATACCGGAAATGATGCTTTGTTGGCTCTTTATGGACTATTTATCCTTTGTGGTTTTTTTGGATTCTTTCTTATTTCGGAGTGAATCAAAGGCGGCAAAGACACTCTGCCGACCGGGTGGCCCATCTCAAAAATAAGCGAAGCGATTTTTGAGGTGGGTTCCTGC
>JBDREQ010000020.1:0-153131 GCA_043819555.1 Candidatus Zixiibacteriota bacterium | reverse complement strand
AAAAGTTATATAGAAAGAAAAAAACCATTTCAATCCTCTGCTTCGCTCATCCAGATTTATCTCCACCGGATAAATGGAAGAGGGGTCCCATATTAGTGTATCAAAATGGTTTGCGTCAAGATTGAATCTGATTTTTAGCTCTCGATCAGTCCATAGCTCCCTCAATTTATTGGTTACAACTGCACCAGCCCGATTAACCAATTGCTGCCTAGTTTCATGGTCACCTTGCAGCAATGTGTTTAACTCTTCAGGGTCGAGACCAGCAACTTTGCATAGCTTGATGAAATTGTCATCGGCTTTAGTTAGAGTCCCTTGTTGTGCACGAACAATATATTCAGGTATGTTTTGGTGTCCCTGTAATTCGGGATACTCGTTAAGATAAATAAAAACTGGCATTTTCTCAACCGCCCAGCTTCTTGCTTTATCATGTCTTGCTTTGTCGTCAATTATTCCTGTTCCCATCGACTTGAGTAATTCAATATTCTCTCTTGCCACCTCAGATGCAGAAAATACTACAGATGACAATGTAGATTCTAATGCAGTAACAGCACTTTGGGTAGTCGTCGCCCATTTATCCAAATAGGTGGTTTCTCTTGGTACAGATTTCACAAATGTTTCAAGACCTTCGGCAATAGCCTTTTGATGATCTGGGTTCTCCACTCCTTTTAGACTGCTATTAATGGACTGTTGAATCTTTTTCACACACGTATCAACTTTATCAGGTTTGACCGATAGAGCAGGTAGATTTTCAAATCTGAGCCACCTTGTGGCTTTGTAATTACGACCAATGCTTACTTTAGTTACTTCCTTTGCTCTTGGAAAGATAGAAGCTAATTCAGCCTGTTCATCAGAGTCTATTTCCCATAATGTCTCAACTACTTTCAAATCTTCAGAAAAGTCATTCTTGTGCCTATCCCTTGGAAAGTCCTTGACGTAAGATAACTCCTTCATTCCATCCGGAGGATTGAAACTTTGAAGTGCTATAAGTAAGTTGGTTTTACCGCTCTCGTTGCGACCAACTAAAGAAGTCTGTTGGCGAACTTCTATAGGTCCACTATCATTAACCGACCTATAGTTAAAGACTTGAAATTGAATCAACTTCATATATTACCACCTTTCAAATATTACACATCATACACTTTCAGAATTTCATCGCCGTAGTGCCATAATTCCCTGACGGTAATGTAAACTGTATTTGTTTGATTGACCACCCTAAGTTCCTTTTTTCAGGAGTCGTAATCTATTGTTCTTTGCTTTATATTCTTGGACCTGACCTTTTTGAACCAAAACTCCAACGTTTCGTTTTACCCTTTTCTCGAGTTCCAAGCGTGGATTGCCACGGGTTATAATGCCAAGCTCCTTTAGAACACGTTTAGTCAGAGATTTTGTGGTACACGTATTATGAGGACATCGCTCAAGTGCTGATATAATGCCGTTTTGAATCAAACTAGCCGAAATACTCTTTGAATGTCGTTTACCCTTATGATTGCCGTTGTGTGGAAACAGGTCTGGATGATCTCTCTTATTTGTGCTGTTTACATTATCGCCACGATAGTTCTTGCCATTATCATCCATATCGCTGTCATCGTAAGAATCACCCGCCATACTTGCGGTTAGCAACTCTTTCTTGTGTTTCTCTTCTTCCCATCTATGTTCTGGATATATTTTAAGTCTATCCAGTTCCTCCCAAAGAGGTTGAAGTGCTATGGCTGGATGGCGATAGAACTGACTTCCCCATATGATTGCGAATCTACATCCACATCTCTCTAGTTGTCGCTTTCGCTCCATATCCTTATTAAACCGATCCGGACCATGCCACTTATCTCCATGGCACTCGACGGCCAGTCCACCTTTTAGCCCTTCAACATAAAGGTCAATCTTGCGATTTGCTACTTCATGTTGGGGTATAATGCGATAACCTCGTTCCACGATTCTCAAGAAGACATCAACCTCAAACCAACTATCAAAGGGTTCAGGTGGCTTTACTCGGTCTCGTCTTTCACTTTTTGCTAGTCTTCTAAGCTCATCAATATCATAATCACCTACCCGTGTTTGTTCTACTGTTGGATTAAGACAATGCTCCAATAGGCGATAACGCAGACATTCAGTCCGAAGATCATTTAGTGTTGGAGAGTGAAACAGCCATAGTTGATCCTTAGCTCGGCTAGCAGCTACATTGAACCTTCGCTGGGTCTCAGAGTCACGGACCATGCGACATGTTCTACCGTCCTGTGGAGCATCAACCATGCTCAGAAATACTACATTTCGCTCATCTCCCTGAAAATCGTAGGGGCTACCGCATAACAGTCTTCGGTTTTCCATTTCGTCAGCACCAACCTCTTTCATAAGAAGCTTTGCTATCAGTGTGGTCTGTGCATTTCCTAGAAGACTAATAACTCCGAAGCTCTTATCCTCATACGCTGAATCCTCCAAGCATTGAACCACTTGTTCAACTATGGCTTCTGCTTCTGGTCTATTTTCAATGTTCGGGGACTTCCCAGTACGATAACCATGTGAAACATGAGTTGCCTTACAAGGTTCTAAGCGGTCTGCACCATACTGACGCAGAGGGATAAGTGGCTCGCTACTGTATGACAGACGGTTTGAGAATTGAATTATTTCTGGCATACAGCGAAAGTGCTCTCTCAGGCGAACTCTACCCGGAAAACGCAGTTCTGCTTGAGAGAAAAAACTGCCTTCCAAATCGAATGACTCTCTATGAGGTATCTCCTTAAGATGCATCTCTTGGAGTCGAGTGACATCATCACGATTGACTCCTACGTGAACTGGTGCAATTTGTTTGTCATCTCCGACTACTACAATCTTAGTTCCAATATAGTTAAGCAAAATAGCTTCCGGACCAGATTGGCTGGCTTCATCGATAATAACAAGATCGAAAAGCCCTTTTTCGGGGCTCGTAGTTTGAACTACTTGATATAAGGGCATAACCCATGCAGGGATAGCACTTCTACATTCTACTAATTTACGCCTAGCTTCTTCACGATTTCGTTCTGCATGACGGCCTGTTCCACCTCTAATTTTCTTCACAGCCTGCATCCAAGCAATCAATGCTTGCCTTTCGAACTCTCCTAAACCTCTCATGCAATGTTGCCACGACTTTTGGGCTGCCATTTCTTTTAAGATTTTGCGTTCATCAATTTCACATTGCTCAAGCATCGTTCCAAGTTCAGCAGCACGGTTCTCACTGCACATTTCAGTCAACCAGCGGTCTGTTCCTGCCCAGTTACAAGCCATCTGGAATGTGTTGAATCGGTTCTCCCAAATGGCTTCACTAAATGTGTTCTTATACTCTGAAGCCGTTTTTGGCGTGAAGTCGATGAAATGTTGTAAAGTCTCTCTCGTGACTTCATACCTCTTTATCAGGTCACCAATACTCTTAATCGCTTCATATGCCTGCTCATACTTGACCCTATCTCGTTCACGAATAGCATCGAGGATCAACTGTGTATTTGGATGGGCATCATCGTATTTCACAGTTTCTGAAACTTTGTGTTCTAGGGGATCAAATTCATTAGTCGCAGCGCGGAGCTTCTCATCGCTTTCCACTGCTTCCAAGGCGTCGCACAGAGATTCTACTTCGTCTCTCAAATGCCAGTGTGGCGAAAACACGCCCGTGTGCTGAGAAATGATGTTCTTCAATTCCTGTACGGTGGGATGTATCTCTATTGCATCTCGGAGAGGTTCACATAAGTCTTGGTAAGCTGCAATCCTTGTTGCATAATTGCCATCAGGTGGAGTGGTATATGCTTTCCATTGATCATCCAATTGGCCTAGTAGCCTATCATAGTTGAGCCACTCAATTAATCGTTGGAGAGTAGCGATAGACTTACAAGGTACTCCCTCTACACGAACTGATTTTACTAAATACCAAGCATCTTTAACAACTTTAGTCTTAAATAACCCAAGGTATCTCAATCCTTTACCACTTTCGAGATGTTCCTTGAGAGAATTTGCCTGAAGTGCTACATCGGTGTAGTCAAGACCTTCTAAGCCTACAATGCGTAGTGTAGAAACGTCTTGACACCTATCTGAAAGTTCTTTCATGTGTTGGTCTGTTAATTCAAGTAAATGTCGCCACACTCTGTCTTGATCAGCAGCAATCTCACGTGCGGCACGATCAACCCAACTGTGAATATGCTTTGCTAGTTCATCCATGCAACTGACTAGGCTTTTCGACAGGTCGAGCAACCGCATCCTTGTCTTAGGACTTAACCCTTTTAACGATTCGTATCCTGGATAATTCCTTTTGTGTTCTATACCCGCATGGAAATCAAGGGCTTCCTTTTCGGAGTCAGATAGAACTGTGAATTGAGAAGGCGGAATCAAGTCGTCCATAGTCAAATGCCGCATCTTGATCTCGCGCTTCAGATCATCTGTCATCATTCTGTCGGTCTCAAGGAGTTCAATGAGAACAGATGTTGTGATACTATTTGCTTTATTAGGACTTGGTCGGTCTATGAACCACTCAAATTTACTCCTATCGGCGTTAATCTGAACAGCAATCTTCTCCAATGTTCCACTATAGCTATCACAAATACTGGTGTGACGATAGGTATCGGCCTCGCGACAAGCAGTAAGGTCTCCTCGAAGTTTTGCCTGGTCCTTACGTATCTGATCTAATCGTTTTCTTAAGTCATCCAGATTTCTACTTGTATGATTGGAATCCCAATTAATCTTTCGCTGAGTTATACCTTGAACTGACCGCTCAAGCGATTCCTGAGCTTTAGGCCCTGAACCCAACCACATGACACACAATTCTCTGATCTCCTCTGGGAGCATTTCCGAAAGCACTTCCAGAGCTCGAGGAGTTTCACTTGTAACTAGTATCCGCTTTCCCTTTGCGAGTGAGTGAGCGACTAGATTCGCAATTGCTTGAGATTTTCCTGTTCCAGGTGGCCCTTGGACTAATACACCACGGTTATTCTCTATTCGCTCCGCAATCTGTTTCTGTTCATCATTGGAAGGGAGAGGAAAGTACAGTTCGCTGTCGCTGCCAACTACTGTTGGCGGGTGTGCATGAGGTTCACTTTCTTCGGGCTGTCTTTCATTATCTATAATCTCCACCAAGACCCGCACACTATCTGGAACTTCACCACCATCCTCAAGCTGTTCCACAATCTTGCTATAGAAATCAACGAAGGATCTTCGCGTACGCTTTCTAAGAATCAAAGTGGGGGACAAATAGAGCTGCGGGGCATCCGATATGGTAGAAGGCTTCGACATACTTCTATCATAGTTACTTCTGGTGGAGATACCGTTAGCAAGTGATTTCAATACGGCCTCTAGAGCAGACCCCTGCCAGGGTTCACCGTCAAGCTCATCTACCATTTCCTGAATTCCCTGCTGATCCTTAACGCTCGGACGATCCTCATTTTCTAGCATATCTATCTCAAGCCTTGGCAGTGGTCCATCTATTGAATGAGAGACACTCATAATGCCTCTCACGCTGTCAAAACTGACCCTTGCATGAATTGACAGCAGCGGATGACGTACTTCGCCACTCTTGGGCGAATGCCAAAGTAGGAAGCCAAGACCTACTATGACCTCATACTGCTCACCAAGTTTTTCTGATCTTTGGTAGATAGTATATAGTCTATTGTAAACGTCTTGGATTTTCTGAAGTCGTCTATCTTCCTCAGCCCACGGTTTCCATTTTTCGTCTGTATACTTCATCCACAGTTCGAAAATGTTGGCATGGTCATCTAAGGCGAGAACCTCTGTTATCTCCTCACCTGTTTCAGGATCAGAGTCGGTAGTAATTGTGATTTTATCACGCAGTCCAGGTTCCTCGAAAGCAGAGTCAGATACTTCATTATCTTTGATCCACTGCTCCAATTCATCCGGAACCTCAGGAGGACTTTTCAAATTTGGTTTGTGAACTTCAATCCAAATATCCTTTGCCCTCTCTTTTTCATCTTCTGTCTGGCTCCACAAATCCCATGCTATACAATGGCAGTGTTTTTCCTTTGGAATATCCGAAAACCAAAGAACTTCATCGTACTTTGCAACATCCTTTGTATGCGTTGTTCGGAGCTTCGATAACTCTTTCAGGTAGGTAAAGAGTCTAATCGCTTTGTCGCTTACAGAATTCATATTGAACTAGACACCCCTACTTGATTCTTTTGCTCTTAGAAAGTCGAATCTCGATTGACTCAGTAACCCAATCTTGTATAGTCTGGCATTTCTCAGCTATCTCGATCTTCAGCTTCTTATGTAGATCATCAGTAAGTCGAATGTGAATCATCCGCTCCCGCTTTTCCGGCAATTTCTTTCTTGGCATAAATACCTCAATCTCGTTTCTGATGGGATTGAAATTGTTACAAATATAACTAAAATGTGGTCAAAAAGGCAAGAGAAACATCTTAATACCAGACTATATTGGTATTAAAAAAGAGCTTGAAGTTTATTCAAGCTCTTGTGGAAGGTGCGATTCTAGAGGTTTAAGAGGGTGCCAGCCCGGCGTTCGAGATTGACACGCCAATTTGTGTATGGAAGTGATCGGGCAGAGGCCGTCAGCCCCTGAACCATTCCCCAAACTGTGGTCACATCGTTTTCTTCGGCGATTCCAGTTTCCCAGGCATTCTTAACCTCGGATTTGGTGAACGGCTTGTCTTTGAACCATTCCAGAGTCTTTTCCAAGTCGTTGGCAATTGACTCTGACATTGCTCGTGACACGGTGGTTTTGACCGTATCGTCGTAGGCTTGGTTCTCGACAAACTGATTCAGCCGGGGTAAGGCAAGGTTGTGAAAACGGTCAAGAGCTTCGCCTTTGTGAACTATCCGTATTTCACGGACTTCCTCGGCCCCCCAAACAATGTGATTACCACACACATAGTTGTAGAGGAAAGTAGTCAGTCCGAAGCTGGCGGCTCCAGTTTCGGAGTTCCAGCAAAAGAATCCTCGGCCAAGCTTGGCATTGCCTATTTCTACCTGATTCTCGTCGTTTACCATGAAAATAAACATATCCCTGTCGGAAGCGTAAAGACCACTGTTTTCCGATCCGGTCATTGATTCGGAAGGTGGGGTATGCCAGCCGCTATTCTGAGTTGCCTCGGTGATCTGTTGAACCACGTCTGCGTCCCAAATTCGCCCATAATTGGGTCCTGTGAAGGCAGAGGCCGTCCTCTGGGGTTGAGTATCGGAATCCTCAGAATTCTCTCTTAGAAGCAATTTGCAGCGTTGTCCTGACTTGCCGAGTCCGTGTGATAGGCAATCTCTAGCCATATCAGCCGGAAGTGTGCGAAGATATTTGGCCGGTGCTCCGACTGAATAGCAAAGTTGTCCAAATGCCCAATTCGATAAATCGGCAGGCGGTGAATTGCCGTTCACTGCGATTGATCCTCCCGGCAATACCTTTAGATCAACCATTTTCAGAACTCGCTCTGCTTCGATAGAAGAGCTTTTGCGAGCATCGGTGAAACTCTGTAGAGTCTCAAGACTACTGAATCGTTCATCCGGCGGGCGCGAAGCCCATTGCCGATGTGCATCATACAGATTTGTAGGCATGATAACCTCCTGGTTTGGATTGTGAATGTGCTATGTTTGATTCATTCACATTCCAGCTTAGATTCTTGGAGGAGATTATCAATTGCCTAAAAAGGCAAGATTCTATAAGAAAAAAGGAGCTGTAAGATGACAGCTCCCAATTGCTACTTAATATCTTATTGCCTCACTTAGTTCTCTACCGAATCGTTGAGTTTCTTCAAAAACATATCAGAATCCCCGTTCGAATTAGCATTTGTTCTTTTAGATGAGAATTCCTCAAACTCGATCGGCATTGAAGCATAATACCTGTATAATAGTGCCGAGATGATTCCGGCTATGATACCTATGACAGTGTTTATGTAATTACTTGAAAAGATGCCAACCATAAGGATCGGCAAGGAAATGATAACAAGTCTATAATGAATCTCGAATTCGAATCGTTCTTTTATGTGTGGGATGTATATAGGCTGGCGATTCTCAATATGTTCATCGTCTTCTTTAACTGGGCTATTGTTATCCATTTTAACATACACCTCTTTCTAACATTTTTCTAACATAATCAGCCAAAACAGCAGATAATAAGAGAAAACACCAGACAAAAGGCTCAAGCTAAGTTGTTGCTATTATTACCTCTTAATATCTGGTGCTTTCTACTGTTTGGACTAATGTACAGGCTCATAACCCGAAGGTCGCAGGTTCAAACCCTGCCCCCGTTACAAATAACCGGTTATTATACAACAAGTTACACGCCATCATGGCACCCAAATTCTGTTAAGGTTACCAGCCCGAAGGTCATGAATTCAATCAGTCAATTCTATGCACATGAAATTCAACGCGTTGGGTCGCTAAGTATATTCTGACAATTGCATAAATCTCTGATTTTCTAACTATGTTCTAACAATAAGAATCTATTGGGATTTTATGGACAAAGAAAAGGGACAGATTTTTACTCTGTCCCATATGTTCTTAATTAAAAATTCCGTTATTTCAAGAGTATCATCTTCTTCGTTTCGACAAAATCTCCAGCCTGAAAGCGGTAGAAATAAATACCTGTTGAGACTTTAGCGCCATTGGAATCATTACCATCCCAAGTTATCTGATAATCACCGGCCGGTTTGGTCTCATCAATCAGCGTTTTGACTTTCTGTCCAAGGATATTAAATATCTCAATTGAAACAGCCGATTTCCTCGGCAAACTGTAACTTATAGTCGTCACAGGATTGAATGGGTTTGGGTAATTCTGTGACAGCTCGAACCGATACGGCAAGTTGTCTCCACATTCGTCATCGACATCAACCGAAGCATCGGTCGTGAAGGCGGCGTAAACGCCCGGTTCCGAGACTGTCTCGACCACCTGATTGAAGACTGTGTCAACTGAGCCACCGACCTCTTGCCAGCCGGTGGTCGCATCGGCCCACCTGAATATTTTTAATGAAGTTTCATCATCCGCAGACCCGCCCCGTTGAATAATATCGGCCTCCGAATAAAGGACTCGGAAGAGACCGTTGCCAGTCATGGCATCATTGGGATAGACCGATAAGCAGTGAGTCTTACTCGCCTGGATATTGGCTTCTGTCAAACCGGTTCTAATTATTGTATAAGGTGAACTCAGGAACATTGCCTGTTCCATAGTCTCGTTGCTATCATTAAAGAGAATCTGTGACCCACCCGAAGGTCCAAATAACTCGATTTTCGCAGCGCCGGGCGTAAATTCTGCAAAAGTGTAATCATTTATAAAAAAGAAGTTATTGGCTGAATTATCTTCAGCTTCAACTGTGATTGTTCCATAAATACCAGAACGTTCCTCGATAAAGACTTCATATCCATCAGTAATTGAAGTCGGGCCGTAAGCATACTCGCCGCCACCTGATGGTCGATAAATCAATGACGGCTCCAACGGGAAATCAGTCTGATTTACCAGGCGGTACGTTCCGGAAGTATCGCTCAAGACCACTTCGCATATCATAGGGAAATAACCGTCAACCGCCGCCAGATCAACAGTCAGACTGTCGCTATCCACAACCGCTGAACCGTAGAGCCACTCCTCCTGAGTAGCCTGCGTTGATTTGGTCAACACAATTCTGGTTCCACCCGACCGTATCTCGTCACCGGCCTTTGCCCCAAGGACTATGATCCTCGCGTTGTCAGCCGTCTTCCCCTGCTTGATTGTACGCCAGGTCATATCAATGTTAGGTTTGTAGAGATCAACCTCGGCGTTGGGCACGAGCTTCCCTCCCTGCCGGATCTCCGCGTCGACATCCATTATGCCGACGGCGGGCGAGGATGGTGAGATCGGGAACACGATCTTGGCGCCGACGTCGTAGTCAAGCGCATCGGCGCTGATCAGGTCATTGTTCGGACCCGGGCAGTAAGGTGAACCGGGGTACGAGGCCCGAGCCGAATCGGTGGCCATGATGATCGGCACGTAAAAAGTGTCCGCTTCGTAGAGACGCTCAAACATAGACTCCAGATGATCCCAGCAGGACGAATTGTTCAGCCTGAACTGCACGGTGTTCTTACAAGCGGTCTCCTGATAGTGAAGAATACTCGACATTTCAGATCGGTACGGATCGGCGCCCGGAAACTGACTTTGCATGAACCCGTACATGGCAACTTGAGGGCAGCGGAGAGAAGGATCGTTCACGAACGATCCAGAATCGGGATCGGTTGGATCCAGATACAAGTATTCATCATAGAAATCCAAGGCGTAATGGCCAAACTCGTGTGCTTGGGTACGGTAATCAATTGGTTCATCGATGTCTATCGGATGGTCGTAGTAACTGCGGTTTCTAACATCATAATACCATATGCGGGGCATGAACACTTTGCCATCGTTGACCCTGTATATTCCATTTGCATTGGCCCGCGCATGCTCCATATTGCTGGCGTATCTCCATATATCGGCCTCCAGCCAGTGGTCGGCGTTGTCATAAATCATTACCGTATCCACGCGCATCTGACCATCGGTGACATCGTACAGGTAATTCGACATGCTACGGAAATTCTCCTGCAAACCGGCCAGATACCACCATGACGCATCCCACTCGACCGAGACCAGAAGGTTATAGCGGATTTCGGTGTGATCCATAAAGATCTCCTGCCGCACACCATCAAGGGTGTCGAACTCAAGTGCGCCCAATTCATCGAACTTGATATTGTCCAGATGTAGACTGTACATTGTCCCTAACCCACTGGAGTGCTTCACTGCGGCTAAGTCGGTTACCAAACGAGAGAATTTAAGAGTATCGCCGATTACGATAGTATCCGGTTCAATATCATATTCATCAGTTACAAAGAGAAAACTGTCAACGCCAAGATAGTCACACAGGAAATTGCCCAGTGAATCGGTTTCAAACGTACCAAGCGTGTCTTCGGTGTAATCCGGCTTATCGTTGGTGACCTTCATCATCGTAAATTTAGCGTACGGAATCGTGTCGTTGTTGATATCTTTGATTGTGAAAACTTTTGGCTGGGAGAGTTTCTCTATCCATATTTCGCTTCCCCCAAATCCTGCCTGATAGATGCAGCCATTCTCGGCTACTCGGAATTGGGATTGATAAATATTATCCCCGTTATATAGAGTAATGTCACTGGCTCTCCATAGCATGGTGCCGTCGGGTTTGAACCTGCGGGCCGTCTCACCGTTAATGCCTGATACATAGATGTCGCCCTCCGGCCCCAATTGGAAAAAGTACGCGTTGGGCACGTCCCACAGAAGGGCACCGTTGTCAGATAAGTAGACATAGAGATGTCCTTGCACGTTTATTATCAAATGACCGGCATTATCGCACTTCATCTGATAAATAGCCTGGTCCAACGGCACCGGTATACTGTATTCAATACCGCCTCCCAGACCGAACTTGTGTATCAGTCCGCCTGTATAAGTCAGTGTTGTACTGGTTGTGACATATGCATGGCCGATATGATCCACGGCCATGCACCATGATCGTATGCCCAGGTCCGTCATCGTCTTCCACACAACCCCCCCAAATGGGGACAGTTTTACTAGGCCGGCGAATCTACCCTCGTCCGTATTATCATATCCTGCGTAGTAGTTGTTGCCGACTCCATCCACACCCAGTAGAGAATGCCACTTCTTAAAAGCCCCATTACTGATCTCGTCGGTATCATACAAGAATGTAGCCTCTCCCGCTTGAGTAGAGATCGCCACGCCGCCAAAATTGAAATGAGCGAAGCCGTTGTTATCTACAAGCATATCGGTGTGTTGGTTGTAGTTCATGGCGAGATTGCCATCGGGGTCTCCCTCAGGAAACGCCTCAAAGACACGGGAACCAAGGGATGAATAGCCAATGATCATGGGATAACCGTACAGATCATCGGGGTATTCGCTTCCTGCTATATATATTGATGAGCGGCCGGCGACATAGATCATGCCATTGGGTCCGATCTCCACCTCCAATGCATCGTCCGTATGGGAGTCACTCAGAGAATCAACGGCCGGATCGTCCGGACCATCATATGTTTTCATCCATCTGAATTCGCCACTGGCGTCGTAGCTTAGAATAAACCAATCGGTGCAGCTGCCAGGCTCCCGATCCCACCCGACCAGGTAGATATTACCATTCTGGTCTACCTCATAATCTTCGATGTCAGCTTCGGAGGTATAATGAATGTGCCATTCCTCCTTCAGCTCGGCAAAAGCATTTGAAACGATGAAAACAAAAATAAGTGAAATTGTTATTGAAACAAATAATAGATAACGCTTGAGCATATGTACCTCCTGGGATAAACTTAATTGCCACTGACTGTTTCCCAGAGTCATTAAGCTGTTTAAATATAATATATTATTGGATTTTATCAATAACAAGATGAATGGAGGCAAATCATAGAGTTATTCAATAATTTGGGAATTTTATGTGTCTGAAGTACAAAATGTCGCTGCCATTAGTCGATATAAGTCTCCAAGAATACATACACCTCTTTCTAACATTTTTCTAACAGAATTAGCCAAAACACCAGATAATAAGAGAAACACCAGACAAAAGGCTCAAGCTAAGTTGTTGCTATTATTGCCTCTTAGTGTCTGGTGCTTTCTACTATTTGGACTTCTGTACAGGCTCATAACCCGACACTCGACGACCTGATATAGATCATCCGTGATCCGTATTCCAGGCAAATCACCTTCGCATCGGCCACTAATCAATATGGTCTCTTTCAATTGAAACTCAGCCTTCAAAGATCCAGCGATGGTTACAGCAGTCATGCCCTTCCATCAGTGACTTGGTGCGTTCCAGCCTAAGTTTTGGATGAACCATCCGGCAATACGAGAAGTCCGTGTAGCAAACGGACGCATAGCCTATATCGGTAGCATTGTGTTCTTTGAATATCTTCCACCATAGGCATTCCGAGACCTTCATTTCGTAGACAGTTTCCGATTCCTCAACTATGTCCCAAGTCATCATATTCTTATATACGTCTTTGCCCCCCTTAACCCATTTGCTAAAGGAAAAATCAGGGTCGGCAGTTTGGGCAGGCGGGTTACTATCGTCGACTGCCCGTTTGATCATCCGGATTAAATTATCCCGGCCAAGATATTCGGCAAACCGTTCCATGTATTCGATGTAGTATCCATACCGCCACTCGAACGCCTTCTCATAGGTTTGACAATAGTCCTTTTGAAATTTATGCATCTTGGGTTCCTCCTGATCCGACATTTCTGTTCCTCCACTTGCTAATAAATCTGCAAAACCTAAACATGAAAGTCCGCACGCAGGCATTATTGCAGCGACAAACTTCCTGCGACTCATGTTATTGACAAGACCTACCTTACCCATGAATAACTCCTTTCTGAAAATAAACTTCATAAGACATCAGACATAACACAGTTCGTGCGGCAGTAAAAACATCATATCAATGCTGATCAGAAGATGTGAGATTGTCTAATACTCTTTTTAAGTATCTTTCAAATTGATCAATGTCATATTTCGAAAAACCATTATAAAATAGCTTAGTCATTTTCTTTGATACCGCCTTATATGTTTCCTCAGCCGCCCTGTCTTTCCTGGTGCGCCTGATTAACAGTTTTCGACGATCATCCTGCGAAGGAATGCGTTTTAGATGACCTGCTTTCTCCAGACGGTCGAGCATGCTTGTTAAAGTTGATTTGCCAAGAGATGTCTCTCTGGCAAGATCGCTAATTGAAAGACCATCTTTCCGCCACACCACAAACATTATTCGCCCTGAGCTGGATTGATAAGATTGATTTGATAGTCTTTGAGTTTTCTTGTGAGTATCCTCTGTGCCAGTCGATGTATCTTGCCTATCAGAAATCCGCCTTCAGGTTGCTTCTTCATATTCTTCCAGCCAATTCGAATCTGAAGGTTGCAGACTCCCACCAACCTTGTGCAAATGCGGGTTTAATACGAATGATCGAATAGTCGGGGTCATTCTTGCCATCTGGGAAAAATGCTCTCCAATCATCCTGCCATAGCCTATGCTTCATTTTCGAATCTGAGACAATTTCTGCTTGACCTGCCAACATTAAACCCTGGTATTTTCCAGGGTCGCAATAGTAAACACTGACTGCATTATTGGCTGAGATTTGTTTGACCTTGTTGGAGGATGTTCTAGTCGTAATGTACACTTGAAAGTCATTGCGATGTTGGTTAAATACTTCGACCAGGTCGGGGTAATTTTTGCTATTTCTTAGATTCATAACGCCTCTTATGTAAGGGAAACCGCCTTCTCCGATAGTTGACAAGTACATAATATCAGTTGCTTCCATTAACTCAAGGCAATCCTGTCTTGCATCATTACCGCTCATTTTTTCTTCGCCCTTCCAGTTAGGTAGTTCTATATAGTATAGTACGAGATAGTACTATATTTGTCAAGCAGAATATGATCCTTTTGGGATTGCGTGAATCAAGGCACGGTACGCTAAGATGATTAGTAGTCGTTGATTCTTGGCAATTTCCTTATGGCGGCGAAGATCTCGGTGCCCACATTAGCTACTTCGAGCAACCTGACAGGACATACCTCAACAAAGTATCAAGTTGCCCTTCCCCCGATTTGACGGACACGGAGTTAAGGTGTATTTTATATCTTAAGGAGGTGTCTGAATGGAACGTAGGCGACGATATGACCGTCAGTTTAAGATTGAAGCAGTTCGTTTAGTAACCGAGGGCGGTCGCAAAGCGACCGAGATAGCTCGCGATCTTGGTTTTCATGTCAATGTGATTTATCTTTGGAAGAAGCAGTTGGCGGCCGATCCCGGGGGAGCTTTTCCGGGTTTGGGCAAGATGAAGGCCTCGGATGAGGAAGTTCAAAAACTTCGGCGCCAGCTGGCCGATATCACCGAGGAGCGCGACTCAAAGAATATCCTTGAATATCCTTCGCTAATATCAGGATCCAGAAGGATACTTAAAAGGATGAAAACAGCCCATCTTGACTACAAATAATCTGCGCAGCTGTGAAAAATTACCATAATTCAAAAACTCAAAAGATTAAAATTTACAGCTTTTTTCGACTTGCCTCATACCCCTCAACAAGTTGCATAACAGGGGTTGACAGAGTCCATTTTTTTGTTATATTGGCGCGATGAAGAAACGGTTCCGCGATTATATATGTTGGGGCATATTGTCCGCCTTATTTCTGGCGAATTATGCATCCTGTGTCGGCGATGTTCTCTGCGTAGGAGGCAGTAATCAATTCGAGATTGAGTTGGCGAAGGATTCGTGCTGCCATACCGATTGTTCAACTTATTTGTCGCCCGGAAATCCCGCGATTCATGGATCATCGCGTGCCCATGATTGCGGCAATTGCACGGATATTCCGTTAATCGCGTTTTATAGTTTTAGTAGAACTGCTCCCATTATTGGTGCATCACTATTGAATGACATAATAAATCCTTGTGGAATTCCTTTATTGATTAATACTTCCCTGAAAAGTAATCCTGATTATGACAAATTTATAAATTCTGCCAATCCCCTCATTGATCCCGGAATAGATAATTATGGATTATTATCTATCCTAATTTGCTGATTTTATCTTCAACAAAATTTAAGAACTCTGACTTAGTATAATGTGCTTGAACTAAATATTTCGAGCACACTTACAACAAGGCAAATAGAGACACCAAAGGAATTATTCATGAGATTAAAACACCTAATTTACAAAAGAGCGATATGCCGCTGTGCCGCTGTCGCCATGATGCTAATGGGAAGTGTGGCCTTTGCCGATTCATCCCCGGCTCAATGGCAGTCGCCGTTCGAGAACGCGGATGCTCGTCATGTCAATTACGATTCATTGTCGCTCAATGATATTGTAGGACTTGTGGCGAAAAATAATCCAATCCTGAAATCTTTAAAATGGAATCTTGAATCATCCGAGGGGAACCTGCGTCAGGCCGGACTTCGGTTCAATCCTGAATTAAATCTTGAACTTGAGGAATTTGGGTGGGACGCTCCCGGTTTCAAAGAAACCGAAATGACCATAATCCTATCGCAGAAATTTGAGCTTTTTGGACAGCGTGCGGCGCGGAAACAACATGCCCAGGCAAACATAAAATACACAAGATGGAACAATCAGAAATCGGTTTTTGATTTATTTCTGGACGCTAAATTGCGATATCTCCGCCTGACTCATGCCCAGGATAAGGCATGTCTGGCTCAGGAAGCGCTTGAGTTATCACAGTCAATACAAAGTGACATTGAGAATCGAAATAAGATTGGGGCAGTCCATCAATCTGAATTGCTCTTATCCCAACTTGAATTGCAAAGTGCCCAACTGGAATTAAACGAGGCCATATGCGACCGAAAATACGCAAGCCTGGAATTATCGGCGCTTTGGAACGCTAGTGATAGTGGCATTGTTGTCGCCAATTGCGGCATCGATAAACATGATTGTCTAAAAAATATCGCTGGGCTTGATATTTCTATCGATTCGAGTAGAGAAATTACGGAGATGATATTTCGAAGAGGTATGATAGATTCGGAAAGTCGACTTCTTGGCGCCGAGGCAAATCCCGCCATAACTTACAGCGGGGGAATCAAGCGTCTCCAGGGCGATAAAGCCAACTCCTTCATTATGGGATTGTCCCTGCCTCTCCCCTTCGTTAATCGAAATCAGGGCGCGCGAGCCGGACTTCAAGCCGAAATAAATGCGCTGGACCTTGAGATAAATGATAAAAAAGCTAGAGTCTCGTCCACCGTTCGTTCTCAAATTGGAAAGATAGTACAGTTGGATGAAAAAATGGAAATGATAGATTCCCTCCTCCTGCCCACTGCAGAAAGAACCTATGAATCCCTGACACAGGCATACAACGCCGGACGCATCCCTTATACAAGCCTCCTGGAAGGCAAACGTGCATTGATTGGTCTAAGATTCGATAAAAATGATATCTTTCTAAACATAAAAGAACTGCAGATTGAAGTGGAAAGAACTATAGGCATTCCCCTTGAAAGCATAAAAAACTAGAGGATATGAAGATGAAATCAACAAAATTATCTATATCTCGGCTGATTTTAATAGTGACCGCTCTGACATTCGCATTTTGGTCCCTGTCCCTGACCGATACTACAACTTTTATCCAAAATCAAACTGACCAGCATAAGCATGATCAGAAAAAAGATGACGATCATAAGAAAAATGAATTGAGGGAGAACCCGGAACATCATGATGATGATTATGACGATGAAGTTGATGATGGTCATGACCATGCCGCGGAGCAAATTGAGGGCAACGAGCATGATGAGCATGGAGATGAGGAAGTCATTGAATTAACCGAGGAGGCGATAGAAATGGCGGGCATAAGCATTTCAACCGTCATTAAAGGCCGCCTGGGCAACTCCCTCAATCTTCCGGGGGAAATCACATTCAACGAAGATCAGGTTGTGCACATCTCCCCTCGTTTTGAGGGTATTGCCCGCGAGGCTCGATTTTCTGTCGGGGATTACGCCAATGGAGGTGATATTCTCGCTGTAATTGAGAGCAATGAAAGCATGAGCGCATATAATATTAAATCCCCGATTTCGGGATGGATAATTATGCGCCATATTTCCAAAGGTGAATTCGTTTCGGCCGAAAATAGTATCTATGTTATCGTCGATTTATCGACGGTCTGGGTTAATCTGGCGGTATATCCCAGGGATGCTGATCGCGTAAAACCGGATATGAAAGTTTCCATCGAGTCAATTAGTTCTAATATTCACGCAGAGGGAACGATAGAATACATCACACCCATCGTTGATGTCAATACCCGTAGTATAACTGCCCGGGTGGTGCTACCCAATCCGAATAATAAGTGGCGTCCTGGAACATTTGTTCATGCCGTTGTCACAACCGATTATGGACAGCCCGGACTGTTAATCGAAAAAGATGCTGTTCAGATTCTTGATAACGAAAATGTTGTCTTTGTCGCTGAAGGTCCCGGGCATTTTGTAATAACCCGCATTGAAACCGGTGAATACGATTCCAAATATATAAAAGTTCTCTCCGGTCTCGAGCAGGGAGCACAATACGTCGCCAATGGCGCCTTTGAATTGAAAGCCAAATTAGTCACCAGTTCATTGGGCGGACATGCCGGACATGGGCATTGAGGGGAGTTGGCCGAATGAAAAATTATTTTAATAGCGTTTTGAAAAACCGACTGTTCATTGTCGTTATTCTTTTGTGCATTATCGGCGTGGGGATATATCAATACCAAAACCTGCCCACCGACGCCTTTCCGGACATATCTCCGGTGATGGTTCCGGTCTTTGCCGAGGCCCATGGTATGGCGCCCGAGGAAATTGAGCGCCTGATAACTTTTCCAATCGAATCGGCTATGAACGGCCTTCCCGGCGTAAAGCTAATAAAATCCACTTCGGCTTTTGGCATGGCCGTTGTATATGTCTATTTCGAAGATATTATTGACATCTATTTTGCCCGCCAGATAGTGTCCGAGAGATTGGCAGGGGTTTCTTCTGACCTTCCCGAAATGCATGAACCGCCCGGCTTGGGGCCGATTTCTACCGGCCTCGGTGAAGTATATATGTATTATCTAACCGCCGACAATTCTGTAAATACTGAAGGTAAACAGCTTAATACTTATCTCCGGGAAGTAAATGACTGGATTGTAAAATATCAATTGCAGACTGTTCCCGGCGTGACGGACATACTGTCAATGGGCGGTCATGTTCTTCAATATCAAATCAAAATCGATCCATTCGCACTTAATAAATTCGGATTGGGTCTTGATGATATTGTTGAATCTGTCACCAACAATAACCGCAATGCCGGCGGGCAGTTCCTGGTGCTGGGTTCGGAGGAATACCTTGTGCGCGGCATCGGTCTTATGGAAAAACGAGAAGATCTGCGAAATGTACAAATAAAAGTATATGGAGGCACACCCGTTCGACTTGGAGATGTCGCCGAAGTAGATTATGGAGAAGAAATTCGCCGCGGAGTGGTAACCCGCAATGGAACCGATGAAGTCGTCGCCGGAATAGTGATGAAACTATTCGGCACTAATACATCCGAAGTGATAAGCGAACTGGAGCAAAAGATACCGCAGGTCCAGGCATCGCTTCCGCAAGGTGTTCAGCTGGTTCCTTATTACAACCAGACCTCCCTTGTTGACAATGCCGTCAAAACCGTGCGCGACGCTCTCTGGCTTGGCGCCATTTTGGTAATATTGGTTTTGGCCCTTTTTATGGGAAACGCCCGAAGCGCCTTTATCGTTGCTTTGGCGTTACCGGTTTGCGCCCTGATTGCGGCTATATTTATGGGTTTGGCGGGCATGTCGGCCAATCTTATGTCTCTTGGAGGAATTGCCATTGCGATTGGCATGTTAGGCGATGCTTCGATCGTTATCGTTGAAAACATTTATCGTCATTTATCCGATGAAAAATATAAAGACAAGAGCAAATTTAAGATTATCAATATCGCCTGCCGCGAAGTTATGCGCCCGATTATATTTTCGGTATCAATTATTATTATCGTTTTTATTCCGCTATTCACTCTTGAAGGAGTCGAAGGCAAGATGTTTTCACCGATGGCCTTTACAATTACTTTCGCCCTGTTTGGCTCACTAATTGCGGCCCTTGTCTTTTCCCCCGTTTTGTCATCGCTTCTGCTTAGCAAGAAAACAAAACCTGAGTTTGTCGTTGTTCGTTTCATTAAAAGCGCCTACCAACCCTTATTGAATTTTGTCCTGCGTCAGAAAATACTAATAGTCGTCATTACGCTTGTCATCTTCGGAGGATCGCTGGCTCTTATTCCACAATTGGGTACCGAGTTTATTCCTACTCTTGAAGAAGGTATCATTCAAATAAATATTACGATGGCGCCTTCGATTTCACTCGAAAAGGCGACCGAAACCATAATGAAAATCGAACGACTCATAATTGATTTCGACGGAGTTGATCAGACAATATCAAAAATCGGCCGACCCGAAGCGGGCAGTCACCCGCATCCGGTCAATTCATCCCACATTCAGATTATGCTTAAACCGAAGGCAGAATGGAATCAATATGATTCCAAGGCTGAAATAATCGAAGCCCTCAATACAAAACTCTCTCAATATCCCGGCATAAAACTCAATTTTTCACAACCAATTCAAAATATGTTTGACGAGTTACTTTCTGGCGTTCGGACCCAATTAGCTATAAAAATTTTTGGTGAGGATCTGAATATACTGCGTTCCAAAGCGGAGGAGATTGAACATGCTATTGAATCTGTCGAGGGTTTAGTTGATCTTTCTATAGAGCAAAGCTTTGGCCAGCCGCAGGTACAGATTATCGCAAACCGAGAGGCATGTGCCCGTTATGGTGTCAACGTTTCTGATATCCTTGAAGTAGTTGAACTGGCAATTGGCGGAGAAGTCATTGATCATATTTTCCTGAATACACGCCGTTTCGGAATTCATGTCCGCTTCGATGAACGGCATCGTAATGATCCCGAAGCGATAAAAAATTTACTTATCCAATCTACCGACGGAATCCTTCTGCCGCTTTCTCAGGTTGCCCGCGTTGAAACATTGAATGGCCCAATTCAAATTAACCGCGAGAAAAACCAGCGCCGTTGGGTCATATCAGCCAATGTCCGCGGACGCGATATGGGCGGAGTCGTGGGCGATATCAAAAATCTGGTGAAAGAGAATATTGAATTACCATCCGGATATTATCTTGAATACGGGGGACAATTCGAAAACCAGGAACGGGCAATGAAACGATTGGGAATCATTGTTCCGGTTACTTTCGCACTGATCTTTCTGATGCTCTATATGTCATTCGGAACCATTCGCAGCGCCTCGCTAATTTTTATAAATGTTCCACTGGCTTTAATCGGTGGAGTTTTGGGACTGTATTTTACCGGCGAATATCTTTCCGTTCCCGCCTCGGTTGGATTTATAGCTCTTTTCGGCATCGCTGTTCAAAATGGATTAGTCCTTGTTTCTTATATGGATCAATTGCGGAGCCGGGGCACATCAATAAATGAAGCGATTATGCAGGCCTGTTTGCTGAGGCTTAGACCGGTTTTAATGACCGCCCTGACTACGATTTTGGGATTGGTACCTTTATTATTGTCCCGTGGGATGGGATCGGAAGTCCAGCGGCCGCTGGCTATAGTAGTAGTATTTGGGTTGCTTTCATCCACTTTTTTAACGTTAATACTGATACCGGTCTTATATGGATGGTTCGCGCCTAAAGTGAGGCGAATAAATGACAACTAAGTCCATCCGAGATTTGAATAAAACATAAAGGAAGGAAAATAATTGTGAGAATATGGATTTTCATTTTTCTAATAATGATTTTGATCTCTAACTTATCTTTCGCGCAGGAATGCGGTCCCAACTGTCCGGTATGTTCCGGAGCGGGGTACAGCGAGGGAGCTCTCCTCGCCAAAAACTCGATCATGACTTCCGTATTAGCCATCCCCGATGCAGACGAAGAGCGTATGGTCATCAATATGAAATACGGAATCTTCAATTGGCTGGACGCTGGTATTGGATACGCTGTCAGAACTGATAAATTTATCTGGAACGTTCGAGTCCAGCCTCTAATTGAACAAAAGGACAATTGGCGCCCCGGAATAATTATCGGAAGCGGCAGCGTTCAAATCGGCGGCAATGACCAGTCAATCTATACCCAGCTTTTGAAATCAATAAACCTAAACTCAAACTTCAGTTTGAGTTTTAGCGCCGGAGCTGCTATGCTATTACCTGATGCTGACGAGGCTTTCGAACTATATGGAGCAACTGCTGGTATTTTTGAAAATTACAGCCTGTTTGTTAGTTACGACGGCATATCCTACCACGAAGGAGCATCATGGAATGCCAATAATTGGCTGGCCATTTCCTTTATGATGATTGAATCTGAAAATCCGGCCTTTGCAATCAACGCCAGCTTATAAAAACTATAATAATGGAAGAAGGTTGGATTTTATATCAGCCTTCAGATGACTTCACGGTGTTTTGTTCCGGCAACATTATCATTTTTGCCGAGAATCATATCCAATACTAATCAATCTCGAATCGTACTACTCAGGCAAGGTACGCCAACGTGCTTAATTAGCGAAGAAAAATATATATCTTTAACATTACTTTAAGGAGTAAATCAAATGCCATTTATTGAAGTTAAATTAATCGAAGGCGTCTTTTCCGACACCCAAAAAAGGGAAATTATTGAAAAACTCACCGATGCGATGGTCTCCATTGAAGGCGAGAATATGCGCGAAGTTACCACTGTTGTAATTGAGGAAATGAAAAGCGGTTCGTGGGGAATTGGTGGAAAGGCGTTGACCGCCAAAGACGCAAAGCTCTCGCAGCCGGTACCCACGCTTAATTGCTATTTTCAAATATAGCTTTGCGGAAAATTAATTAAAAAAAGGCGTCCCGGCATAATAAGGACGCCTTTTTCCAAAAGCATAATTCTCGTCAGATTTACAGGTCCTGCGGTTTTACCACCGAACCATGTTTCGCCTTGAGCGCTTCGAGAGCGGTCTTTTGCTCCTTAAGCAAATTAAAGAACTTTTTGGGAATGCCACCCTCTTTAGTGTAGGCTTCATCCTGCAAATCAATCCGTGCAATAATATTATCGATATACAGCGAGAATTGCATGGTGTAAAGCTCTTCAGAGTATTTCTTGTTGATGACTTCCTTGAAGAGTTTTTTCAAATCTTTATATTTCGGAATATAACCTATCGGAGTATCAATGGCTTCGACCTCTCCGTGAGCAAAACGATCCAGCCAGCTCAACCATACCGGTACATCTTTTTTCTCACCAAGAAGGCCTTTCCCACTACTGCCTCGTTTTTCATGAGTCAGGAAATAATTCAGGCCGGATATAATCGGACGACCAGCATCGCTGAATTTCGGATTGCTGAAAAATTTCATCTGGGCATCCATATAATCAGCCAGTGATCCCGGAATAAACGGAGCATTGGCCCAGGGTTGACGCTTAACGCCGGTCGCGCCTACTTCAGTCGCTGTTGCCTGCGACACGATCGAAGCTCCAATAAGAACGCCGCCATCTCCGTCTTTCGAAACCCAGATAGGAGGCATAGTGTCCGCGTCGCGTCCGGAATAGGTAAATACTTTTACCGGAGCGCCGTTCGGGCTTTCGCCGACTTTCTTGTTGTAAATGGCGATCTGATCACAGCGCAAAGTACAGCGAGAATTGGGATGCGAAAGCGGAATCGGCTTTCCATTTTCATCAGTCTTGCCTTCGAACCATTCGCCTTGAAAATTAATTCCTTTTTTGGGATGTTTTTCTCCGTTGCCGGTCCAGTGCGGTTTGTTATTCTTATCAATCAGGACATTGGACCAGATAACTTCGCTTCCTTCTTCCCGTAAACATTTCATCAAATGGGGATCGCCTTCTTTATTTACATCCGCGACGATGCCGAAAATCCCCTGCTCCGGATTGACAGCGCGGCAAGTGCCATCTTTGTCAATCCAGATTTGGGCCAGGTCATCGCCAATAAAATCGGTTCCAGCCATCGCGCTGGTGGTTTTGCCGCATCCTGATGGCGCCGCGCCCGCAAAATAAGTTACGCGGCCGCCCGGACCTTTGATGCCGGTAATGAACATATGCTCGGATAATTCTTCACCATGCCTGAAATAAGTGGCATAATCAACCGAAAACCTGTGATTGCCTTTCTTCAACAATAAAGTATTTCCGGCATAAGTGCAAAAAGTGGAGAAGGTTGTAAACCAGCTGCGATCCATCAGGATTCGGGCATTGGGAAGATCTTCGATAGTATTGTTGCCCTCAGCATGAACATTCGTATAAAATATCCCTTTTCTTTTTACTTCCGCGTCAAAATGCTTATAGCAATTGCGATATAGAATATCTCCGGAGTGCATTACATATGTTGAAGAAGAGATTTCAATGGCCGGAATCGAACCAACGGCGCCGATCGGGCCGCGGCTGAAGAAACCAATCATCAGGGTTTTGCCCGACATGATCCCGGGCATATATTTTTTTACATATTCCATCGCATCGGCACGGTCTAGTTTCTTGGCCAGTGGGCTGAGCTTCTCGCCCTTATTGACAATATAAAAAGTCTGTGCGACCAGGCGGCCTTGTTCTTTGGCCAGATCATAATGTATCGTATGATCTTTCATGGCCAGCGGTTTTTCCTCACCTTTCTTGAGAGAATATTCGCGGATCCACTTTGCGTCGCTCTTGGAACCGGTATTGATAAATACATCTTTGGGTTTGCACATGGCAATCGCGTTCGCAACCTTGAGCAAAGCTTCTTCATTTTTTATCTTCGAAAGTTTATCAAGTGTTTTCTTGTTCAAGGTTTTTTTAAATAACGCATTAGCTTCCCGTTTGTTGTGAATTCCGCCGACGACGGCAAGTATGTCGTCACCTTTTTTCAATTCCAACATGGTTTATTTCCTTCCTTAATTCCATAACCCCTTCAAGACTTGATAAGCATGTCTGAACGGTTTGGTTTTAAAATTCACTTTACTCATTTGTACACAGCTCAATGGTGCCCCTTAGCCTTGAATTGATACAAAGCCAAAGCGATTAATTACTCGAACAGCTCCTTCTTGAGCCGGTCATTGATCGGCCGCACTTGACCGGTCATAAATGGCTAAACTATAAAGAAAATTTCTGATATGCAAGTGCTCAGTGTTTTATTTTTGCCCATCGGGCATTAATTTTTTCAGGCAACCAATTTTCTTCCCTGAATTCAATAATATCGGATATAATTAGTCGGCATTTTACAATTTCCAAAAGTAACCAGTCCCCTTAAATCCTTAATTGAATAAAATATTTTAGATACACAACGCGGCTTTGCAGATCTGTGATTTTAAAGAAATAATTCCGGGATTTGAAGCATCCCATTTTTTTAAAAATCTCCTCAACTTGTAGTATGTTCAATTCTTCAATTGGTTGTCCTTTTTGCCTTTCTTAAATCCGAACTTGTGTCCCGCATTCGAAAGCCCCTTAAATTATAAAAAACCTCCTTAAATCTCTTGACTCTAAACAGTTACGTCTTAACTTAGCATTCATGGACGGGGCGTTTCTATAATTATCTTTCGCATGCGGCTCGATTCAAAACCGCCTGAAACGAGATTATGTATTTTACAATTCGAATCATTGTACAATTCAAAGGTGTATTAATGAGAATTATTAAAGTACTTGTCCTTGGCAGCATGTTCTGGTTAATGGCTGTATCAGCATTTGCCGAACAAAAATCAACCAAAACGCAGTTGGCCCCATTAACGGTCAAAAAAATCATGCGCGATCGCGCCTGGATGGGAAATTGGCCTAAGAACGCTTACTGGGGCGAACATGGTAAAAGAGTCTATTTTCGTTGGAATCCTGAAAATTCCAACGAAGACTCCTTGTATGTTATAGACATCGACGGGAATAAACCCCATATAGTTTCTTCGGATGAAATCGACGCCCAGCCGTCCCGTTATGGTCATTATGACAAAAATCGAAAACGTAAACTATATGAACGTGACGGCGATATTTTCTTATATAACCTTAGGGACAATTCTACTTTACAAATCACAAACACTGTCCGCCGTGAATCCAGTCCCCGTTTCACGCATGATGAATTAAGTATAACCTACCTGAACGATGGTAATCTCTTCATGTGGGACATTAATGATGGAACTGTCCGCCAATTGACCGATTTCCAGGAGGATTCAGAAAGTAAACAGAGAGGAGGGGGAAAATCTGAACACGAAAAGTGGTTGAGTGACCAGCAAAAAAATCTTTTTCAATCATTTCAAAAGAAAAATAAGAGTGATGAAAAAGTAAATCAATCTCGTAACAAAAAAAACTCAGACCGACCACACAAGATATTTTTGGGTGGAAAACGACAATCAAATCTTAATTTGAGCCCGGATGAGAGATTTATTACCTTTCGCCTAACACTAAGCCCTTCCGAATCCCCGGAAACAATCGTTCCAAACTATGTTACTCGAAGCGGCTTTACCGAGGATATTAATTCTCGTACCAAGGTTGGACGGCCGGGATCAACTTATGAATTTGGAATTTATAATATTGGGAAGGACACTGTTTACTATGTCGAAACCGATAGTATTCCCGGCATTTTTGATCAGCTGGAGTATTATGCGGATTATCCTTCCCTTTCCGATACTGCCAACCGGCCTTTGAAACGTGAAATTATAATCTATGACCCGGTCTGGTCTGACGACGGCACGCAAGCCGTCGTTGAAATAATGTCTTTGGACAATAAAGACCGTTGGATTATGCTTTTAAATTTATCCGACGGAAGTTTGAAATTGCTCGACCGTCAACATGATGAGGCCTGGATCGGGGGACCCGGAATCGATGGATGGTATGGACGGAGTATCGGATGGCTCCCCGACAATCAATCAATTTGGTTCCAATCGGAGGAAACAGGGTATTCGCATCTTTATACTGTCAGCGTAAATTCCGGTCAGAAAATTCAACTGACTTCAGGTCCCTTTGAAATTCGAGATCTTGAAATGTCTCGATATAAAGAATATTGGTATTTTATCTCGAATGAAATTCACCCCGGGGAACAACAATTCTATCGGATGAAATTACTGGGTGGCAACCGAGAGCGCATTTCGACGCTTAGCGGGGGCTATAATATCTCTATTTCACCAGATGAAAAAACTCTGGCCATTCTTTATTCAACTCCAACTCATCCCCCTGAATTGTACCTTATGGAAAATAATCCCGGCGCACCCATGAGAAAAATCACCTCTTCTCTTACCGATGAATTTTTAACATATCCGTGGAGAACTCCGGAAATAGTTACATTTATGGCCCGGGATTCCATGATTATTTATGCCCGATTGTATAAGCCGGACAACCTGAACCCCGGCGCGCCGGCGGTAATGTTTGTCCATGGCGCCGGCTACTTGCAAAACGCCCACAAACGGTGGAGTGGTTATTACCGGGAATACATGTTTCACAATTTACTGGTCGATAACGGCTACATCGTTCTTGATGTTGACTATCGTGGAAGCGCCGGATACGGGCGAGATTGGCGAACGGGCATTTATCGTAATATGGGCGGGAAAGATTTGGATGACTATGTTGATGGCGCCCAATATCTAATTTCCACTTATGGCGTCGATTCAACTCGAATCGGGATTTACGGCGGATCTTACGGAGGGTTCTTAACCCTTATGGCACTCTTTAAAGAACCGGAAGTTTTCAAAGCCGGGGCGGCCCTCCGCGCTGTTACCGACTGGGCTCATTATAATCATGAATATACTTCCAATATCCTGAATGTCCCCCATTTGGATAGCATCGCTTATATTCGAAGCTCGCCTATTTATTATGCCGAAGGTTTTCAAGGTGCGCTATTAATGTGTCACGGGATGCTCGACAGGAATGTTCAATATCAGGATATTGTCCGCCTCTGCCAGAGATTAATCGAACTGGGTAAGGATAATTGGGAGCTGGCTTCATACCCTCTCGATGGACATACTTTCCGGAAGGAAGAGAATTGGATCGACGAATATAGACGCATATATAAATTGTTTGAGGAAAACCTAAAAAAATAATCCAGCGATGTTTAGAAAAAAATATCCAAAAAAAATGCCGCCCCTAAAGGCGGCATTTTAACGTTCATTAAACTCGTATTACTTTCTGAATTTGCGAACCAAACCAGTTCCGAGCAATCCAAGTCCCAAAAGAGCCATCGAGGCCGGTTCAGGAACGGCGACAACTTTTAGCGACGCATAGTCAATTGCGGATGCATCACTGCTACCGCCCATGTAGTCAACATTCAGGATGCCATCAGCCAAAGTTAACGCGCCGAGAGAAAACGTGAATACCTGAGAGCCCCAGGCACCCATTTCAACTCCGGCAAAAGCATTGAATACTTCAACACCGTCAAACCAGAGTCTGCTTTGACCCAAATCAGCAGTCTGAATGCCGGCCAGATCAATCATGAATGTGCCTTCATGAAACGCGGATGCGGCAAATGGGCTAAAATTAAAGGTGGCGCTAAGGACATTATGCGGCTCGACATCAGTAAACTGGGCGCCGTTTGTGGCAGCCATTTCGGCCGCAGAACGATTGTCAAAGAACCAGCCATTTCCCGTTGATGGATCATCAGAAAACGGAAGTGTGGCATTGTCGGCTATACCATATCCGAATCCATCATTGTCGCCAATCATTTCAAAATAACTGTAACCAAATGACGGGGCGGACAGGCTAAGCAAACAAAGTGCAAATCCTAATACCAAAACCTTTTTCATTACTAGCCTCCTTAAATATTTTATTTTCATTTTACTTAATTATAATACTAGCAAAACCCATGCCAATTAAATCGAACATTTAAACTGTTAATAATCAACAACTTAAAATTTTAGCTTAAAATTGGCCTGTGAAACTGTATGTTTACTCGACAAATATAATTGACCCTGACTGCGCCTATCGCCTATATCATTATACTGTAATAACTTATAGCGGTTTTGCTACTGTTCAAACTTTGAACGCTTTCAGAATGGAAAACTCGAATTAATTATTGTCTGAGGAAAAACAGAAAAATAATTGACAATTTTAGCAAAAACTTAATATCCAAAAAAAATACCGCCCCTAAAGGCGGTATTTTCTCACTATTCGAACTCATGTTATTTTTTGAATTTGCGAACCAAACCAGTCCCAAGCAAACCAAGTCCCAAAAGAGCCATTGAAGCCGGTTCTGGAACGGCAACGATATCGATTGATACGAAATCGATCGCGGTCGCATCGTTGCTACCACCAGCGTAGTCAACACTTAACATACCGTCAGTTAAGGTTGCGACTGGGATAGCAAATGTGAATACCTGAGAGCCCCAAACGCCCAATTCAACTCCGGCAAAAGCGCCGGCAACTTCAACGCCGTCAAACCAAAGTCTGCTCTGACCAAAACTGGAAGTCTGGATACCGGCCACATCAATTGTAAACATCGCAGTGGTATACGTTGTAGCAGCAAACGGAGCGAAACTAAACAGTGCATTAATCACATAAGTCGGTTCGTTATCGGTAAATTGAGCGCCATTCGCGGCAGCCATTTCGGCCGCGGAACGGTTATCAAAGAACCAGTTACCCGACGGATGACTGGTCGCCGGCAGCGTAGCATTGTCAGCCAAACCATATCCATAACCATCATTATCGCCAATCATTTCAAAATAACTGTAACCAAATGACGGGGCTGTAAGGCTTAGCAGGCAAAACGCAAACCCTAACACCAAAACCTTTTTCATTTTAACCTCCATATAGTTAATTTTCATTTTACCTGCAAAAGTCCCAGCAAAATTTATACCAGTTTAATCAAAAATCTAACTCGTTAATAATCAATGATTTATATTTTTGACCCAAATCTAATTCTCGAAACTGTTTATGCTATATACATTTTTAATAAGCTTCGCACGCCAAAACAATTTATCCATATATCTAAAAATAAGTTACGCTAATTTTAATTTTGTCCAGATACTGGACATTTTTCTTTAGATTTTTGGAAATTTGCTGATAGTTCCGAGGAATCTTGATACGTCGAATCTGAGTTTTCGGTAATTACCTATGATTTTTTTCAAAAAATTCTAAAAAATGCGCCATATTTTTATTTTATGGCCTCGTCTTTTTTAAACAAAGAAGACGATAATGCGTCTAAAGGAATTGAAAAAACTTTGTTGCACAAATAGCGCCTGGAGCTAAAATTGAAAAATCATTATCCTCGTAGAATTTTTGTTTTCGTTTTTCTTCTAATTATTTTTGATACAAGTGCCTTTTATAAATGGGCTTATGCGGAAACAACAGGTTTTGATTCAAACCGCTGGACTATTCTGAGTGGGGCAGTTGCCGAGCACATGGGGCGAACGGCTTTTGAAGGAATCGCTGTACTGAAAGATGTCGAATTTGAAGATGGGATAATCGAATTTGATATTGCAGTGACAACAGATCGCGAAAAATCATACCCGGGAATCATATTCCGCGTTCAGGGACAGACCTATGAGCGTTTTTACGTCAGGCCTCACCGTTCAGCTCTATATTCGGATGTGTTACAATATTCGCCTACAATAAATGGTGTTTCCGGGTGGCAGCTTTACGCCGGTGAAGGATATACTGAAAAGGCCACCATTCCAGTAAATCAATGGATTCATTTAAAAATGATTATCAAAGGAACCCAGGCCATATTATTTATAGATGATGATAAAAAACCTGCTCTCTCAATACCGGAATTAAGATCAGGAATACGAAAGGGTTCGATTGGCGTTTTCGGACCTGCTGACGGGACCTCGTATTTTTCAAATTTCTCTTATACTCTTGATTCCAATGTCCGCATTGATCCAATGCCGATTAAAGAACCCATTTTGGGCATCATTAAGAAATGGGAATTATCTGAACCAGTTAGTCAATATGATATCAATGACGAAAAGACACCCAATCAACTTGGGTTGATCGAGTTGACATGGAAAAGCATCGAATGCGACCCGTACGGTTTGGTTGATATTTGCCGGTATTATAATTGGAATTATATGGACGCCAATTTGGTCTGGGCAAAAACAAGTATCTATTCGGCTGAGGATCAAGTAAGAGAATTTACATTTGGTTACAGCGATGCGGTAAAAATTTTCCTGAACGACCAATTGATTTTTGCGGGAGTCAGCACCTATCAGGGTCGCGATCCGTCATTTTTAGGCATCATCGGTTATAATGACGCCGTATATTTGCCTCTCAAAAAGGGTGAAAACGAACTCATCTTTGCCATTATCGAAACATTCGGCGGCTGGGGTTTTATGTGCCGTGACGCCGATACCGTTTTTCTTGCTGAGGGAATTACAAAAACCTGGGAAATTGAAAACAAAATTAGAATGCCGGAATCAGCCGTTTACGATACAGAAAAAGAACTGATTTACATCACTAATTATTACAACGCCGGTCAGGAATTCATATCAAAAATCACTCTCGATGGTCAGATTCAGGAATTGAAATGGGTCTCTCGCCTAAATAGGCCGACCGGATTAGCCATGTTTGATAATAAATTATATGCGGTCGAGCGAACCAACCTGGCCGAGATTGATATAGAAAGCGGTCAAATACTCAATCGCTTTGCAATTCCAAATCCAGCCTTCCCCAATGATTTCACTCTCGATGAAAATGGCATCGGATATCTTTCTGATGGCGATCAGAACATTATTTATAAATCTGATAATGAGGAATTTAAAATCTGGTTTCAATCCGATGATATCATCTCACCTAACGGATTACTCTATGACAACGGCCGCTTATTGGTTGGGTGTACCGGAGATGGATGCCTTAAATCAATCAATATTGAAACACAGGAAGTAACGCCAATTGTCAGCCTTGGCGCCGGAGCCCTGATGGATGGAATAACGCCGGATGGCCAGGGCAATTATATAATATCCGACTTTTATGGAAGGATTTTTCGCGTCAATTTAGCGGGAGAAAAAACACCTTTGATAAACACCAACGCGATCGACAGGTTCACAGCCGATATTACTTTCATCCCCGAGAAAAATCTGCTGATTGTGCCGCGACTGTATAACAGCAAATTGGCCGCTTATACCCTATTGCCATAAAGTCGCGATGGCATCTCGCTTGACATCTTAGGCGGGTTGTCTTATCGGACATCCCGCCTTTATCGTTTGCATAATCTCTATAATTAGTTTATTGAATCAAATTAATCAGAGGTCATTTTCCCGAAATTATAAATTCTACTTAAACCTCTCCGGATGCTTCAAATGAAAATCAGTTGCGTTCTGAAATTTCCCCGCCACCGCCAAAACAGTTGCTTCATCATACAATCTTCCGATAAAAGTAATGCTTGTCGGCGAGCCTTCGTCATCAAATCCGTGCGGTAAAACCACGCAAGGATGTCCGCTGAGATTGGTCAACAGGAGATTATCTCCCTCAAACGAAGGCGCAATATAAACATCAATGTTCTTCATCAAATCGGCCATTTCCTCGATCATCAGTGTTCTCATGCGATTGGCCTGAATATATTCAACGGCCGGAATAAACCGGCTGCTGCGAAAAGAATTGGGCCATGAATTTTTTATCTGCCTGACCAGCAAATCATCACGATTGAATCGTGTCAATTCATCAAAGGCGGCAGCCGCTTCAGCGCTGAGAATTATTGACATTGACATAATAGGAAGATTGGGGAGTTCAATCTCAATCAACTCCGCTCCCAGATCGCGCATTACCTGAAGAGCATTATTGTTATGCCCCATATAACTCGAGTCGTTATCAAAATCTTTCTTGAGGTAACCGATCTTTAACGATTTCAATTCTATTTCTGGTTTGTAATTGAAGGCCGCGTCAACAACTGATACATCAATACCATCCGTTCCGCGAATGGCATCATAAACCAGGGCGCAATCTTCAACGGTGCGGCAGATCGGTCCCAGTTTATCCATCGACCAGCTCAGGGCCATCGCACCCGCTCGACTGACCGCGCCATAGGTTGGCCTCAGGCCGGTCGTTCCGCACCGAGTCGAAGGCGAAACAATGGAGCCCCATGTTTCCGAACCGATCGCGAAAGGCACCAGTCCGGCCGACACGGTTGATGCCGGCCCGGCCGACGAACCGCTTGAACCCTGCTCCAGATTCCACGGATTGCGCGTCGTATCGGCAAACCAGACGTCGCCCCAGGCCAATGCTCCCAGAGATAGTTTTGCCACTAGCACGGCTCCCGCTGCTTCCAGTTTTTTTGTCACCGTCGCATCATAATCGAGAACTTGATCTTTAAAAGGCATCGCTCCCCACGTTGTCTTATATCCTTTCGCGGCTAACAAATCTTTGGTTCCATAAGGAATACCATGCAATGGTCCTCGATACTTCCCGGATTTAATTTCTTTGTCAGCCTGGGCGGCTTGGGTCAATGCCAAATCTTCGGTTAAAGTAATAACACAATGCAAATCCGAATCGAATTTTTTCAATCGGTCCAGAGCCAACCGGGTCAATTGGATCGATGTGACTTTCTTCGTCCGCACCAATTCCGCCAACTCACCGACTGAATAAAAGGCAAGATCCTTGATATTCTCAGGCATAACTACGTTTTTGGGTCGATTGAATTTTACTTTTTCCTGCTTATAATTAATTTCGAAATTCCGCGGCAGAGGATTGAACCAGAGCGAAGGCGGAACCGAGTTGTCAATCTCGATCTTTCTTATTTCGGCATAAGATTCCAAATTATCCGACAAGTCAGTAAGCATGGAATCACGCTCGTCAGGCTCAAAACTCAATCCGATTATTTTTTCGGCATTTTTAACATTGTTAACCGTTATTTCTTCGGAGTCAATTCCGCAACATCCATACTGCGCAATTAATCCAAACGCAGCAATAAACGCACACAGGCAGGCAATCTTCTTCATGATAGTACCCCTTATGGTTTAGTTATAAGGAAATACTTGGAAATCGTATGCGCAAATGAAATATGAAAAAGAGATTTACTGGTTTGTTTGAACGTCTATCTTGATTGGTTCGTCAATGACGATGTCAAAGTCGTCATGTAGATGCGAGTTATATATAATATCGTCAAATTCCTCTTTGACAATTTTCATAACATCCTTTTGCTCCCGCAATACATCACTTTTCGACTTCTTGATATCTACCCTATCCCCGATATCCAAAATATCAGCCGGCATTTTTATTAACCTTCTCAAATCAACTGTACCTCAGTCTTTCCTTATCCACAATTAATAATTTCCATGACATTTATTTTATCGGCATTTTCTCAGAAATATTTTCTGGATGACATTTCACCATGGCGAAGTCTATATTATTTCGAAACAATCAACAGCACTCGCTTACCCGGCATTTTCAGCGCCAGCAATAAATCTATAAGGACAATGAAAGCACCGGCCAAAAAAGTTATCTGATATCCAAACATGCTCCACATAACTCCGCCCGCAATCGGGATTACAACTGCCGTGATATGATTGGAAGTCATTCCGAACGATAGGCATCCGGTTAAATCTTCCTCAGTGGAGATTTTCCTGATATAAGATTTAAGAGCAATGGATGATCCGAACAGGACGTTATCAATGACATATAAGGCAATTAACATCGACAACTGGCTGACGAAGGCATATCCGCAAAAAATAAATACCAGAAAGAACGAGCATCCCACAAGGACATATTTCTCTCCGTAACGATCGCTTAAATTCCCCAGATAACGATTGGTAAAAATGGTGATGAAATTATTGAGCAGCATTATCATTGATACTGCGGTGATGCTGAGATCGTGATTTTTCACCAGCAGAAAAATCGCGAATGTCGTGAAAATATGGCGGCGACACCCGCGTAGAAATGACAACGCATAATATAGCCAGTACTTTTTCTTAATCCTGATCTTTCTTTTTTCCTGCTTGCCTCGATTGGGCGGCAGGGCCAAAACAAGATACAAACCGATTAACGTTACTGCGCTGCCGAAAATTATGAATGAGTTGCGAAAACTAATAAACAGCGTCATCAGGAGTACCAGCCCGGCTCCAAGTAAGCCGGCCATTGATTCATTAGAGAGTAAACGACCCTGTGTTTTACCGACTTCATTGGTATCCGATAATGCCAGGAGTTGCGAGGAATTTACCGGTTCAAAATAATGAAACCCGAATGACATCATAACGGTCGCCAATCCCAATACCACCAAAGTAGGTGAGAATCCGCAAAATAGCAGTCCTAACCCCATCGCTATTAGAGCCAGCGAGGCAATTTTGGATTCAGTAAAATAGATCGCCAGCGCTCCTGCACCAAATGCCAGAAGTCCCGGAATTTCGCGTACAGCCTGAATGATGCCGACATCGGTGGGCGAAGCATCAAACACCTCAACCGCGAAATTATTAAACATTATCCGCCAGGCATAAAACCCGACCCACATTACGATTGCCGAAAAGGTAATTGTCTTTATTGAAACTTTATTTATCCCGAGGGCCATAATCGGACTAAGATAAATATGGTATTTCTATTTGCAAGGAAAATCGAGAAATGAATGAATTAATAAATATAAATAAAAAGCGGCGGTATCATGACCGGAGATACCGCCGCATCATTTTTACATGCCTAATTCTTTGAATAAAAATCCAAAAATTTCCGCCTTCTCATTAATCTGCTTTGTCATTGGCTTCCCCGCTCCATGACCGGCCTTTGATTCATACCGCAAAAGGATACTATTATCTCCTCCATCGGCCGCCTGAATAGCGGCCACGAATTTCAATGAATGGGCCGGATAGACGCGATTGTCCGATTCCGCAGTCGTTACCATTATCGGAGGACATTTCATCCCCGGTTTTATATTATGCAACGGCGAATAGGCATATAAAAATTCAAAATGCTCCGGGTTTTCTTCGGCATTGCCGTACTCGCCGGTCCAATATCTTCCGGCCGTAAATTTATGATAGCGAAGCATATCAATCACGGGAACGCTGCAAACAACTGCGCTAAAAAGTTCTGGTCTTTGAACCATACAAGCCGCGACCAATAATCCTCCATTGCTTCCGCCCCAGATCGCCAACTTTGGTGTACTTGTATATTTATTTTCAATCAGCCATTCGGCGGCTGCGATAAAATCATCAAACACATTCTGCTTTTTGTCAAGCATGCCGGCCTTATGCCATTCCTCGCCAAACTCACCGCCTCCGCGCAGATTTACTTTGACATATATTCCGCCTTTTTCCAGCCAATACAAATATGTATGACTAAAATATGGCCTTGAACTGGAATTAAATCCGCCGTAACCATTTAGAATAGTCGGATTATTGCCGTTCATTTCCAAATCTTTTTTATGAACTATAAACATCGGTATTTTGGTACCATCCTTCGACGGAAAAAAGACCTGTTTCGTTTCATAAAGATCGGAATCAATTTCAATATCATCTCGTAATCGAAGTATGGTTTCGCCAGTTTCAAAATCATAGTGATAGAAACGCTGGGGATAGGTAAATGATTGAAAACTATAAATCATTTCCGTTCCCATTCTATTCCCCTTAACGCCGGAGACTGTTCCGGCCACAGGAAGCTCAATATCCTGAATGAATTTTCCTTTCAGATCAAATATCTTTGGCACGCTACAGGCATTGTGCATATAATTAACGATCAGATGATTATTTATCATCCTGGCCGAATGTATGGCATCATCATTTTCCGGTATAATTTCATGCCATTTCGATTTTTGGGGCCTGGTTATATCAATCGCGATTATCCTGTAATTGGCCGCCTCATTATTCGTCAAGAAATAAAATTTATTGCCAATGTTCTCCAGGAAAATGTATTCGGCTTCTGGTTGATCAATAAGCTTGATAACCTCACTTTTCCCCGGCCTCAAATAATATATTCGATTTTCGACATCCGTTCCCCGCCAGACCCTAAGCACTATGTACATACCGTCCTCTGTAATGAAGGGGTCAAATCCCAGTTCCCTATTTTCAGAATCTTCATAAACAAGTTCATCTTCGACCTGATCCGTCCCCAGTTTATGATAATAAACTTTGTTATCCAGAGTGCGGTTCTCGAGTGCAACTAGATTGGAATCCGGATATCGGCCATAATAAAACCCTGAGTTATCATTCATCCAGGCAATAGCGGTAAATTTCGTCCATCTAATTGTCTCGTCATATTCTTCATTGGTCGCCACATTGCGGATGCGCACTTCCCGCCAGTCGCTCCCCGACTGTGAAACTGTATAGGCGACCAGCGAACCATCATTGGAATAATACATTGATCCGAGCGCGACCGTACCGTCATTACTCAAAGTATTGGGGTCAATCAATACTTCCGGCGCGTCCGAAAATGATTTTTGTTTATAATAAACATATTGATTTTGAAGACCCTCGTTTTTCTCAAATATATACCAATCCCCTTCAATCCTGAGATCACCGTACCTGACATAATTCCACTTCTTGGTTAATTCATTTCCCATTTCTTCGCGATCCGTATTTTCAAGATATTGGTCAGTAATTGCCGTTTCTGCGGCAATCCAGGTCCGAGTTTCGGGAGAATTCAAATCTTCCAGCCATCGATAAGGATCTGCCACCAGAGTTCCATGATAATCATCGACGACATCCACGGTATGAGCCGCAGGGTATGAATAAATATTTGTGCTCGATTTAAACTCACATGATACCAGGCAAACAAAAAACGCAATTAACGCAAAGTACCGGATAAAGCGACTATTATGCATGAAACCTCCTAATCACATATCAGTTTTTCGCTGTTGGATAAATATATCAAACACCGAAGAAATCGCAAAGCTGTATTTTTCCCATTCTGCATTTAATTTTATAGCATCATACGAATTATAAGAATATTTATGTAACGCCTTGATATCTATATGCGATTATTATAAATTCGACATGATTAAGAACCGTAAACTAAAAAATCTATTTATAAGGAATATCCCAATGAATGATCCACGCAATGATAAACTGGCTGACGTCCTTGTCAATTATTCCTGCCGAGTGAAAAAAGGAGAACTGGTTGTCATATCAGTAAAAGGCGACAGCGCCCGCGATTTGGGTTTTAGCCTGATTCGCAAAGTAACCGAGGTTGGCGGCGTCCCGTTCTGGATGTTTTCCGACGATGCCTATATGAGACAATTCTGTCTGAAAATGAATGATAAACAGCTCAAGCGATATGCGTCACTCTTTAAGAAAATAGCTCGAGATTGCGACTGCTACATCAGCATTGCGGGAGCCAATAATCCATTCGAGATGACCGACATTCCCCCAAAAACGAAGCAAATGATTCGCAAAGATTTCTATCAACCGGTTATGTCCAACATCATAACCAAAAGTAAAAAATGGGTTGCAGTTCGCTATCCCGATTACGCCATGGCGCAACTGGCCAAACAACCGCAAGAGAAATTTGCCAATTTTTATTACGATGTCTGCTGCGTCAATTATGCCAAAATGTCAAAAGCGATGGATCCCCTCGTGAAACTGATGAAAAAAACCGACAAAGTTCATATCAAAGGCAAAGGCACCGACCTGACTTTCTCTATCAAGGGCATTAATGTCATCAAGTGCGATGGCGAATTCAATATCCCCGACGGTGAAGTTTTCACCGCCCCGGTAAAAAACTCCGTCAATGGAGTCATCTCTTTCAATACCGCTTCTCTCTACGAAGGAAGCCTTTTCACCGATATTCGCTTTGAATTCAAAAACGGGAAAATCATCAAAGCCGCTTGCTCTAATAATAACGAAAAACTGAATAAGCATCTTGATACGGACGCCGGGGCGAGATATATCGGCGAATTCGCCATCGGAGTCAATCCTATGATTAAAGAACCAATGATGGATACTCTCTTTGACGAAAAAATCGATGGTTCTTTTCACTTTACTCCGGGCGCATGTTACGATGAAGCCGATAACGGCAATAAATCCGCCATCCACTGGGATTTGGTCTGCATTCAGCGTCCCGATTATGGCGGCGGGGAGATCTGGTTTGATGGTAAACTGATTCGCAAAAACGGCAAATTTGTTCATCCTCAGCTTAAAAATAAATTTACCAGAAAAGCTTTGGTATGAATAGCCATCAGACGAATTTTTAAAACCCTATGCTGGGATTTTTGTCACATATTTTCGTGGGCAGCAGACGTCCTCGCTGCCCCTTTATACATCACGTTCGTGGGCAGCAGACGTCCTCGTCTGCCCCTTTATGCATCACGTATCAAAGCCTGGCATGCAATACTAAATTCAACTGCCCGCCAGCTCCCAATCCGATTTCAATATCCCATACAAAATTATATCTTCGAACTTATCCCACTTTTTGATATGTTGCCGCATCAATCCCTCCCGAGTCATCCCGAGTTTTTCCATAATCTTCCCGGAGGCGATGTTTCGCGTCATATAATGCGCATGAATGCGATGCAGGCTTAACTCAGTGAAACCAAATTCCAATATGGCACGAGCCGCCTCGGTGCAATACCCCTTTGACCAATATGGTTTACCGATCCAATAACCCATCTCGGCATGATTATGTCGCTGGTTAATAACCAACCCGATAGCGCCGATCAAATCCCCGGATTCGATCAGCGTAATCGCAAAATTGGCAATCTCCCCCGCTTCGAACTGCGGTTGATGCGTGGAAATCCATTCTTCCGCCATCCCGTCTTCGTATGGATGCGGAATTAGAATAGTCGTATCGGCGATTTCAAATTCACCGGCTAGTCTCTGAACGACACCGGCATCGGACAGTTCAAACGGCCTCAGAATTATTCTTTCAGTATGTAATTTAGGCTGCTTCATAATCAGAAATTAACGAAAATCGTACAATTTTGTTACATTTTTCTTGTCATGTTTCCCTGTCGCAGTTGCAAGAATAGAATCTATGGGACTTCAGACCATTTACTAATGAGAATGCCACCTGTTTCTGTGAAGCAGAGTACTGTGCGTTTTTCCGTTGACAAATTGGCCCATAATCGGTATTTTAGGTTATGTAGTTTTATTTTTCGAACGAACACCTTTATAAGGGGGCAAAAAGGCACTTAATTAATATCAATGATAGACCTGAAAAGCGCATATATCAGGAGAAATCCATGCAAAAGTCCATTTCTCTATTCACTGCCATCATTTTCATGTTGATCGGCGCAGCCAATATCTGGGCAGCTGATGAAATTTTCATAATCGATTCGGAAAAACCCGAAAAAACATCTTCAAAAAAAATCATCACCTCCAATATCCTAGATTTAGGCGATAAGCAAAATAAATCATCAGCGGCGGGATGCACGGGTAAATTCCAGGGGCCAATAAATGGTTATTATCTTAATTGGTACACCGGCAACGAATACTATGCCGTTTACCAGGATCCATCAGAACAGGGCTGCACTGATACCTATCCTTTTGGAGTAGATTTTGTCAGGATGCAATTACTAAATGTGACCACCTCCTCTATTAATCTGAATGGAATAAGAGTAATGATCTGGGATGTCGATTATTCTGAGCCCGGTTGTCCCAAACCGGGTGAAGTTCTTTTAACCGGTTCATTATTAGACGTTTCAATTCCGGCAACTGGCATGGTATTCGATTTAACTATTTATTTCAGTAGTCCGTTTTGTGTCAATGGTCCATATTTTGCCGGTATTTTGTTTTCAGAATATATCGGATGGGGAACAATTGGAATATGGGCGGATAATCCTTCATCGGCCCGTGCCTGTGCGCTATATAATGATTGGGGGGTCGGCTGGAAAGATCTGGTTGTTGACCAGGGTATGGATCATCTTATGCTTTGGTCGGAAGGGGAAAGTTCGACATCCAATGACTGTGATTTGGATGTCTGCGATCCCAATGACCAATGGCCCACGTATGCGCACGACTACGGCCGTACATCCCGCTCTGGAATAAAACTGGGTGATATTACCGGTCTCACTCGCCAATGGGCATCTCAAATTTCCGGACATGACTACCCTCGTTTTGCTTCTCCGGTAATCGCTAATGACATTGTTTATATAACATCTGTAAATGCTGGGATTCATGCCTATGATTTATTGACCGGCGAACTTATATGGAGTGCTTATACTCATCCCAGTTATTCCAATTTATTCTTAGGTGAAGCGAGAAGCGCCCCGACCGTAGATTTAGAAACCGGTTATATTTATTTTGGAACTGGGTCGGCCGCCGGATTTATATGCGCGGATGGCAGTACTGGAAACATTATATGGGCAAAAGGATTAATGTCCGACGATCCTCTTCCATGCAGTTCTCACGGTGCGACTCGTTGGGCACATAGCGTCATAGTTGGTGACTACGTATTTTTTGGAACTCAGGACGGATGTATTTATATGGTAGACAAATATACCGGCTATGTTCTTAATTATTATTCAGTGGGCGCCAACGTCTGGAACTCCCCCTGTTTTGGACATTCTGATCTATTCGGGGATTTACTCTTTTTTGGCACCGCATCAGGCTCTTCCGGACCGGGATCAATTTGGGCTATATCCGCCGATGGTTCTTTGGCCATGCAATGGGAATATAGAAATATCAATCAATCAACCCTTTCGGATGGATTTACATCCAGTCCGGTCTTTTATAAAGGCAATCTTCTTGCCCATGCCAATGTCGGATTCCCGGAGGCCAATAATGGGCATGATGGATATAGAATTAATCTCAATGTCGATTTCGGGGTAGAGCAATGGAGTGATTACGAGATGGGGCGTTCACTGTATTCTACTCCCGCGGTTTATAATGGAATTGCTTATTTCGGCAGCGATTATCCTTCACCGCAATCAGATTTGGGTTTAAAAGCTGTCGATATTGAGACTAACACAATTGTATGGCAGGAAGAAGACATTGATACCAATGCAGATTATCTTCCAATGCCTCCATCATTAACATGCGATCCATACATCTTCTCAGGTACGCGTAATGGTAGATGGAGGATACACGACGCCGAAACCGGTGAATTCCTGCTACAATATCATCTTGATTATCCGTTGGCAACCGCAATTGCCCATGGCTCTGACGGTAAGAATTATGTCGTCACATGCGATTGGAGCACTCCAGCCTCAGGAGATTTTTATGCTTATCTGTATGCCTTTGCGGTTGAGCAAACTTATCGGCCCAGAATGCATATTCCCCAAATCATTTTATCTCTCGATTCAATTTTGGCCACTGAAACCGAACCTGTTTTCCGATTTATTAACGGTGCCGCCATTGCCAACCTTGGCTACGAGATGCTTGAATATACTGCTACACTCGTTGCCGGTACTCCTCCAAAGGCAAACAAAAATGCTGAAAGCCAAATACCGCCAAGCTGGGTAAGTTGGTACAATCCGCCGTCCGGCAATGAAACTACTGCTGAAATTCTTGGTCCGGGAGATACAACAATATTCGCATTTGAAATTGATCCCACCGCTTTACAGGAAGGTCGGAATGATTTTTATATCGATATAGGCTCAAATGATCCTGATTTTAATCCCTGGGCTGACCCGCAGCCGGATGTGCAGACAAGAATGATAGTGTCTGTTAATTTGGTAAGTCCTTTTAAATGCGGCGACGCCAATGGTGATGATGAAGTTAACGTTGGGGACGCGGTGTTTGTCATTAATCATGTTTTTAAAGGCGGTCCCCCCCCTTACCCATTTGAAGCATGCGATTCCAACTGCGACGATCAATGCAATGTTGGCGATGCGGTATATATGATCAGCACCGTCTTCAAAGGCGGCCCGCCACCATGTTTTGATTGTCCGTAAATTGATCTGATGATATAGAATTCAAAAGGCCGACTGATATCGGCCTTTTTTTTTGCGAAATTGCTATTGCGCCAGTGGGGCAGGACCGCCACGATCCTGCTAATATTTAGAATTTCCACCTTCGAGTTCCGTATATAAAAATAGCATTTATCTACCCTGTTTTCCTCTATTTCCGAAATCATCACCATATGTAAAATGAAACAAATTACAATAAAGCCATCACCCGCAGGGGCGCGGTGTGTTACTTTACGTAGCGACAACTCTCGAGTTGTCGCCTTCCCCAATTTTCCGACAATCCCTCACCCGTATAATTACAATTACCCAACCAATCCCCCATTGTTTCCGAAACAATCAACGTTTAGTAGTATGGATTATATAAAAAAAGATATACGGAATCGTAGGGGCTCGTCGCGACGAGCCCGTCCCAAATGTTGTGACGAATCTTCGGGTCTCACGCAAGCGACCCCTGCCGGAAAAATCCAAGTTATCTATACGACAGCCAATAAGTGGCTTTTGCCACAATCAACACCGATTTGATATGACCAAAAACGTTAATCTGAGCAAACAAACCCATTTTAGAAGTTTCGCACAGGTCCTGTCGCTTCCTTGGAGAAGCGGTGAACCGATACCAAGTCAACCGCGCGACAGCTGAAAACAGGCTTTTGCCTGAAAAATGACAGAACAAAGCCAATTTGCTGTAACCAACAGAAATACATCGTATTATAAGGAATTTTATGAAACAAAATGTGGATAACTTCGGCTTTTTCTCTTTACCGGTCATCGCGAGGAGTTCCGCCATGCGGAACGACGCGACGATCTATAGTTATCATACGATATGGCTGGAGCATTTCAGGCTCCAACTTTCTAAATATGAAATTCGATGATGTCTTTGTCCCGAAGGACATATGATTTTTGAACTCGTTGGCCGTCGTATTTGCCGGAGCCCCAAATTTTGGCGAACTGCAGTTTGTAGGCAAAATCTTTATGGAGCATCAAAGCCGCTTCTTCGACTGTCGAACCGGGTGGAACTATAATTGGATCTGTAAAATCCGGTTCATGCCCGATAGTTTTGGTATAAACGCGCATGATATTCAAATTATCAAACATCATCTTTTTGAATCTCTCGAGCGTCTCTTCATCGAGAATCGAGGTACCAATGACGGAAAATCCGGGATAGAGCTCGGTAAACCTACTAAAACGCTTCCCACCCCCATCGTCATAAAATTTATGGGCCGCGATTATCGTTCGTTTATATGCCAGGCTGGGATCGTCCACATCTTCCGGATTTGGGATAGCGTGAGTCAGGATTACTCGCCGCTCTTTGAGTTTATCAAAGACATACTGCACCCGTTCTTCGAAACCATCGTCGCCGACTCCGGCAACCAGGCAAATCAAATCGGCATTGCGGATTATTCCCAGCATCCAGGGTTCAAACATATCTGGGGAAATCGGAGGCGTATCGATCAGTTGAATCTGAATTGTCTCATATGGCATCATCCCCGCCACCGGTTCGCGAGTAGTGTAGGGGTAATCGGCAATCATCGGACGGGCGTTGGTCAAAGCGTCAACCAACGAGGATTTGCCGGAGTTGGGAGGACCAATCAGAGCAACCTGTCCCGCGCCCTCTTTGTCAATATGGTCAAGTGAAGTCGATTTGGCCGCTCCGGCTTTGTTTCCGCCGGAAATCAGTTGTTTTTTGAGCTTGGATATTTTGGATTTAAGATCAGCCTGCAGCTTATCGGTGCCCTTATGTTTAGGCATCATCGCCAGAAGCTCCTGAGCCAGACGCAGTTTTTCCCTGGGATCCCGTTCGGCCTTAAAGACTCGCTCCAGCTCATAATATTGCGGCGGCAGATTGGCCGGCATGATAGTGCCTCCTCCTCCCGCCTTATAATAGCAATATTTGGTCTATTCGTCAATACAAGCGTACATTTTGAAGAGGAGTTGTTTTTACCTTGATAGTATGGATTTTGGAATCAAAGTCCGATAAAGATATAGCCATTAAATTTAAAATTTCTCTTGACAATTTTGGATTTAAGTATAAAATGATACACTCGACGCTTAGAAAGGTTGTTTTTGATGTCGAAAATTTGTGAAATATGCGGAAAGAAGCCGGGAGTCGGTAATTCGGTCTCTCACGCCCAGAATCGTACTAAACGGCGCTGGAACCCGAATCTCCAGACGGTGCACGCCAAAGTTAATGGCGTCCCGAAAAAAATGAGAGTATGTACATCTTGTCTCAAGGCTGGAAAAGTAACCAAAACCGTTAAGAAAAAATTATAAAAACACCAACCCCCCTGTCAATAAGAACCGCCGCCTCGCGCTAGCGAGGCGGCGGTTTTCTAAATGGACAAGCATGCAAATCCCATTTACTATTATGCAATGATTTCAGCCGGCATTAGAAGAAAAATACCACAAAAAAACCCCGCCGAGATGACGGGGTTTTAATGATATATCTAAGCGTAATTAGAATTTGAAACCAATTGAAAAGCGGTGAACAGAATCAAAACGGCCGAAATCAGACCAGGCATAATCAGCAACTAAAGTACTGTTTCTGCCAATTGGCGCATTGAGGCCGCCGCCAAGAGTCAGACCCTGTTCGCTGTAATTGAATTTGTAGCCCGCCCGCAGGAAATACTGATCCCGGTAATTGTATTCACTTCCAAGCGACGCCTGCTGCTCAAGGTCATTGGGATGTTTGGCCTCAACGATCATGGTGACGGTATTGTCGGGATCATTGATTAAATCATACGCCAAACCCAGTCTGAATGTCAGCGGGATGTCATACGAATCGACCGCAACTTCGCCGTTTCTGGAAGTAGCCGATTGGGTTTCAATTGGTACTTTTAGATTCGGACCAGAAAACTCCATATTGGGTCCTAAATTGGAGATGTTCATTCCAATTCGGAGTGATTTATAACCGGTATGAAGCTGGGTGCCGAAATCGAACGCGATGCCCCCAGCTGATTCAGTATATATTTTTTCATAAATATATTTGAATGAAGCTCCAAAGGCTAAACGAGTCGTTAGAAATCGAGCGTAGCCAAAGGTCAGAGCGAAACTGGAGGCGGTGAACATGTCTCCGGTTCCATCGGGCTCATCAATAGTCGTAACTTCCATATCGCCCATTGATAGAAGAGCCGCGGATATGCCCAGAGTCCCAAAATCTTCAATCCTGGTACCAAAGGCAACGTAATTGAGATTAACATCGGTTACCCAGTTGACATTGGTAAAGGTCAGGTTACTGCCTTCAATATAAGCCAATCCCGCGGGATTCCAATAAAGGCTGTAGGCATCATTGACGATTGCTACGGATGCCTCGCCCAATCCCTGATACCGGGAGCCGACTCCGATTTTTAGAAATTGCGCGCCAACCGATCCGATTTTGCTAAATTGATCGGCCTGGCTCATGCCGCCCAGCAGAATTAAAAGGACAGCGATTTGTATTACTACCTTTTTCATATCTTTCTCCCAGGCGTTTTATTTGACAACGGCAAATTTGCCGTTGAAATTTCCGTATTGACTTTCAACATTATATAGATAAACTCCGGCGGCGATGCTCCGTCCCGATTCGGAAAGCATATTCCAGTCATGGGCGCCTGAACCGTCGGTGTGCTCCAGAGTGTTAATCAACTCCCCCGATAAAGTGTATACTCGAATAGTGCAGATATCGGGGAGGTTGACAAATTGCATTTTCCGATTTCCTCGTCCGGTTTCCCATTTGGCATATCCGATATATGGGTTGGGTACAGTATGTATTTTATCGAGATTGGCTGAGACTTGACCGGCGATAATTTTTTCAGATGAGAAAAGAAACTCATCATCGGAAGAGACAATCGGTACGCCACTAATCGAATAAATATCACCAGTAGCGGGAGCGCTGATATCACTTAGTTCCACCAACCATGTAAAATAATCAGGGATAGCTTCGAGTTGAAGATTTCCATTATCATATTGATAATTGGTCAGGATCAGCCAATCGAAATCGGCGATAGTCCATTCACCGTCTTCCGACCAATCAACGATCCAGACATCAAGTTGAATTTCATTCGTTATATCCCAGACCTCAAAAGGCAGAGGTACTTGAACAATGGCGTCATACCAGACCAATGCCCCGAAATCATAACCAAATGAACCATTATCGGTAAACCTGATTTCTATATCATTCCTAAAATGCTCAAAGCAATTATCTTCAGGATAAAATTTCTCGATGAAATCCGGCAATATTGTCTCTACTCCTGACGTTGAAAACTCGAGTTGTTCTGCCGTTTCAGGCAAGTAGTGTTCATCTACTGTGGGGACTGTAACAATTATTTGAAGACCATCAGCAATAGGATAAGAATTTGGCAAACCCGATGTCTGCGTTTGGTCACCAAGAACGGTATCTCCAGTAGTCGTATTTATCAGATTCCAGGTTATATCCAGACAATCCTCGTTGAAAGTAATTTGATAATCGTCACCGGTAATATCTGCATCATTAATGACGAAGAGCGATACGGCATCCTCGTCGCCTTTCCAGTTACCGGAATAAGCATGCTCGATAGTCTCAACCGGATGTTGATATCCCAACGGTTCTGCGCGTGGAAAAGCAGAGACGATATAACTGGCGATTTCAGGTCTGCCCGAGTTGAAATCAATTTCAAGCGCGGTACTGTCATATGGTATGACAGCGTACCAATATTCCATTCCATTAGTCAAATTTGAATCTATGAAAGTATGAGGAATACGGCCAAAGGCGTCCCGCTCGTATTGTGCCAGAGGCACATAATCCGGGCCTTTGGAACCATCCACATTTTCAATCAAATTTCCCCATGTTTTTCCCATGTCAGTTGAACGAAATATTTTATAACCGCGAAAATCTGTTGAGTTATTCGATGGATCTACAGATAATTCCGAGGTATTATCCCAGGAAATGGCGATTTTATTAGAGCGTGGCGTTGACTGGACAGAGGCGTTATCAGGGGGACGCGAAGATATAAAATTATTGGCATATAAATTTCTGGCATCATTTACAACCGATTTGAGTTTATCTTCGCTGGAACCGGCAATGAGAGCATAATCAATTCTAATAGACTCGCCGGCGGCTAGATCCATACCACGAATCGCTTGCACATAATATTGATCGGTGGGTGGAAGAGATTGAGCGAATTCAGTTCCATCAATCATTTGATACCGTGCCCGGTCAGTTGTCGGCAACAGTTCCCACTGTCCGGTACTAAAGGATGTCATACCGATATCGCCCGGTGTAGAAAGGAAAGTCGTTCCCATGTATCCGGTACGAACACCAGGACCCCAGCCGGGATCGTATCCATCCTCGTCGAAGGTCCATGCCAAATCCAAATCGGTATCATGATTAACCAGATCGCCCAAACGGCCATTTTCACCCGTATTTGGATCCGGTCCGCCAATATCGAAGTCGCAATAAAGTCCAAAAGCGACATCATGATAATCTTCGGTGCTGGCGTTGGTAATTTCAAGAGTAATTATAATCATATCGCCGATATGCTTATAATTCCATTGCCTTATTGTCTGGGTTATTTCAAGACCCAAGACGGGCGTGCCGGAGGCATCGTCGCCATATCGGCAAATTGATTCCTGAACCGAAACCGCTCCTCCCGGCTGAAAACTCGATGAAAGGCTGTTATAAACTTGATTATAATCCCATTGCTGAGCGGTGATATCCCAGACTCTCCAGCCATGGGCGGGAAAACCGATTCCAGCTCCGGTTGTATCAGAGGCATCATAATTATAAGTTGTGGTGTCGTTTGAAACCATAATTCGATAATCATTGTTGCCCGATGCGACATTCAGAATAGGATAAAAATCATCCATAGTATTTGCCAGGAGCGTATCACCTGCGGCATTAACGCCGCCTATCCAAAACACCATCTGGGCGAGGTAATCGTGTGTACTGTTCGCGGGCCATCTGCCCGACGGTATTCCTGCCCAATAATAATCACCCAAATAGCCGAAATTTGTAACGGCCAAACCTATATTCCCCTGATTATGGATGATTTGATTAATGACGCTGGAGGGTGGCGCCTGCGGCGCCTGCTCCGCCGCAATAATGGGAGACAAAGTCCAACCCAATAATAGCAGAGCAAATAGACCAGATTTTATAACGTCAATTTTCATTTTTAAATCCTCGTGATTTTCATCCATTAGAAATTAAACTCCAAGCCAAACCGGAGTTGCCTCGGAGGCTCGTAGTTTTGGGGATCTCTTTCCAAAAGACTATGATAAAGCACTTCTTCCTCATATGTCGCGCTCGAAATATTCAGGACATCAAAACCATCGTCATCCGGTTTTCCGGTCGAAGTGTAAACCTGGCGAACGTTTTTCCGGTTAAACAGGTTCACAACCTCGATATAAAAAGTCATGTATCTATCGCTGTTTTGTGCCAAATAGAAATCTTTATTAAAGCGCGAATCTATTCTAAGAGTTGAAGGCAGTCGTTCATCATTAAGCGAACCTACCGGTCGGCCATTCTTATCTGTTCTGGTATAAGCTAATCCTGAGCCATAGCGTGCCAGGAGGTTAATTCCCCAGGCCGTCGGCATTTTCTTTCCTAATACCCGCAGCTTTTCATATCTGGGCACCTGTAAATCAATAACAGCTGACAGGCTGTGTCGTTGGTCAAATGCCAACGGATATTCGCGGGTCGGGATTTCAGGCCGATCATCCAAATCGAGTATGGTGTAATAATTATAATACCAATCATCCGGGTCGGAGGCGTTTCCGCGTGCAATCATATATGAGTAGTTGAGCGACCAGTTGAGCAGTTTCTGATTAGTCGTTTCCAGAATAAGATCAACGCCCTTAGTTGAACCGTAATCGGAGTTGATGTAGACGGTATAATTATTGATGCCGTCAACAACTTCGCGGGCGCCCACCATATTACTGATATCTTTATAGTATGTGGTAATCTGCATCCTGATATTGTTATTCAGCAACTGAGTCAGGCCAAGTTCATAGTAAATGCTTTTTTCGGCTTCCAAATCAGGATTGCCGAATAGCGGAAATCCGCTATCGAGTTCGCCTTTCAGGTTGGTGTACATAATCGAGGCCTGAGGGGGTTGAAACAGGTAGCCGTAATTGAAATGCAATACCGAATTTTCGCTGATCGGATGTGAAATACCAAGTCGCGGTGAAATCTGATATTTTGCTTTTGCGTTTTTCTTATAATCATGCTCAATTGGATCATTCCAGTATTCGGCGTCAGAATTAAGATAGTCAAACCTCATGCCAATATTTACGATCAGGTCATTAAGTTCGATTTTATCCTGCAGATAAGCCGCACCGATCCAGGGAAATGCGGTATAGGTTTCACCGTATGGTAATTCATTGAAAAATTGGCGTGTATCCCAATGCAGTTCATAATGACGCAGATCCCATCCAAATTTCAACTGATGAAATTTGTCAAGCTGTGACAGCAATGAAAAATTCGCGCCTGAATAATCCGACCATCGTTCCATATAGACCGGATAAAAATCATCACCTGTGGTGTAACCCCAGTAATAGTATTCCGGGGAACGAATATAGTTGGAATCCTGAATAGTGCCATTATAAACTCCGTTTTCATCTTCAGAATAACCAGGCCATTGGTTCCAATACAAATCAAAAAGATGTTCCGGCGCCAATTTTCGTTGCGTTCTGAATTTATTGACTTTGAATGAGTACACTGTATTGGCTGATTTGTTAACGTCAAATTTAACACCGAATAGGTACGATTTATCCTCATATTTTCCGGAACCATCAAGATTGAAATCATAAGACAGAAGGTTATTATCCCGGTGATTATATCTTTGCTCGTCAGAACTATGGTAGGCGCCGTTAAATGTCAATTTGGTGTTATTCGACAGGTAGGAAACAATTTTACCGACTCCGGAATATGATTTGTGCCGATTATGAGGTAAATATCCATCATTGCGCTCAAATTCCAAATAGGTGAAAAAGGTGGCGTTACGTTCGCCAATTCTGGCGATTGGTCCTGAAAGATCAAGAGAAATGTTATGATTATTAATTCGCCTAAGATTACTGAATTCACCAGTATAAACATTGTAGGTGTGAGAGGCACCGTCGAAGACTTTTAGACGCCCCTGAAATTCATCGGTACCTTCGCGAGTAATGGCGTTGACCACACCAGCCAGGGCTTCGCCATATTCAGGGGCCAAGCCGCCTGAAGTCATTGACAGCTCTTCCAGGGCTTCAGGGACTATTCTCATTCCCATGGTGGAGAAAAAAGGATCCTGAACCGAGAATCCGTCAAAGAAGTATGATAATGTCCCCATACGTCCGCCGCGAACATGCACCGCGCCATCGCCACCGACAACAGAACCGCTCATATTTGAAATAATACTACCGACATCTCTGGCATCAGCAAGAGCCATGATATCATCGCGAGTGACAATCGCCCCCGATGATGTCTTATCGCGTTGTATTAATGGTTGTTTAGCATAGACTGTCACTGATTTGTTAAGATCCACCGGACTGACATCTAGGTTAATTTCAACCGGAGTAGTCAGGTCCATTAAAACTCTGACTTCCCGGACAATCGCTGATTCATATCCGATTATCGAGATATCCAATGTATAAACACCAACCGGTAGATTGATGATATAAAATTCTCCATCCGGGTCAGTCATTGTTGCCGTTTGAGTTTCCAGAACTCGGATAGTTGCTCCCCTCAGTTCTTCCCCTGTTTCCGCACTAGCCACCATTCCAGCTATTTTTCCTGTCGTACCCCCAAATGCGGTAGAAACGCAAAGTGGCACAAGAAAACTGAACAGGATAAATAGCCTGGCTGCATTGTTTAATGCCAACAAGCCCGACTCCTTCGTTTTGTATGAATACTTTTTAAAAAAGTATTCATAATTGGACATTTTTCATTACGCATTAGATATATATGTCTTTTTAGGTATCGGAAATCCCACTCATTCCTTTAGAGCGTGTTTTTGATATTTTTTAATATTTCGATTTAATTAATCCTCTTTATAAATATTTCTTAAGGACAGCTATTCAAATGGTTGGATAATTTGGTCCAGGTATATCCCGGTTAAGATTTTATGAAGGCGTCCGATACACAAAATAGTTATGGTGCAGCCGGTATTACATCTGTTGACTATTAGATTCATCCGGCAGGAATACAACAATTTAGCATCTTGATTAAAAATAATAGGCGGTTATGCAGGTTTTTGTCCGGGTAATAAAGCAATTTACCGTTGGACCGGCAGCGCTTTATGTCCTATTGGTTCTTTTGTTGCCGGGGATTTGCACAGATTCGATCTTTGCATCCAATGCAAAAAAAGTTGCCATTATCAGCATTGATGAAGACCCCTCTACACAAAGAACTATTCGAGGCTTAAAAAAATCCCTGGACAGTTCGGAATTTGAAGTTTTATACAAAAATACGCTTCTTACCGGCGAGCAGTCCGCGGATGCGGGATTGATGAATGAGATTGCGTCGTTTGATCCGGATATATTAATCACCATAGGATCATTCGCAACATTGACAGCATCCAGGTTTTTCCCCAATAAACCCATTATATTCGCGACCGTTATAAATCCTTCGGCATCGGGTTTTGTTTCATCGATGAATTACCCGGGAGGGAATATAAGCGGCGCCGCTCTTGATGTGCCGCCTAACATACAATTTAAGTATTATCAAAAAGTTGTTGGGCACATTAAAAAAATGGGCGTTATTTACTCGGATGAAACTGAGAACCTGATACACCCGGCACAAATCGCAGCCAAGCAATTAGGCATTGAGTTAATTGCCTCAAAGATAGAATCGGAACGAGAGATTCCCAAAGTATTGGATTCTTTGTGCACCATTGTTGACGCTTTTTGGACGGTAGCCGATCAAAAAATATTTACCCCACAATCAACTCAGCATATAATTCTCCAGACCCTGCGTCATAGAATTCCACTAATGGGATTTTCTCAGGCTCTGGTTGAGGCCGGCGGACTATTTACCCTTGATTTTGATTTTAAGGATATTGGCCGTCAGGCTGGTGAAATAACCATACAAGTATTGAAAGGAAAACACCCCTCGGAAATTCCCGTACTAACGCCCGGGGCTGGTATAATTTACTTCAAGTATAATGAAAAAACTGCCAGGCTAATTAGTATTCAGATTCCCGAGGAATTGCTGGCGATTGCCAAGGAGGTTATAAAATGAGTCTCCTGGGCAAATTCAAAATTCTTTCCTTGCGGGTGAAATTTATCCTGACGTTTTCGCTTCTTATTATTGCCAGCGGTTTTTCTGTATCTTATTACTTAATTTCGACCCAAATTCGGTCAACCGAAGAGGGATTGATCGATAAAGGTTCAGCCCTGATCGAAGTTTTGGCGGCCAACTGCGAATACGGTACGTTTATCGAAAACGAAATGGTATTGATGGAGCTTATCGATGCGACTGTCAAAGAACAGGATATTACTTATATTGTCATACAGAATCTTGACGGCGACATCCTGGCCCAGAAGTCAAAATTGGACATAGAGATACCTGCCAATCCTCCTATTTTAAATCAAGAAGATTCAATTACAATCAGAAAATTATTTCATAAGAATGTCGAGGATTATTATTACGAATTATGTCATGCGGTTGTGACAACTCACAGTATTGTTTCACGCGAAATCCTGGGCGATATAGGCAAAACCCGAGGTCATGTAATCACTGAGGTAATCGGTAATGTTCGATTGGGGATATCTGTTTCCAATACAATGGCCGAGGCGGATAATAATGTACGCGGCGCAATCATAATCATTCTTCTGGTGATTTCGGCGACGATACTGCTCACTTTTGGGTTTGTAAATTTAATTACCAAACCGATCGAGCAGTTAGCCACGGCTGCTGAAAAAATCGCTCAGGGCGATTTATCATTAACGACAGGAATTAAACGATTTGATGAAATCGGCCAGTTGGCGACATCATTTGATTTAATGGTCGAGTCGCTAAAAGACTCCCGATGGGAAATTGAAGAATATAACCGCACTTTGGAAGAAAAAATAATAGAAAGAACGCATGAACTGGAAAAGGCCCAATCGCAACTTATCCAAACCGAAAAAATGGCAGCCATTGGTCAGCTTTCGGCGGGCGTGGCCCACGAATTAAATAATCCCCTGGGTGGGATTCTCGGTTACAGTCAATATACTTTGGAAAAAATGAACCGTAAGCCATTTTCTGAAATCACAGAAAAAGATTTTGAATCATACAAGAAGCATCTGCGAGATATTGAGATTCAAACAAGGCGGTGCAAGAAAATTGTTCAGAATTTGTTGAAGTTTTCACGATCAACCTCGAAAATTGAAAAATCCGAAGTCGATATCAATAGTACTTTGCTGGAAACTATCACTCTCATTGAACATCAACTTTCAATGCACAAAATAAATTTGGCGACGGACCTGTCCGATAATATTCCAGCTATCATGGGTAATACAGCAATGCTTCAGCAAGTCTTTACAAATATCATTATTAATGCCCTCCATGCTATGGAAAATGGAGGCAATCTTTTGATTACTTCCCGCCATTCGCCCGGCCTGGGAGAGTTCTTAGGGGCGGTAGAAATAAGCATTGCCGATGACGGAATCGGCATCCCGACTGAAATACAGAAAAATATATTCGAACCGTTCTTCACAACAAAGTCCATCGGACAGGGTACCGGATTGGGATTATCAGTAAGTTACGGGATTATTCATGAGCATGGTGGAGAGATAAATGTCGAATCGATTGAGGATTGCGGGACAACTTTTACTATCATTCTGCCACTTGAGAAAAAAGTGCCGGATTCCGATATAGATATAAATGACTTGAAAAAAGACTACAAAGAAAGTTAAAATTCATGAATCAAACAGCCCGAATTCTTATTGTAGATGATGAAGAAATAATTCGCGAATTCGTTGCCGAAGTGCTTGAGGATTATAGTATTTGTCAGGCAATTGATGGACAAGATGCCATTGACAAAATTCCTCAATTCAATCCTGATTTGATAATTACCGACATCAAGATGCCCAAAAAGGGCGGTGAAGAAGTCATAAAGTATGCGAAAGAGTTTAATTCAGAATTACCGGTTATGGTGATAACCGGTTATACATCATTGAATATTGCCAGTGAATGCGTTCGTCTGGGAGCTATCGGTTTTCTGGCGAAACCTTTTACGATCGTTCAGTTGCGTGATGAAGTGAGAAAATGTTTCGAAAGTTAAATATGGGTAAGCAAGAGGACAATTTGACCGGTTTTAAGAACTTAAGAATTCTTGTTATTGATGATTCACCGATAATGAGAAATCTTCTTTTAGATATATTGTCCGATGATGGATATCAGGTCGATACGGCGGAAAACGGGGAGATCGGATTGAATCAAGCCATAGCTCAGGATTATAATGCAATTATTTCTGATGTGCATATGCCTCTCAAAAATGGATTGGAAGTAGTGCGAGAACTCATGGCCATAAAGCCTCATTCAAAGATTGTTTTGACCGATAGTTTTCCTGATAAATTGGCCGCCAGTGCAACAGCGGAAGGTGCATTGTGTTGCCTGCAAAAACCTTTTGATTTGGATGAACTCAGGAAGATAATATCTCAAATTTGCCGAGTACGGAGAGTCTCAATTGAGTGAGAATACTGACATAATCGCCAGTATACTCGTCGTAGACGATGAACAAATTGTTCTCAGTCTCATCGAAGATACTTTGACCGATGAAGGTTATGAAATAACTACTTGCTTAACGCCATCAGAAGCAATTAAACTCGCGAAAAATAAGCAATTTGATTTTTTACTTACTGATATCCGAATGCCTGATATGAACGGTATTGAATTGGCGCGTGAGATTCGACATTTTAATCCTGCTATCGGCGTTATTTTTATGACGGGTTACGCCAATCTTGATAGCGCCAAGCAGGCCATCAAGGAAGGCGCCTATGATTATATAATGAAACCTTTTGAATTATCTGAGATTCGTCAGGCGATGTCCCGGGCGGTCCAAAAAATGGAGTGGAATAGTTCGGCGGCATTATCCAAAGAGCTTAATAAAATAGCATATTTATCAAAACAAATGTACGCTTCTGGTGATTTGGCATCATTGCTTGGACTATCATTATCATTCGCAATGGTGCAAAGCAAGGCCATATTCGGAATCGCAGTCTATATTAATAATAAGTGCAATCAAATCACAGTTATGCACCAGGAAGAAAATCAAGTCGGGTTCACGGAAACCATTGATTTTGAGTGTTCCGATGAAGACATGAGCAATATCCGACAATTTACTGAACCAATTTTCCTTAATTCGATTGAGAATTATCCCTTGGGAGACACAGAAGTATTTCAAAATAATCAGGATACTTTCTTGCCTAAACAGTTCTTTGAAACAGGTGGGACGACTTTGGCACCCCTGTGTCGTGGCGGTAACATCCTGGGATTCATTACCTTATTTAATGATGATGCCGCAAATAAGAATGAATCCACCGACACACAACTGCTATCCTTTATTGCCAGCCAGCTGGCGATATCGCTTGAGAATTTCCAGCTATTGGATGAAGCGCGAGAAGCCTATAAAAATCTTGAATACTTGCAGGATCAAACCATTCAGATGGAAAAAATGGCCACACGCGGTCAAATGTCTGCTGAAATTGGCCATGAACTGAATAATTATATCGGGGTTGTAATGGCTAATTTTCAACTAATGAATATTCGCTTACAAAAAGGCATTACTGAAGGATTGGAAAGGTTTACTGAATCTATAAACAATCATCTTGATAAAATCAGTCAGTTCACGAAAAATCTTATGGATCATTCTTCAGCCAAATCTGCTGTTTTTAAGATTACCGATGTAATTTCGCTCCTGGAGAGAATCGTGGAATTTTTGCAGCCACAAAAGAGATTCAGGGATCTCGACATCGAAATCAAAACCAATACGGAAGTTCTGGAGGCTGAAATTGACGCCAGTCTTTTCGAGCAGGTTCTCTACAATTTTCTTAATAACGCGGCTGATGCTTTATCGGAATCGGAAATTAAGAAAATTGAAATTTCAACAAGCAAGCCAAACAATGATCTTATCCAAATTTCTATAAAGGATTATGGCTGCGGAATTCCGGAAAATAAAATTGGTAAATTATTTAAGGAAAAATTTACGACAAAGGAATCGGGTCACGGGATTGGGCTTATTGTGTGTAAGGGGATAATTGATAAACATAAAGGTTCTATTAAGGTGGAATCAATACCGGGCCAGGGTACTAATTTCATAATTGCTTTGCCAGTTAATCAGAAAATCACTGACAAAGAAATCGAGATTTCGAACATATAAATATCAATCGTCATTTCCTTCGATTTTTGTAAACGCACCCAATTCTTCCAATGCCTCGGTCAATTGTGCCATTTTATACGGTTTTGCAAGACAGATACATCCGGAATCGCGGACCAATTGATTCATCTGGTCACATATTTGACCACTGGAAAAAATAACTTTGATATCAGGGTCAATTGATTTTAGCCGTTCATAGGTTGCAGGCCCGCTCATTTCCGGCATTTGCATGTCAATTATGGCAATATCTATCTCCGATGAAAATTGCTCATAAATACCGACTGCCTGTTTACCGTTTTCGGAAATAATGGCGCTGTGTCCTAATTTGCGCAAAAGCGACGAAACTAATAATCTGATTGCTTGTTCATCATCTACAACTAAGATTTTTTTGGAGTTCATAATTCCCCCTCTAAAAATAACGTCGGAAATTATTCGACAATATTAATTGCCGAATAAGAATTTATTTTATTTTAATAAAAGTTCAATAAAACTTCAAGCAATAAATAATTGCGTCCTGGCTATAAAGATGTTAGACTCATGGCGTATGATAAATTTTCCTGGCCCCAAGAATGAAAAGAGGGCGGTCGCGTTATATTCAATTCTGGCCGCTGTTGTAATGATAGTCGGTAAATCGATTATTGGCCTTATGACTGGTTCATTGGCTATTCTCACCGATGCGCTGCATTCACTTCTTGATATGGGCGGGTCAATAATAACGTATTTTGCGGTGCGGATATCCGATCGGCCGGCTGATCAACATCATCATTTTGGGCACACTAAGGTGGAATCGCTGGCCGCGCTGGCCCAGGTTATTATATTATTTGTGACCTGCATCTGGATAATTCATGAAGCGGTCGGGCGACTGGCTGTGGGTGAATCAATTATCAAGATGACACCATGGGCATTTATTGTGATCGTGGCGGCGATGATAATCGATATAACCAGGGTTAGAGCTTTGAGACGAGTCGCGAAAAAATACAAAAGTCAGGCGCTGGAAGCCGACGCCCTGAATTTTTCGACCGATATTTATTCTTCGATGGTAGTTTTGTTTGGTCTGGCGGCTGTATCTTTGGGATGGCCCATGGCTGATGCCATCGCCGCTATCGGTGTGGCCCTGTTTATTATTACCGCCATATATCGTTTGGGGAAACAATCAATTGATGTCCTTTTGGATCGGGCTCCGGTGAATACGGAAGGGAAAATTTTTAAGATAGTGACCTCTGAACCTGAAGTTATTGGAGTCGATTCTATTCGATTAAGAAGCGATGGCCGGACGACATTTGCCGAGTTAATTCTGGATGTCGACCGTTCCCTAAGCTTTGCGCGTACAAGCGAATTGAAAGACAGGTTGCATGAAAATGTGCGACTGGCCATGAAAGATGTAGATGTTACCTGTTCATTCCGTCCGATCTCCCCTGAATCGGAAAAAATCACATCGGCCATTCAATATATTGTCTCATCATTCGGCCTCTCAAATCATCATGTCATTATCAGCGAGGAAGAAGGCGGACATTTTGTGTCTATGCATATTGAAATGCCGGGCGACACGACGCTTAATGACGCTCACAATTTGACCGGTGAAATAACCAAAAAACTTCATAAAACCGTTACAGGTTTGAAAAAGGTCGTAATCTATACTCAGCCTTATAAATCGGATACATCTCTGGCCGGAGGGGCGCTTCCCGACATTGACTGGGTTGCGGGACGAGTTAAATCTATAGTGGAGTCGTTTCAGGATGTTGAAGACTGCCATAATATTGTCTTGACGCCTCACAAAAACGGACTGGCGCTTTCGGCCGATATGCGCCTTGATGGCAAAATGACTCTGGCCAAAACCGACTCTGTCTCTATTCGGGTCCAGGAAAAACTACATGATGAAATACCCGAGCTGAAATCAATAACTCTTCATTTAGAGCCATTTAAGAATTAAATCATAATACGTATGGGAATTCTCTATTCTTCACTTGACAATCTGTTATATATTATTTTTATTCTTATGAAAACAGAAAGGGGCTGTTATCGGGGCGTTGAGATCTCGATTGAGGTCAGGCGGGAGGTACAATTGAAACGATTAATCATTCTTACGATTTTGGGGCTTTTTCTTTCATCAACAGCAACTTCGGGGATACTTGGGGATTACCTGAAGGTTAAAGCGTCACTAGAAAGTCGGAAGACTTCGGGATCGACGTTATTGCATCTTTCATTCACTGAGAGATTTTCATATTTTTATATTGACGATTTAACCCAAATTGATAGTGAGATTGAATATCCACTTGATACATATATGGGAGGAGGACATCTTTCATTTATTGGAAAACTTAAAGGGGATTTGAAGTGGTTACTGAACTTAAGCTACTTCACGAATTTGAAGGATCCGACTAAACCAGCCTTAGATTCTGATTGGTTAAAATCTTTAACTTATGATTTTGATGAAAAATTTAGTTATACTGAATCGGATAATACTCTAAAGGCAACGGACATTGATATAAATGTTGCCTTTAACCTTGCTAATAAGCCGAAATTTACGATTAGTGCTGCCGCTGGTTATATGTATCAGAAATTTAGTTTCAAGGCGTTTGGAATCGATGGATGGTATCTGACATATGAGAATGACCAGTATGATAGTGTTTACTATCAAGAATATAATGACACGCTTGTTCTCATCAATAAATACACATACCACATTCCCTATTTGGCCCTGCAAAGCCAAATTCGTGCGATTAACCCGATAAACCTCAATCTCAATTTAGGATTTTCTCCGCTAACATTCGGCAGGGATTTTGATGATCATGTACTGCGAAAGAAAACGGGCGAAGGAACCTGTAGTGGGGCGACTTTGATTCTATCGGGAGATATCGAATGGCCATTTTGGAAAAGGCAAAATGGATCGGATTTTTCAATTAATCTCGGTTATCGATATTTGAGTATAAGTACTTCGGGTGAGCAAAGACAGGAATTCTATGGAGACGATCCGGGTACGTCTGATGATGAGACGGGATTATTCTTACGCGGAATAGACTATGATTTGAAAAGTAGTCAGAAGTCGTTAACGTTTTCAATTACCGGAACATTTTAAACGCAAATGTTAAAATGGCGGATAATGAATCCGCCATTTTTTCATCAATACTTCAAATTAAAATCTATTCTTATCCTTTACCTTCGCAGCCGAATAATTTGATTTTGTTGCGCATTTGGACTTTGATTGCTTCTTTGGCAGGTTTCAATATTTTGCGCGGATCAAACTGGCTGGGATTATTGGTAAGGAATTCACGAATGTGACTCATAAAGGCAAGGCGCAAATCGGTATCAATATTAATTTTGTTGATGCCCCGTTTAACAGCCTCGGTATATGCTTCATCGGGGACGCCCATCGCTCCAGGGAGTTCGGCGCCGTATTTGGCGGCCAGTTCGAGCAAATCTTTGGGCACACCGCTGGCGCCGTGAAGCACGAGTGCTGCTCCTGTTATTTCTTTAATCTGAGTTATGCGCTCCATCGCCAGTTCAGGCGTATGTTTGAATTTATATGCCCCGTGACTGGTTCCAACTGCTATGGCCAATGCATGGCAACCGGTTTCTTTGATAAATCTTTCGGCCTCCTTAGGATTAGTCAGGAAAGCATCCTTTTCATCCACAACGACATCATCTTCTATGCCGCCCAACAAGCCCAGTTCGGCTTCAACGCAAATTCCTTTGGCCTTAGACATAGCCATTACTTCCTGAGTGATTGAGATATTTTTGTCCAGTGATTCTTTGGAGGCATCAATCATAACTGAAGTGAATCCGGCGTCGATGCACATTTTGGCGTCGGCTGTCGTGGCGCCATGATCAAGATGCATGGCGACCGGGACGGAGACATTGGCGGCGCCGGCTTTGACCATACCCATCAGATAGTCAATACCGGCATATTTGATGGCTGAAGTTGAGGCGGCCAGAATAACCGGAGCCTTCATTTCTTCGGAAACTTCCAGAGCGGCCTGGATAAATTCCAGGTTATTTACATTGAATTGCGGTATAGCGTAATATCCCTTATTCGCCTTCGCATACATATCAATCAATGACGCTAATGGCATAATTGCTCTCCCTGTATTTTATGTTTAAATTACGTAATAACCCAAGCCCGGGGTAAGAATTCTTGTCAGAATCAATAATCAATGCCCCCGGGCAATTGTCTAAATTAGTAATTTGATAAACCCGAACGCAAGAAAAACTATGCCTCTGATACATGGAAAAATCAATTAAAAACCTTAATCGTCTCATTTTTTTCTATCAATTCCTGGTTTTGGCAGTATAATGTTAATGGTATGAAGCATCAAATAGTGACAGCGTTAATCTGCGCATTGACCGTTTCGCAAATTCCGGCGCAGGATCAATTAAGGCAGATTCCGGGGACCAATCCGTTTGTGCGGGCAGAGACTGTTCAAGCACAAAATCCTTCTTCAATAACTTTGACGAGACTTCATTACGGCGGCGGAGGTGACTGGTACTTAGGGAATTCCGCGGGAACTAACATATTGAATTTTATATCCGAACAAACCGGGTGGCCGGTTGATCTGGAGGAAAAACAGGTCAGGATTGAGGATGATGATTTGTTTTCATCGTCTTTTTTATTCGCGACCGGACACGGCGTGATAAAATTTACTGAAAATGAAATGGCACGGTTGCGCCAATATTTAATAACCGGCGGATTTCTATTAATCAACGATTCTTACGGAATGGATAAATCGGTCAGGACAGCGGTGGCCGACTTATTTCCAGGCAATCCTCTGCAGGAAATCCCTTTTGAGCACCCTATCTATCATTCGTTTTTTGATTTTCCCAACGGTCCCCCCAAGATTCACGAACACGACAACAAACCGGCCTCCGGCCTTGGTGTCGTAATCGACGGGCGGATAGTATTATTCTACTTGTTTGAATCTGATATTATTGATGGCTGGGAAGACGAGCATGTCCATAATGATCCGCCGGAAAAAAGACTTAAAGCCCTGAAAATGGGATTAAATATAGTGGCTTACGCGATGGCATACTAAACTTATACCTGCCGATTGCCGTCAATAAAATAAGAGCCTTTATCGGGATGATGACATGGAGAAACTAATTCAATTAGAAAAGCGATTGAAGGGGGCAATACGGAAAAACAGGGTAATTCTATTCGGGGCGGGAATCGTTGCTACAATTTCAACAATTATTGGTTTGGGGTTGTTCTTATCGGCGATAGCGGCGGTTATCATTCTGCCGGTTTTCCTGAAATTATCCTTGATGGCAATTACATGCGGGTTTTTGATTTTTGCGATTATTCGATATGTGTATAAACCGGTCAAAAAAGGCGGCGATTTGATTTCGGCGGCTTTGATGATTGAGCAGAAGCACCCGAATTTGAAGAATCGGCTAGTTGCCGCTTTGCAGTTCCGCGACTTTAATTTCGAAAAAACCAACTTCTCCCCGGCTCTTGTTGATATGACTGGCAAACAGGCTCTTGAGCTGACTCGGGATATTAATTTCAACGAGATAATCTCAGGCTATCCATTATATAGAAAAATCCGTTCAGGAGCAGTTGTGGTTATCCTGGCGGTACTGACTGCTGTTTTGGCTCCGGGAATATTTTCCAATGCACTGGAAGTTTATTCGCACCCGACGACCCGAATCGCGCCTCCTCCCGGTTTTGCGATTTTCATTCAACCTGGTAATGCCGAAAAAGTCAAATATTCGGATATTGAAATTGGGGGCCGGTTAGTCGGCGACGGATTTCCGAACAGGATTGAAATATTTTATAAATTCACTGACGGCCGCTGGCAATCCGAGAAAATCCCGGTAGAAGACTCTTATAATTTTTCAGTTAACGGTAACGGTAATCTTCATGTTGATACCCTCCCCTTTGGCATTTCGTTGAAGCAGGTCAGAAGATCGTTTGATTATTATATTGTTGCCGGTGACATCACATCGGATAAATACGCCATAAACATTGTGGAGAAACCTCGCGTAACCAGCCTGAAGCTTATTATTCAACCACCTGAATATACTGCGCTGGCCGACTTGACTACCGATGAAAATAACGGATCGTTCGCGGCGCTGGTTGGCAGCCGCGTATTTCTTGAAATTGAAGCCAATCGCAATATTGAATCCGGATATTTAATAAGGGATGATTCGATCAATTTGCCAATAGATTTTGAAAAATCTCTGGGCAAAATCAACCTCGCCGTACAAAATGATTTTTCTTATCACGTCAGACTGTATGATAAGAATGGTGAGACTAACCCGGATCCGATTGAGTACATGGTAACGGCTATTCCCGATGAGTATCCGTATATAAATGTCAATTCTCCCGGATACGATATAAACCTCGATGATCGGATGATAATTCCATTTAATCTTTCCATTTCCGATGATTTCGGCCTTGGCTCGTTGGTCATGAAATATCGAATAATATCAAGTGGCCAGCAAGGAGAAGAAAATGTGGCGGTGATCAATTTTTCGGATGATATTTCAACCGAAGGCGAAGTGGCTTTTAACTGGGATGTTGACCGCTTTAACTTATTGCCTTCAGATTTAATTTTATATCATTTTGAAATATCAGATAATGATGTCGTTTCGGGTCCAAAAACAAGCAGTACTCGAGTATTTGCGGCCCGATTGCCCTCTATTGATGAGATAATCGCTGAGACCGGCGCCCAGCAGGAAAGCCGCATTTTTGAGGCGGAAAAGATTTTGCGGGAACAGAGGGAAATGGCTGACCAGTTAAAAGAGCTGGCTCGTGAGATGAAATCTGCGAAGAAAATCGACTGGCAAAAATCAAAAGAACTGGAAAATATGGTCAAGCAGCAGAATCTGACCGCGGAGAATATCGAAAAAATGGCCGAGCAGATGGAAGAATCGATAAAACAGATGGAGCAAAACAATCTTCTGTCAGAACAGATAATGCAAAAAATGATGGAACTGCAGAAGCTGTTTAATGAAATCGCCACGCCCGAAATGAAAGAAGCGATGCGCAAACTCGCCGAAGCCTTGAAGAATATGAATCCGGAAGAAATAGAAAAGGCGATGAAAGATTTTCAGGTTTCTCAGGAAGAAATGCTCAAGAGGCTGGAACGCTCAGTTGAACTTCTGAAGAAAATGCAGGCTGAACAGAAAATGGCTGCAATGCTGAAAATGGCCGAAGAGATGCTATTGGAGCAGAATCGCATCAATATCGAAACACAGCAATTAAAATCGGACGATGAATATCCTCGATTATCTCGCAGAGAAAATAAGCTTCAGGACCAAATGGATGCTCTCAAAAATGAGGCTGATAAATTAAAGGATCTTATTGAGAAATCGGAATTGCAGAACACGGATTTGCAAAATGATTTTGCTGATGCGGTTATGAATAACCAGGCTGATTTGGATATGAACCGGATGGAGCAGGAACTTAATTATAAAAACGCAAATAAAGCGACGCCTCACGGTGAAGAATCTTCTTTAAAGTTGAGCGGTTTGGTGAAAAAAATGCAGGATATCATGGCCGCTTTTTCCGATGAAGAGGGCCGCAAAATGGCTCAGGAAATGCTCAACGCAATCAATGATGCGAATTACCTATCACAGAAGCAGGAAGATATTTATGAATCGCTAAAAAATGGCTCAACCCAAACCGATTATCTGCGAAACATGGCCGCTGAACAGATGACGCTTCGAGAATCGTTGAATTCTCTTGCACAAAGAGTCAATGAATTAAGCAAGAAATCACCGTTTTTGGCGGCCGAAACACAGTCATTCATAGAGCAAAGTCGCCAGAATATGCAATCTTCATGTGATAATCTTGGCGAACGGCGAACTTCCGACGCATACGAAAACCAACAGGAGGCGATGTATAATCTCAATCGCGCGTCGGTCAAGTTGCTTGACGGGCTTGAGGAGCAGAATGATTGCAATAGCAGCAGTTCATGCAATAAGAAGAATCAGAAAATGCAATCCATGTGTCAGAAACAAAGCGAGATCAATAAACAAACACAGCAGGAATGCAATAATCCCGGGAAAAATCCAAATGATTCGCAACAGGCTTTAAAACGACTGGCCGGAGAACAAGGCACGGTCCGAAAATCTATGGAGGAACTCCAGAAGGAATTTGGCAATCGCCGGGATATACTGGGCCGCCTTGACGCGCTTTCCAATGATATAAAAGAAGTCGAGGAATTACTTGATGAGGGACAAGCCGGGCAGGAATTGATTGATATGCAATTACGTGTATATTCGAGAATGCTCGATGTACAAAAATCATTAAACCGCCGTGATTTTACAAAAGAAAGGCAATCCGTAATTGGAAAAGATGTACTAAGAAACTCTCCAGGGGCGCTTGATGAAGGTAATATGACCGGATCGGAAAGCCTCCAGGATAGACTAAATCAATACTTAAAAGAGGGGTTTCCCCGCCAATATGAGCAGCAAATCAAGGCTTATTTCAAGGCTATCTCCGGAATGGGACGTCAGGCGGATGAACATAAGTAAGATATCAGGTATATTCCTATTCGTTTGGCTATCGGTCATTATTGTACCGGTAATGGCTCAAAGCGATGATGCTAAACCTCAGCGGGAAGAAATTGGCAACTCTCCCATAAAAAAGGATAATTCGGGCAGCGCCGCGTTTGACCGCGTCAGGCGTTTGATGACGATGGGACAATATGAAATGGCAGGCGCTTTGGCTGAAGATGAATTAAGTAGAAGTCCTGATGATCTCACATTAAAATCACTGTTGGCCCAATGTTATAAAAATAGCAAAAATTATGGGAAGTTACTGGCATTGATGAGATTGAGGATTTTATCCGAACCTGTTAATTTTATGCTGCTGCACAATGCCGGTGAAGCGCATTTGCTAATCGGAGATGTTGATTCGGCACAATATTATTTCTTTGAAAGCGCTTCAATGTCATTGGATCGCCAACCGATTCTCGTATCGATTGCACAGAATTATCAGCGTCTGGGCTATTATGATTATGCTGTAGTATTCATCGATTCAGTAAGAATACTGACGAATAATCCTAATCTATTGGCCAGCATTATGGGTGATGTTTTGACCGCCAACGGTAATTATGCGCAGGCCACGCGCGAGTATTTGACGCACATGGAAAAAGATTCGGTGGCTGCAGCCGAGGCAGAGGCCAAATTGATTTCAATGATCCGGTACCCGGAATCGGCTGATACCGTCTTGGCAATTTTGTCCCAACAGATTAGAAATCACTATGACAATTTCAGACTTATCAATGCCTACGGACAACTTCTTATGGATCGGGGCCAATTCGATAAGGCCCGCGAGTTTTACGTCGAATTAGACAGTTTGCGCAATAAGGGCGGCAATGATATTTTATATTTCATGAAATGGTGCAATAAGAGCGGTGAATACATGCAGACTATTTTAGCCGGTGAAGCATTAGCAGCTTCGCATGAAATTTCGCCAATTATCGGCAATGCGCAATTTTTGATGGCCGAAGCTTATACGGCGACGGGAGAATATGAAAAGGCTCTTGCAATATATCATTCGATTGAGGATAAATTCGTATCGGCGCCTCATAAAGCAGAAGCAAGAATACGAATCGGTGTTCTTTATAAAAATTATCTGCACGATTTGGATCGGGCCAGGGATTTTCTTGATGAGGTGATTGCGACAGCCCCAAGGTCACGTTATGATATTCAGGCCCGCTTCGAACTTGCAGATCTCTTGATAAGAGAAAACCAACTCGATTCCGCTCTGGCTTGCTGTACCTTGCTGAAGAATCTTGAGCTAAATGACAGTTTTAAGGAAAAGGCCGATTATATGATTGGTCTAATTAAACTCTTTTCCTATGAATATATGTCGGCCCGGGATTCATTCAAACAGATTATCAGCCGCTATCCCAGGGGATTTTATGTCAATAACGCGATTGAATATTCTCTTATTTTGAGTGAGGCAATTGGTTCTGCTTCGGGACAGATTGATCTTTATTGCGCCTCCGAGTATTTTGATTATAACAATCAAAGAGATTCCCTGGAATTTTATTTAAAAAAGATATGTCAAATCAAGATTCCCGCTCTTTCGCCGGTATCGTACCTAAATCTTGCAAATTTATATTTTGGGCAAAATCAAGCAGAAGCCGCGATTAATACCATTGATAGTCTGCAGATCCAGTACCCGGAATCGTATTTCCTGCCTTATGGTTTAAAACTTAAGGCAGATATATATTTTGAAAATCCGGAGCGCCGAGATAAAGCTCTGGAGATTTATAGAGGCTTATTGCGGGATCATTCAAATTATCCTTTTAGCGCCCCAATCAGAGATCTCCTCCGGAGTGAATCCGAAGGAGACAACGAAATTTAGGCAACTTTTTATTGAAAAAAGTTGCTGTCATAAAATTCTTATTTGAAGACAGAAGTATCTTTAGGGCGGGTCAAATTTGTGATTCTTTGTTCAAGATCTTCCACTTTTTGGGCATAATGTTCCATTTTGGCCAGTTTCTTTTTAGTCGTGGTCCGGATCAAAATTGCCAAAGAAACCAGGAGAAACAACACCGAATTTATTTGACGGAATATTTCGCCATAATTAAAAAGGGCATCCAAAAAGGCGGTGACTCCCAGAAGAAACAATATTGCGCTCCATAATAGCATGAGCATCCTCCAAATCGCAAAATTATTTAAATTACATCTAACCTAAATTTCCTTGTGTCTAACCGGCGAAATCGTATATTGTGGTCTTGCTGGTGAAGAAATCGCCGGCTTTATCTGTATAATTATTATCGACGGGTTTGAAAATTATCTTTAGGAGGCCAGAGTGGAGCCATCGTTGTTTGGTCAGGAGAAAAAATTCGATAAAATCAACGCCGTAATTGGGGTGATTGCCACAATCATTGCATTTATAATCTATCGTTTGACAGTGGCACAAACTTTGAGTTATTGGGATTGCGGTGAATTTATCGCCAGTTCGCATATTATGGGCAATCCGCATCCGCCGGGCACGCCCCTGTTTATGCTGGTGGGGCGATTTTTTGACCTGTTGCCCATTGCTTCGGACGTAGCCTTCCGAATTAATATGATGTCGGTCATGTCCTCGACTTTTTCGGCTCTATTCGCTTACCTGATTATAGTTCGCCTGGTTTCGAGCTGGTATATCAATTCCGACAATTATAAAATCGGGCGAATTATTGCATATGCTTCGGGTTTTATCGGTTCACTGTTTGTAGCGTTTAGCCGAGCAAACTGGACCAATTCGGTGGAAACCGAACCGCGCAGCATGGCAATACTTATAATGCTGGCTATGTTATGGCTGAGTCTTAAATGGTATAACCATCGTTTTAATAATACCGGGCAGAGGATTATTCTTTTGACAGCTTTTCTGGCGACCATTTCTTTGGGGATTCACCTGACGGTATTTTTGATTGTTCCGATTGTGACGATTATGTTTGGCCTCAAAAGAACGGCGACAAAAATCGACTGGGCTCTAATTTCCGGATTTTTTATCATTCAGTTGATTCTGATTATTTTATTGGCCGACAAATCAATCCCTACTCTCAATGAAAGCATTGGGGCATCAAGATATAAAATATTTTTGGTTTTAGCGGGGCTTCAATTTGTCGGTTTGGCGATATATATGAGGCATAAAGTTAATTGGCCGATTTTCCTGGCTTTTGGGGCTATTTCGCCAATTATGATGGGTTTTTATCCGTTTATGTTCTCGGTTCTGGGCTGGTTCATTATCAGTTTTGTCATCTGGTTCGTTAAAAGAGACAAATTGTGGCGTTTGTCGTTCTTAATAATATTATGCGCGATTATCGGTTATTCGGTTCATGTTTATATACCAATCCGTTCGAATACGCACCCGATTATTGATGAAAACACCCCTTCCCGAGATTTTCGGACGTTCGTTAATTTCCTCGACCGCAAGCAGTACGGCTCCACTTCTATGACTGAAAGAATGTTTGTACGTCGGGGAGAAATGGCTAATCAGTTTGGGGATCACGCCCGGATGGGTTTTCTGCGTTTTTTCAAAGAGCAATATTCCAATGAAAAATTATTTCCGGTGTTTCTCGCGATTGGGATATTTGGCCTGGGAATGATGGCCTATAAATATCCTAAGTGGGGGTATATTTTTATCACCCTTATACTGGTTGGTTCGGTGGGGTTAGTCTTGTACATGAATTTTGCCGACGGGACGCATTATAATAAATACACCGGTGACGCATATCAGGAGGTTCGCGACAGATATTATTTCTTTACTCCGGCGTTTGTTCTGTTTGGCATTGCGATTGGGCTGGGTATGGCCGGAATTATGGAGTTGATTAGAAAAGCAACTGCCGAAATGAGCGAGAGAACGAGCAAGATGGCTGTTTATGCCTCATTAGTTTTGGTTTTAACGCCAATTATACCGGCCCAGGCGAGCTTTTTTTACAATGACAGATCCAAAAATCGGATGGCTTATAATTATGCCTGGAATATTTTGAACTCATGTGAGAAAAACGCCATTTTGTTTACTTCCGGCGATAATGATACTTTTCCTGTCTGGTGCATTCAGGAAATTTACGGTATTCGCAAAGACGTCAGGGTTATAAATTTCTCGCTTCTTAATACTGACTGGTATATCTGGCAGATGAAACATCTTGATACTCATTCGGCCATAAATGCCGGCTATGACCCGGCCGCCATCCCCTGGAAAGACGGAAAGATTATGCTTGAAGGCCAGGAAGTTGAACCGGTTGATATCGGAATCCTTCCCGATGTTCCGATTTCATTAAAAGACGACCAGATTCTTTGGGAAGTAGATATCGCTCCCAATGGCCAGGAAATAACACGGCCTAAAAAGCCGTTTTATGACCGGGTGCGGAAACGGAGCGCGCTATTAGTGCCGACATATTATGAAGAAAGTACTCTTAAGGTCGCGCAAATAATGCTTGAAGATATTATTCTGACTAATCGCTGGAAATATCCGATTCACTTTACTTCCGCGGCGGGTGAAGTCAGAAATACACCGCTGAAGTTGATGGATAGATTATACCGCGACGGCATCATTTTGACATTATCAGCCGATGAAACCAATCTGGCTTATCGGGAAGATATTACCGACAGCCTGTTTTTTGAAGTCTATAAGTATGACAATCTCAGCGATACATTAATTGCTCAGAGCGAAAACACATCCGGTATTTCATTGGCTTTCCCGGAAAAAATGCTCGATTATCATTCATATCTTATGGAAAAAGGCAAGATTGAAAAAGCCGACTCAGTACTGGAAAAAATATGTGAAGCGATTCCTTCTTATTGGCGTTCGCGCATGACTCAAGCTCAACGTGCTCGAGAAAAAGGCGATACTCTACGGGCTATGGAAATTGAAATAGAAATGAAACAGTATTTGCATGGATTTCTTAATATGAATCCGGACAATGTTTTCTTCTATCAATACTTGGGGATGATGTATCTAACTTTAGGAGAGAATGATAAACCAGAGGAATATCTGAATACCGCCTGGGAAATGAACCGTGACAAAGAACAGACTTTCCGCGCTTTACTTACTCTTTATTTCGAACAAGAGCGTACCGGTGATTTAGTCAGATTAGCCAGGGAATACAAACAATATCATGATGATGATGCCGTCGCAAATGATATCTTACGAAGAGTTCAGTCCATGATGCAGCAGCAGCGACTTGCCCCTCCGCCTCAGACCACTCCAACTGCGCCTCCGGTTCAAATCGTACCTCCTGACACTGGTAGTGAATAATCTTCGAAAGACCCGCTCTCAGCGGCGGGTTTTTTTGATGATTTTATTAAATCTGCAAATTCAATCGGTTTTGAATTTCAATCAATAGAGCCGCGATCGCGGTTTGGGTATCAACATTGAGTTCGATATCATGTATAACTTCGCCCAGATAAGATGGGATTTTTAGTAAAGGTTCACCGGCTATATTCCTGGCCGCGAGGCGTTCGAGTTCGGCGGCATAATCGATATTGATTAGTTTTTCTTTATCATATCCGTTTTTAATCAGGATTAAATCCCTGTATAACGATTGCCAAAAACCGAGAATTCGTGTAATGCGAAATCGATCCCGGTACGGGAGTAAATCTCCCGCTTCGGTGATCACGTTAATCGCCGGGCCAAGAAATATCCCTTTGAAAATTAGCTTGGCGATTTCCCTGTCCTGAGTAATATCGTCTTCTGAAAGATACAGGGCGCGACCGATAGAACCCTGCGATAACCTTGCGAGAAGATATGCCTTTTTATCGACGGCAATTTCCTTTTCAATAAGATAAGAGGAAATAACATCTTCAGATAATCGGGGAAACGAAATCACTCTGCATCGCGATACAATAGTATCGAGGAGTTTCTCAGGATTTGAACTGGTAATAATAATCAAGGTATCGCGCGGAGGTTCTTCCACAAGTTTTAAGAGAGCATCGGCGGAAGAGGTTAGCATACGATCCATTTGATCAATTATAATCACCCGTTTGCCGCTCAAATCGGCTTTTTGATTCAGTTTCTTTTTAATTTGGCGAACCGTTGTCACTGGGATTGACATCTGCCTCTGGCCCGTGATTAATGAATATGGTTCCGCGATTTTATTCCCCAGGATTTCCCAGTAATTGTCCAGTTCTTCTTTTTCTGTTTTTGAGGGCGGTGTCGGAATAGCAATAAATAAATTGGGATGTTGTAATTTTGAAATTTGTTTGCAGGAGGGGCACGTACCGCAGCTATCATCCGAGGCTGGATTATTGCAATTGAGGTAAGCTGTCAGGCTCAGTGCGGCAGCCCATTTGCCAACTCCTTCGGGACCCGAGAATAGATAACTATTGGGCAATTGACCGTTGTTGGCGGTTTTTATAAGTATGTCGCGGACTTTTTCCTGTCCCTGTAACATGCTAAAATTCATCGAGATTCAACCAGATTACGGGGTCGAGATGTTCTCGTTCCCGACGTAGTTCAAAATGAATGTTATTACTTCCGCATACGCCCAGCTTATCGCCGTTCAAAATAATATCATCGGTTTCGACATTGACTGAAACCATGCCGGCATAAGTAGTATAATAGCCGTCGTCATGCTCAACAATCACAAAATTGCTATAGCCTCGGAGGTTTCCAACATAGGCGACTCGCCCCGGCGCCCCAACATGAATTTCTTTATGCCCCTGCTTGGGAGCGATGTCAATTCCGGGCGAAAATGATTTCAGATTAGTAGTCTTGTTGACTTTCCATCCAAAGGTTGAGACAATACGGCCCTTAACGGGCGGGCTGATAAGTCCTTTCAAGGTCGCAAATGAACCGGATGCAAATCTGGGAATCGTTTTGCCCTCCTGCCGTTTTCTCTCATGTTCCCTTTCGAGCTGAGCGATAATCTCCTCCATTTGTTGAGCCATCTCGGAGAGGGACTCGAAACGGTCGCGCATCATATTGGTTTGTCGGCGTACAATATTGAGGCTTTTTTCTTCCTTTTCCTTCAGGGCCAGATCCAAATTTATCTTTGATTTTTTTTCTTCCCGCATTCGATTTATTTGTGAATCTTGGCGGGATAAACTATCGACCTGAGTGGTCAGGCGCCTAACGGAATCATCGGCCATTGTGATTTTATAAGTCGATGCGTTTGAAATTGAGGCCAGATACTTCGAAAGGCGGTTTTTTGACAGTAGGATATCAAAATCCCAACCGACATCTTCGGTCCCGCTTCGTCGATGGATATAATAGTCTTTCAGGAGTTCAATATATCCCTCTTTAATGCGATTTAATCGATCCTCGGTTAAGATCATGTCCTGCTTGTTTTTTGATAATTCTCCGCGTACTTTTCTAAGATTCTGACCCAATTTATCAACCAGAGTTTTGTTGCGGCTGACATTATCTCCATAGGATGAGATGGATTTGGAAATGCTCGATTCAATATTTTGCAGGCTGTCAATTTTGTTCCTGGTTCTGGATATTTGCTGTTTTAATTCGTCGAGTTCCTTTCTGTTATCATGAATTTTAGAATTATCATCATCGGCGAATGCTGAGGTGATGCCCAAGAGAGTAAAGATAACTACCTTATAAAGAGCAGTTTTCATCATAACAGTAAAAACCTGCGAATACCCAGATAAGCTCCTATCATCCCGGTCACTGCAGCCGCAAGACAATAGATCGCGAGTTGTTCAAAATTAGGAAAGATTAAATCAAATTCCTCAAAAGTAATCTGCTGTGATAAGTAGATTATAACCAACCATCCCATTATCGCGGCGATTAAGGCCGAAAAGAATCCCTCGGCTAAAAATGGATACAGGAGATATGATGGTCCGGCCCCCAATAACCTTAGTTGTAAAAACTCACTCGATTTGGTTCGGGCAGTCAGACGGTTTGTGTTTGCCATCGTCAGCAATACTACGATTAAGATTAGTCCTCCGATGAAATAACCGATTCGACTGAGATTGCGTCCAAAGTTTTCGACCTTCTCAATCCAGGTGCGCCCAAAATCGACCGCCTGCACGCTTTCCAAACGATTTATTGCGGCCGCTATTTCATCCAACTCATTTAGCGTTTTTCCTTCCTTAAAATTAATGATTATTGATCGCGGAAGAGGATTTTCGTCTAGTCCCCCCATAAATTCCGGTCCCAAATCGGTTTCAAGGATGCGGGCGGCATCTTCCCTGGAAATATATTCTGTGGCGGCAATATCTGCCAATTCATAAAATGTAATCTCAAGCATCGAAAGCAGACTGTCGGGATAGTCATCGGCGACAAAAACTTCCATTTTAACTGTTCTTATCAGGGAATCATAATGGCTGTTTATATTGATCGTAGCGATCCAAAAAAAATCGACCATCATTAAGACTATCAGGATGACCAAAAATGAACCCAGTGACAGTCTTTTTTCTCGTCCAGCGTGTTTATAAATCTGCCATACGAGTTGCTTTGCGGCATTCATTTATCGACCCTCCCCGCCTTGAGATGCAAGTATTCATCAGGGCCGCTTTGGGGGCCGGGGCCGGTTGTTAAATATAAAATCGATATCCCGGAAAGTCTAAGCGCCTGCAATCGTTCGTTGATAAAACCAGCCGCACTTTCGTCCAGACCGTCGGTGGGGGCATCGGCAATTATCAATTCCTTTCGGGCGGCGGCAGCGCGGGCCAAAAGCGCCATCCTTTGTTCCACTTTTGAGACAGCATCGGGATAATAGGACATGACATGGCTGAGGCGAAATTTGCAACATGCTTCGACGGCGTATTTGCGGGCTTTACGGGCAGGAATGCCGCAAATCTCAGCCGATAACGAGACATTTTCAAGAATGGTGCGATCATTGAGAAGTGAAAAAACTCCCCCAACGCCTCCAATCTTCTGGCGCAGTTTGCGGATCCTGGTTTTGGAACGGGCTATTTCATCGAGAAACTCGCCATCAATTAAAATCTCCCCTGAATCCGGTAAAATCATGGCCGTAAGCATCTTTACCAAAGTCGTTTTTCCGGCCCGGTCGGAACCGGAAATTACAAGATAATTCCCTCGCTTTAATTCAAAGGTCAATCCATTAAAAATTTCCTGGTGACCAAATGAAAAGCATACATCCTTTATGCTTAGCAAATAGATATTCCTTATTTCTGTATTCCCGGCCTATCCCCTGTTCAATATCCGATATTTCTACAAAGATATTACAGGAGAGCCGAAAAAAACGGGATTTACGGCCGATAATTTTTGTATAACCAGTACATGTGCCCATAAAAAGGCGCCGCAACTGTCGGATAATTTGACAGAGTCGTTTACATGTACTACATTAAGGAAATGTTAATAAGCCGGCGAAATGTTTACAAGATTAAAATGGAGAAAGTATGAATATCATTCGACTTCCGATAATGCTGTTTTTAATCTTAGCTTATGGGATATCCGGCGGAGCCGACTTTGAAAAAGTTGATATCCCCACAACCGCGACTATAAATAAAATATATTTTGATGGCCCCCATTACGGCTGGGCGGTGACTTCCGCAGGTGAATTGCTATCCACCTGGGACGGTGGAAACAGTTGGCAGGTAAAGGAAATTTCCAAACGCACAATAAACGATATTGATATGAGAGGGCAGGTCGGGTACTTAACCGGCGACCGCGGACTTATAATGAAGACCGGCAATCGGGGCGCAACCTGGGTCGATATGTCACAAAACATTAAATTTAATTTCGTTGCGATAGGGATGGTCAACGATACCAGCACAATTGTCTGTGGCACTGACCAAAACAGTATGTCTAAAACCGTGGGGGTTGCCTATCAGACTTATGACTCGGGAAAAACCTGGCTAAAGAAGAAACATCTTGGCAACGGCTATACTGATCTCGTTGTTCAGCCGCCCCAAAAAATCTATCTTCTGGCGTCCAAAACGGCTTTTCACTCAATAAGTAAGGGAATTCATTTTTTTCCCGGAAAATATAGCGGCAGTCGTTTAGCCTGGGGTTTTGATTTTATCGATGACTGGGGATTTATAGTCGGGAGCAAGGGATTTTTTGCCCGAACTTTCGATCATGGACGCAATTGGGAAGAGATCGATTTGGGAATAACCAAGAGTCTTTTCGCCGTTGAGATATTTGATAAATTTTCCGGAGTCGGCGTTGGTGAAGACGGACTGGTACTATTTTTTAATGACAGCGGTGACCGTTTTACGATAAGTCATTGCGGAATCGATACGGATTTGAAAACGGTTTGCATCACGGAAAACAAAATTTTTATTGGCGGAAATGATGGGTTAATAATGTCAAAGGAACGATTCCCCCGTTTAAAACCTTAGTTTCTTTTTGAGATTGACAATTAATATACTGGCCAGCACCAGTATTGATCCCAGGCCATCATTCAAATCAAGCTTTTCATCCAAAACTAAATATCCGGCAATCAGCGCCGTAATTGGCGTAATAAAGGCGATCATTGACATTGACAATGCGCTGAAGCGCCTTAAAAGCCAGTAATAACCGGCGAAACATAAGATTGAACCAAAGAGAGTTAAATATAATATACTTCCCGCGCCGGTCATACCGATATTAATTCCGGACCACGGTTCGGTCAGCATTGACAGAATCAAAAGAATCAATCCTCCAAAAGAAAATTGCCAGGCAAGCATAGGCGCAATGGGAATCTTTGTCAGATAAACTTTTTGATAGACAGTGAAGAATCCGGCGATCGCGGAAGATGATAAAAATAACATTGACCCCAGGATTGAATGTTCATTTAACGCTATTGAGCCATTGAATATTACTATAATGCCGCCGAAGCCAATAAAAACGCCAATTATCGATTGGGTAGTTATCCTGTCGGATTTATTCATTAACGGTGAAATGATAACAACAAAGAGCGGAATCGTGGCAAACAAAACCGCCGCCATACCGGAATTAACATACTGCATTCCAAAATAGGCCAGGGCATAGGATATGCCAACAATAAACAAACCGGGCCAGGCGATTTTTAATTTTTCACGCCAATTGCCAGAAATCGCCTGATGTGTGATTTGATTGTAAACGAGGAGCAATAGGGCGGCCAATAACATCCGAATAAATGCGCCGAAAAAAGGTGGCATTTCCTGAAGCCCCAACTTGATTGCCAGCCATGTAGTGCCCCAGACAATACAGAGGAAGATATAAATCAGCGTACTCATTACGGGAATTTAATCGAAAGTGATTTATAGTCAAGAAGTTTTGGAAATGCGCAGATTTGTACTTTATACGTGTGAAATGAAATATTTAGTTAAAAAAGGGAAGCCTGAAAAAGGCTTCCCTTATGTTTATATGATGACTAAATCTAAGCCGCGTTGGATGCGGTCAAATCTTCACCGGTTGTAGCATCAGTAACCATAAAAGTCTGCAGCGAAATAGTGGTATCGCGGACAAGATTGATATGGAAACGATGGCGATTGGCCATTTTGGCGACGCGATTGGTCTCGCCATCAGTTATAAAATCGGCCAGTTCGGGATTTACGATCAGGTTGAATCGTTTCTGCGTATTATCGACCTTGGCTCTCAGGAACCATCTTTCTATTTTGGTCGACATTGTCTGTCTTGATAAGACGCGGCCCAATCCGTTGCAGTGCGGACATGGGTCAGACAGAGCCGTCATCAAAGACGGCCTTATTCTTTCGCGCGTCATCTCAATCAAACCAAAATCCGAAACGGGAGTAACCGCTCGTTTGGCCCGATCATTTCTTAGGTGATGACAATAATGATCATAAAGTTTGCGCCGATTTTCACGGCTATACATATCGATAAAGTCGATAACAATCAAACCGCCGATATCACGCAGCCTGATTTGGCGCGCGACTTCGCGGGCGGCGTCGAGATTGGTTCTCAGTATCGTTGATTCCTGATCTTTACGGCCGACAAAGCGTCCGGTATTTACATCAATTGTGACCATTGCCTCGGTCTGGTCAATTATCAGATACGCGCCTTTCTTAATCCAGACCTTACGGTCAATCATTTTTTCGATTTCCGGCTCGATATTATAATGGTCAAAAACCGGAGTTTTATCACGATATAATTTTACCCGTCCTTTAAGGGCCGGTGCTATTTCCCGGACAAAAGACAGAACTTCACGGTAAACGGTGCGATTATCGACCACCAGCGCTTCAACGTCATCGGAGTATAAATCACGAATGATTCCGGTTATCATGCTCATTTCCTGGTGCAATAGCGCCGGAGGTTCGAGCCGGTCGGCCCGTTTTTTGAGCTGCTGCCAGTACTTCAAAAGCCGCTTGATATCGGATTTAAAATCCGATTCGGTTCGTCCTTCAGCTTCGGTACGGATAATAAATCCGAATCCTTCCGGCCTCAATTCTCTGACGATAGAACGGAGCCTTTTCTTTTCTCCCCAATCGGAAATTTTCTTTGAAACTCGGACACCTTGATCATCGGGGACGAGAACAACGTATCGCCCGGCAATGGAAATCTCGGATGAGACGCGCGGTCCCTTAGTTGAAATCGGCTCTTTTATGACCTGGACAAGTATTTCCTGATCTTCTTTGACAACCGTCTCGATGCCGGCGAATCTTGTTTTGCGGACAATATCCGCGGGCGCTTCTTCGTCTTCGTCGTATTCATAGTAGCCTCCGCCAATTTTACCGATATCCGAAGCATGCAAAAAAGCCGCCTTATCCATACCGATATCAACAAAGGCCGCCTGCATACCCGGCAGGACGGTTTTGATCCGGCCCTTGAAAATATTCCCGACATAGCGATGTTCGTCGGCTCCTTTCACAAGGAGCTCAACTAACTTATCATCTTCGAGAAGCGCGACCCGGGTTTCATACTGGGTGGAATTGACAATAATTTCTTTTTTCATTTAATCACCTCCTTCCACTCGTTTGTCATTTGTTTTGGTTCTGCTGTCATATAACCGTTAATGAATGCCGGCGCATCGACAATCTTTTTCCCCTCCGGTTGAAGTCTTAAAATGCGCAGGAGACCATCTCCGGTACCCGCGTATAAATTCTTTTCATGCGCACAAATTTGACCTGACGATAATTTTTTGACCTCCTCTTCGATTTCAATACGGGATGCCAATACTTTGAGTTTTTTGTTATCAAAATATGAGTATGCTCCAGGTTTTTCCGAAAACGCCCGAATTTGATTATGAATTTCTGTCGCCTTTTTATTCCAATCAATCAAGCAATCTTCGGGTGAAATTTTCGGCGCCGGAGAAACTTTCGAATTGTCCTGTTCGATTGGTGAAAATTCCTGATTCTCTATCTTATCCAGAGTCCGCAGAAGAAAGGGACCTGACAATTGCGACAGGCGATTATAGACAGATGTGAAGTTTTCATCAGGTCCAATTTTCACTTTTTCCTGATCAATAATCTTGCCGGCGTCGATTTTTCCCGCCAGGAAAAATGAAGTCAGTCCTGTTTCTGTTTCGCCATTAAGAATGGCGTGATTTATCGGCGCCGCGCCCCTATATTTGGGCAAAATTGAGGCGTGGATGTTTATTGCTCCCAACGACGGAAGGGAATAGAGCTTTTTGGGAAGAATTCGAAAAGCAATGACGACAAATAAATCAGCCCCGATCGTTTTCATTTCATCAATGAAAGAATCCTCTTTAAGGTTTTCCGGCTGGAAAACCTTAAAGCCCATATCGAGAGCCTTGATTTTTACTTCGCAAGGCGATAGTTTTTGCCCGCGACCGGATTTTTTATCCGGCACGGTGACAATTGCCGCCACCTCATGAGAGGAATTAGCCAGAGTCACGAGTCCTTCACAGGCGAACTCCGGTGTTCCCATGAACACAATTTTCATTCAATTGTCAGCAAAGCGATAAGACTGGAATCTATGCGGATTTTGCCAATCTTTTGAGTCTGCGGTCAATTAATGCCCGGCTTATGGCGGAAAAATGGTCTATGAATAAAACCCCATCCAGGTGATCATATTCATGCTGGATGGCTCGAGCGGCTAATCCGTCGGCTTCCAGAAAAAATTCTTTGCCATTTTCGTCAAGAGCTTTGACTTTTACCCGTTCCGGACGGGTCAATCGCTGATAAATTCCCGGGAAAGACAGGCATCCTTCTTCAAACTCAATCGAGCCGGATGTTTCCAATATTTCCGGGTTAATAAATACGGTTGTTTCGGCAGTTAAATCCACCACCGATAAATCAACTACAAATATTCGCAGCGATTCGCCTATTTGAGGCGCCGCCAATCCCAGCCCTTTGGCATCTTTTAAAGTGGCCTTTAATCTAGCCACAATTTCTTTAATATCGGCGGTAATTTGTTCCACCGGTTTTGCGACTTCTCGTAAGACCTGCTCACCATATTTCAAAATCGGTCTTATCGCCATTACTGCTCCATAAATTCAATTATTCGATCTTACCGGCAACGGAAGATCTTGTAAACTCAACTTTTACGTCCTCAGCTATTTTTAGGACAACAATATTTTTCTCATCGTTAATGGATGATATTACTCCGTATAACCCGCTGTTAGTAACGACTTTGTCACCCTTTTTAAGAGCCGCAACAAGTTTTTGATGTTCTTTCTGTCTTTTTTGCTGGGGTCTTATAAGAAGCAAATAAAAAATCACAAAAATCAATACAATCGGACCAAGCGACACCAGCATTGATCCCGCCCCGCCCTCGCTTCCTGCGGGCGGATTGGACAATAATATCGGTATATTCAATTCCTACTCCTTTTTATCGGCATATGCGACCTTCGCATCACATTCCAAATATCATTAAACAAAAAATATGCTAAATTGTTTGAGATAGCAACCGTTTTCCTGAACTTTCTGAGCGGCAATCCCGCTTTCTATACTCATACATATTAGGCTGTTGCATTACCGATTAACTATTACCCTGGCTTGCCAGCTTGGCAAAAATCGCCAGGATGTCATTTTTATAGAGCTTTTTTGGATTGTCGAGGTATTGACCATCAACTCCATAGATATTGAGAGCGTCGTCGGCCATTTTTACTAATTTTGCGTCGTTTTTAATACCAACGTCTTTGAGAGAAAGCAGCCGGCCTACTGATTTCAAGAATCTCTTCATTTGCTCGATGGCCTTTTCCGCCAATTGTTCATCGGTCTGCCCGTCACGATGAATATCAAATAGCTCTTCGGCCAGCATGGCGTATTTGGATGGCCTAGATTTGTAACCATATTCCATTATGGCCGGCAGGAGCAATGCCAAACCAAGGCCATGAGATATATCATAATGTCCCGATAATGAGTGTTCCAGGGCATGGATGGGAAACGAACCCCCGCGGCCGGAATTAACCATGCCGGATAAAGCAACAGCCGATGCCCAGGATAGATTGGCGCGGGCTTCTATATCTTTCGGGTTTTCGACTACTTTAGGCAGGTTTTCCATTACGGTTTTGATTACCGACAAAGCGAAACGATCCTGAATCGGAGTATTATCGGCTCCAGTAAAGAATCCTTCGATGACATGACAAATAATATCTATCCCGCCATCGACTGTATAATCTTTGGGTACCGTGACCGTAAGTTCCGGGTCTATGATTGATACCTTTGGGTATAGTAAGGGACTGAATAATACGGCCTTTTCATGAGTTTCCCAATTTGTAAAAACGCCGCCGGCATCGGCTTCCGAGCCGGTTGCGGCCAAAGTGGGTATTTCCAGAATCGGCAGGGCTCTTTTTATGGGTCGGGCTGGTCCGGCGCCATGCGGAATGAATTCCCATATAGGTTTTGCTTCCACCGCGGCCACGGCAATAGCTTTGGCGGCATCCATCGGCGAACCACCGCCCAAACCGATTACGAAATCGCAATTATTTGTTCGGGCAAGCTCTCCGGCTTCATCAATCGTCGTCGTCCGTGGATTCGGTTCAATCTTATCAAAAACGACTGCTTCAATTCCCTCCCTTTCCAGATAATCGGTAACTCGTTTAATTATCCCGAAAGCCGAAGCCGATCGTTTGCCGGTGACAATCAAGGCCCTTTTTCCCAACGCGACTGATTCGATTCCGACCTGATCTATTGTCCCGGCGCCGAAAGTAATTTTCGTTGGAAGATAAAATGTAAAATTCTGCATCCATCATCTCCTTTTATATTTACACAAACTGATGAATTCATTAAATATTGCTATTTCTGATTGAAACCGCAACCCGATTTAATATAGATATACGCAATTAATATGCAGCATTGGGGGGGAAAAGAGAAAAGGCGCCGCCTGAACTTACAAAAAAAATATATCTAATCGACTATTTTGTCTCTGGAATAGCCTTGCATTCGGGAGAATTTAGGGCAGGCATTAAATCCAGGGGGCCTGTATAAATATCAAACTTAATAATTTGTTCCCGGCCCGAGACAAGGGAATTATCAAACAGGAATAACACTGACGTTCCCTGATAAATTTTTTCGAATCCTTCTTCAGAAATAGAAACGGAAAATATGGGAACACGCCAAATTTTGCCCAATTTGTCGGAAATGATTTGAATGCCCACTTGCTGGTTTTCGTCATTAAGAGAAATACTCGAGGCGGGACCGGTTGCGTCAATGGCGCCCAGATTGGATCTTTCGTGGGGCCGTATGCCATCTATTAAGACATAACGATTTTCGGCCTCGGGAGCCAACAGGTTAAAATCAAATTCAACAGCAAAATTAACGGGCATGATTTCCAGACTATTTTGCAGTAAACGATATTTTACTTGAATCGAATTGCCATGTCTGGGAAAGATGATTTCTTTGTCTAATTTTAAAGGGCAATGATAATCTCCGTACCAAACATTGCCCCGCCTGGATAAAATTAACTGGTAACTGTCATCTGACTCGACAAAACTCGGGTCAAATGCGCCATTGACAAAATCCCCAAGCTCCTTATAACTTCCGCTGAAGAATGAATCAAGTTCCATTCCTTCCTGGAAAAAATGATCGGTTAATGGGCGTCTTAGGTACTTATCCTGAGCCAGTAATCTTTCCAAACCATTTTCCTTGACCGCCACCAAATCATGGATCGATTTTGTCACAGTGTTTTGATCTGAGGACCGAAATTCCATCAGCTTTTTATGGTAACCTTCACGGCGTCGAGCCAGACAGTCAACGAGATTGATGTTGCTACTGTGACATGACCAGTCAATTATCTGTCCGCCTTTTTGCGGTGAAATGGTTATAGACAATTCTTTATTACCCAATCTTACTTCTCGAAAGCCGTCATGGTCAATGTCTTCGAAGTTATAAAAAACTTCGCGGCCGCACAGCTGGCGCAAAATTGTTTCGGCCCGAATCAGCTTATTATAAATAGCCCACCGTAAATGAGGAAGATAGAGTCCTCCAAAGACACCATGCCAATAAGCGCAGTTGCATTGTCCGGCGTATAGAAAATTTCTGGCTTTGGCCAATCGTTCAAAATCTATGTTGTCTAATTTGGAAACTTCTTCAAGCATCTTTGAAACGGCCAGCATCTTTTTATGCATCAAATTCGATTCGGGATATTTGGTCAAAAATCCGCGCCAATGTCCTCCCCTCACAAATCGCTCGTTCTCATAAAACAAATCGCACTCTTTCAGCCGATTTTCAAATTCTTCAAAGGCCGCCACTCCGTCGGCGGGCAAAGCCCAGTGCAGCATTTCCGAATAGGAAGCCGATGGCAGGTAAACTCTTCCCAGAGGTGGATTTTCTTCCACAGCCTGCCCCAAACTGACGACCTCCAGCCAGTCAGAGTTTTCATTTAAAATATTTAAAAATCGCTTCAGCCAGCCATCGGTGTAACAGTGCTTGAAGGTTCCCGGCCAGACTCCGAATTTTTCACCGTCATCGGCATAAACCGCCATTCCTCCCGGATGACGAGCCGCGGCATTGCGCAAAAACTCAATAATTTTTTCGGGAGTACCAAAAGGGATTAAATAGCGCAGGTCCTTTAAAATCGGCAAAAGCGTGATATTCCGTCCTTCTTCCTCGGTAATATATGAACCATACATTTCATCCTCACGCAAACCGGCAAAATAAAAATGCGTATCATCAAGAGGAAGAAACCGAAGGCCGCATTGATTGATAACTTTGGGCAAATGCGGCTCCCATACTCGTTCGGCTAACCACATCCCCCGCGCGTGCACTTCAAAATGATTTTTCAAAAATGAGTTTAATGAATTTATCTGGCCGATTTTATCCCTATCCGGAATGGCCGTCAGGATGGGTTCATAAAAGGCCCCTGATATTAATTCTATTTGACCTCGATCAACTAATTCCCCAATTGCCGAAAAATATTCGGGATGATGCTGCTTCTGCCAATCCCATAATATCCCCGACTGATGCAAGGAAATTTTTAATTCGGGATATTTTTTTAACAATTCCATGAAGGCCGCATAACATTTGTTATGCGCTTCTTCGAAAACCGCCGAAAAATTACCGACCGGCTGATGATTATGCAGAGCGAAAGCCAGCTTGAATTTCATTATTAGAATATCTCCAGCGAAAAATTGATATATTTTTTGGGGTTGGCGCGGATATCTGTTACCAGGCTGTCGAGTTTTTTTGACGTGGCTCGGAGATCATCATATAGCCGCCGGTCTTCCATCAGCATCCGCATGGTACCGTCGGAATTATCTAAATCGGTTGCGAATGATTTAAGTTTTTGCGAAGCCTCATCCATATCATCAAGAAGCGTTAGAAACCTCTTGCCTGCTTCATTCATATTTTGGACGGCGGAATCGATATGAGGTCGATTGCGATCAACGCCGGCCTTCAATGATTCCGACAGGCTGACAAAATTATCCAGGGCGGTATCGATTTTGGGCAGGTCCGATTCGGCCGCCGATTCTAATCTGTTGGTCAAGGCCTGTAAGTTTGAAATTGTCATGGAAAATTTATCCAGCGTTTGCGGCGATATGACAGTCTGTTCAAGCGAAGTGACAAGTCGATTCATATTTGATATTACCATACCCATCATGCCCATTACTTCAGGGATTCCAGGGTCGAAAGTGCCAAGTGCGGGACGATCTGGAGCCAGAGGAATATCTGATACGCCGGTTTTAGCCGAAATAAATCGCTCGCCCATGAGGCCGATATTTTTTACAATAAAAGTCGCGTCTTCTTTTAGCTGCACATCTGTAGCCATATCCAAAACCGTTAAGACTTGGCCTTCATAAAGGCTTATGTTTTTAACTTTTCCTTTAGTTACACCCGATACCGCAACCGGATCGCCGGTCGCCAGCGCGCCGACTTCGGGAAACACAACTGATACGGAATAGTAATCCTGTCCATAGCGGTAACCTTTGGCCAGCCAGATGGAGAAAACCACAATCGCCGCCCCGACTAAAACCAGCAACCCAACCTTAAATTCTACATTTTTCGAGATCATACATATCCTTATGTATATTTTCGGCCCAAAATATGATTCCTTTGCCCCTTATATAAAATTAGCTCTCAAGCGATTCATAAATCTGGAGATAATTGCGGTAGCGAAATTTCATAATCTTTCCGGATTCCACGGCCTTCTTTATGGCGCAATCGGGCTCATGAGTATGAGTACAAGGCATAAAACGGCATTCGCCCTGAAAGTCCATCATTTCGGGATAATACTTGAGTATATTTTCTTTTTCAACTTGCCATAAACCAAGTACTTTTACGCCGGGGCTGTCAATGACAAAACCGCCTCCCGGTAATTGAATTAACTCCATCCAACTGGTCGCGTGGCGGCCGCGATTGGTTGATTTCGATATGCTCGATGTCGGCAAATTTAAGCCCGGTATTAGAAGATTCAACAGCGAAGATTTTCCAACGCCAGAATGGCCCGCCAATATCGACTTGTGATTATTTAAATACTTGCCGAATAAATTGAGTTCATTCTCAGGTTTGGTCTTTTCTTCATTGGCCGATGTTAAAAACAGATCAAAACCTAAATCACGATAGGTTTCTATAATTTCATTAATATGCGGTTCAGGTCCAAGATCGATTTTATTAATGACAATAACCGGATGCAACTGGCCAACCTGGGCGGCAATCAGGAATCTGTCAATTAAACCGGATTTGAGAAGCGGTTGTTTTATTGAAGTAACAATTATAAGCGAATCAACATTGGCGGCTATAACATGCTCATGCGATTCTCGGCCGGTTACCGGCCGAGAAAGAACCGATTTTCTTGGAAGTATTTCTTCGATTACTCCTTCGCCGTCATCAATAAGTGATATCAAAACATTATCTCCAACGGCAACCGGTGTGGAATGAGAAGTTTTATGTTTAACTATGCCCCTAAGCTGGCAGGGAATATATTCGTTGTCAGAGAAGACAATGAAACGGTTTCCATGCCCCCGGGTAACAATCCCTTCCTTTTTTTCCGTATTCCTGTCCGTATTTATTCTCCCTGAGATTAAGTTAAATATATTGTTTTTATCTTGCAAGGTCAACCGTTTGAACTGCATGTCTGATGATTATGCGATGATTCTGTTGAAAGCGGTGTAATCAAAAAGATTCATAATTTATTTATAACGCAAGGCATAAACCGCATTAGCCGTTTTCATAATGAGCCAGAATTACATAAATGAGACTTTGGACAAAGAATCCTGTTTTTCTCACAATTAGTGAATAGTAACCGCTAGTATTTGTATAATCTATGACGTATGAAAAGACTTGTTTGACTGAACGGTGGTTATTATTATATGAGATTACATTTGGGGAGAATATTTGAATGAAAAGTCTGATTACAAAAATGTTCGGCACCAAGCACGATCGCGATATAAAAAAACTTAAACCAATTGTAGACGAAATAAACAGCCATTACGACCTTTTTGATTCTCTTACCGATGACGAGCTAAAAGCAAAAACCGGAGAATTCAAAAAACGACTGGCCAACGGCGAGACACTCGAAGATATTCTCACCGAAGCGTTCGCGTTGGTCAAGCAAGCCTGTAAACGCCTTTACGGTCAATCCTGGGAAGTTGCTGGAATAGAGACCGAATGGAATATGATTCCTTACAATGTTCAGCTAATTGGTGGGATCGTCCTTCATCAGGGCAAAATAGCCGAAATGGCAACCGGTGAAGGTAAAACGCTGGTGGCGACATTACCGGTTTATCTTAATGCGCTGACCGGCTTTGGGGTCCATGTCGTCACCGTCAACGATTACCTCGCTTTGCGCGACAGACAATGGATGGGCAAAATCTATGAATTTCTGGGTTTGACGGTGGGATGTATTCAGCACGACATGTCTCCGGCGGAGCGCAAAGTTGAATACAATTGTGATATCACGCATGGCACAAATAATGAATTCGGTTTTGATTACCTCCGCGATAATATGGTTCAAACGGCTGAAGACCGGGTGCATCGCGGGTATAATTACGCCATTGTCGACGAAGTCGATTCCCTCCTGATTGACGAGGCTCGAACGCCGCTGATCATATCGGGAACAGTTGAATCGAGCGATACGGGACGTTACAAAGAAATGAAGCCGTATGTGGATCAATTGGTCAGAAAACAAAACAACCTGGTAAACCAGTATATCACCGAAGCGGAAAAATTCCTTAAGGAGGGAAACGAATACGAAGCCGGCTTGCGCCTATTGTCGGCGCGGCGCGGCGCACCCAAGCACAAAAAGCTCCTGCGTATGGAAAAAGAGTCAGGCATTAAAAAGCTGATTCAGCAGACCGAAGGGGCATTGTTGCGCGATAAAAAAATGTTTGAACTCGATGAAGAGCTTTATTATGTCATTGACGAAAGGGAGCATTCAATTGATTTGACCGACAATGGCCGTTCTCAGTTTCCCGCAGATGTACAGGAATTATTTGTCATCCCCGATCTTTCCACCGAGCTGTCGATGATTGAAGGGGACGAATCGATGGGGGTTGAGGAAAAAACTCAAAAAACTGACGCGATTTATAAAATTCATGGGGAGCGATCCGAAAAAGTCCACAATATCAGCCAGCTCCTGAAAGCTTATTCTCTTTATGAAAAGAATAATGAATATGTGCTTCAGGAAGGAAAGGTCCTCATAGTCGATGAATTCACCGGACGGCTCATGCCGGGCAGGCGTTTTAGTGATGGCCTGCACGAAGCCATTGAAGCCAAAGAAGGCGTTCGAGTTGAAGCTCAGACACAGACTCTGGCATCAATCACTCTCCAGAATTATTTCCGGATGTACAAAAAACTGGCCGGTATGACCGGTACCGCGGAAACAGAAGCGTCCGAATTTTTTGATATTTATAAGTTAGATGTGGTTGTCATACCAACTGATCGCCCAGTCATTCGTGATGATATGGAGGATGAAATTTTCCGAACGCGGCGCGAAAAATACGCCGCTATTATAAATAAAATTGTGGAGATGAATAAAATCGGTCGACCTGTCCTGGTCGGTACGATTTCTGTTGAAGTAAGTGAAATCCTGTCGCGGATGTTGCAGAAAACAGGCATCAAGCATAATGTGTTAAATGCCAAGCGTCATCAGCAGGAAGCAGGAATTGTCTCCGAAGCGGGACAAACCGGAGCAGTAACAATCGCAACCAACATGGCCGGACGAGGCACGGATATTAAACTCAGTGAGGCCGTCGTAGAGGCGGGGGGGCTGCATATCCTCGGAACTGAACGGCATGAATCGCGGCGCATCGATCGGCAGCTGCGAGGACGTTCAGGACGCCAGGGCGATCCCGGTTCATCGCAGTTTTTCCTTTCCTTGGAAGACGATCTTATGCGTCTGTTTGGTTCGGATCGCATCGCGGGCATAATGGACAGACTTGGCGTCGAAGAGGGCGAAGTTATCACTCACAGCATGATTTCAAAGGCAATTGAACGGGCCCAGAAACGAGTTGAAGCGCAAAACTTCTCCATCCGCAAACATACTTTGAAGTATGACGACGTTATGAATCAGCAGCGCGAAGTGGTTTATGGACGGCGCCTGCGGGTTTTGGAAAACGAAGATATTAAATCTACGATTATGGAAATGATCGATATCAATATTGAAGCTATTATTGAGGCTAATTGTCCTGAAAAAGAATACCCGGAAAATTGGAATCTATTTGAATTACGCAGACAGGTTTTGCATTCCTTCCTTCTCGATTTGAAATTTAAGGATGATGATATTCAGGATTTGACCCGTGAAAAATTATTCGAACAGATAAAGCAGGCGGCTTTGGTAATTTATCAGAACAAGGAAGACGCTTATGGGCCGGAACTGATGCGCCGTTTGGAAAGATACGCGGCCCTGGTAACCATTGATCAATACTGGCGCGATCATCTTAATGAAATAGACGAGCTTCGCACCGGAATCGGACTGCGGGCGTATGGACAGCGCGATCCACTAATGGAATATAAGAAAGAAGCCTTTACCTTGTTTTCTGCTCTGATCGATAATATTGATCGGGATACGGTGGGAAAAGTCTTCCGCATGCAAGTTCAATCGGCGGCGCAAAAACCACGGACCGACCGGCCCATGCCCCATCTGGTCGCCAGCCATGCCGATACAACAGGGATGGGATATTCATCCGCAGAACAAAGCGCCGGCGATGCTGAAAGTAATTTGGGCAAAAGCCCTATGGCGGAAGCGAGCAAGAGAGGCAAACAAAAACCGATTAAGAGAGATCAGCCAAAAGTCGGGCGCAATGATCCCTGCCCATGCGGTTCGGGCAAGAAATATAAAAAATGCTGCGAAATGAAGCAGTGATAAATATTTTACACGGGCTCAAATGAATAAATATACTCATGAGATATTTTTGGGGCTGATAATTATTGTGATTATCGGCCCTCTTCTTATTTTCCAATCGCCTCCGTATTTTCACACGCCCGATATTCAATATATGAAAGCTAAAACATTGGCGGTTATGCGCGGTAATTTATATGACGATCCAGTCACCGGCTTCCCGTCCTTTCATCCGCCTTTTTATCATTTATTTTTATCCGGCGCGGCATCTATCGGAATTTCGCTTGAGATTATGCCCCTGTTTATGGCAATCATCAATGTGTGGCTGCTTTTAATTTTTTCTTATTTAATGCTATGCAGAATATTCGATAAAACGACGGCTTTGTTGACGTCAGCAATGATTCCTTACATTAATCAGTATATGGGTCCGGGATATCTCTTTTTGGCGACAGCATTTTATTTTTCACTGCCTATTTTTATCGCCGGAATATGGATCTATCTTAGAGAAAAACAAACAAATTTAACACGCATTCTGACAGGAATTCTATGGGGAATCGCTTTCATAATCTCTCCAGTATATTTATTTGTCATTGGATTTATCTTTCTCTATGAAATCTTTTGGAGACGGCAATGGTCTAAAACTGCGATATTGATCGCCACTTTTCTGGTTGCAATCATTCCGTTTCTAATACAAGCGTACATCATTTTCAGTTATCAGATGGCCGGGACGACAGCTTTTTCGTTTTGGCGGGGCTGGCCTGACCCGGACTGGCTTAAACAATTCATTGGATATTTATTGTATCCTGTTGATGGTCAAATAACTCATTGGCAGGTATTCATCACACTGGCGATATTCATAACCGGGGTCATGGGAATTCGAAAATCGAATTCAATCCATTTCTTTATATTCGTTTTCCTGATAGCTTATTTATTTACATCATACCATTACAACGTCTATCAATACGGCCCCAGGATATTTTTCCTTTTTGGTCTTGTATTGACGGCTTATATGATTAAGTATTTGCGCGAATCAATAAAATTGAAGCTGGTCGCCCAGGGCATTATCGTTGCCTTTGTACTGTATGGCATTGGCGAACATTTATATCGCTCTTTTGATTATCTGGAAAACGAGAAGTCCAATTACTTAAATTACAGGCAAATAGGCGGCGGCCTGAAAAATAATTTGCCAGGTTTTGTTATGGCTGATGATTATATTCTGGCGAGCACAATAACGTACAGTAATTTCATTATGCCTTATATTCCAGTAAGGACATTGGTAGCCCATCTGTCCGGAGAATACTTTCAATTAAATTCAAAACTCGCTAGTGAAATGCTAAAGGATTATAATGATTTTATGGCGTCAAACAAACCGGAATTAGTCGATTTCATTTGCCGCAAGTATAATATAAAGATTGCCATAATTGGCGGCCGTGACGTAAATCAAAATGGATTTAAAACGATTATGAAGCATTGGGAAAAAGTTTATGAAGATCAGACATTTAAGATATACAGGAAATATGCAGTTAATAACGAATCATCCGGTAAAGAATAATTAGACGAAAGAATGATAATGATGCGAATAAAAATCAATAAAATAAGTCTATTGGTTGTTTTTTTATTTGCCGCGGGATTGGTGCTCAATACTTGTTCCGACGAAGAAGACCCCATTATATCAACGCCTCCGGTTTTTGAAGAAACTCCGGTTATTATTGCCGGCCAATATAATGGCATAACAAAAACGATGGGAGATATTTCGTTTTCTGACCTCTCGCCTGTATTCCGACCTTTTGGTTCATATGTTGATGATAATAAACTATTGCAGTATATCGATTATTTTACTGTTCCCGGTTCGGCGGTAAAGGCGGTAACGCCGGGAATTATTTCGGAAATTATTGCCAATCCGGTTGAAGAAGGCGATTTTGAAATCCGTGTGACAGCCCTTCCGGGAGCGAAATATACAATTGTTTATGATCATGTCCAGGATGTCGCGGTTCTGGAAGCATCACAGGTTGAACCGGGAGATACTCTTGGCGTAGCAGGAACATGGAGTGATACTGTGCGGCGAACTAGTCTCGGAATTTTCGTCGGAGAGGGAGCCAATTTGCGGTGGTATTGTCCATTAAATTATGGCAATTCGATATTTAACGAAAAACATCAGCTATTGTTTAATCAATATCTTACTCTTGGCAAGACTCCGGCCTATGATAGTTTGTGCATTACCGGCCCGATTAGCCCCTCACTAAATTAAATCAGGCAACCAACCGACAAAGCATAGCAGCCAAAAAGGCGGCTGGATTGCCGACGGCATATCCCAGCATCGCCATTAGGATTGAAACCGGTACCAGGGTCTTATTATGATAGGCGGCCACGATCGGAGCGGATGCGGCTCCACCGATATTTGCCGCGGAAGCAATTGCGGCGGTATGAACATCGACTTTAAAAATCCTCGCGGCCGTAACCAAAAGACCGCCATGAATGAATATCCAGATAAAAGCTCCCAGTAAAAACCATAGGACTGACATATCGAGACCTGATAAATCGGCGCGAGCGCCCATGCGGGCGACGAACATATATATGAGCGCCATCGAAAAGGCGTGCGAGCCCGGAATTCCGCTGGCTCGGGTAAATGAAAGACTGATCCCTAATATTGTCACTATCAAAATCTTGTAAGTACTAGCGGAGAAAATCGTAGTGCCTTCCGAAGTCTTCAGCTCGGGAATCATTTGAGATACCCAGGCCGATAGGGCGGTCACGGCGCATCCGATAAAGATAAGATATAAGAAATGCCGCATTTGCATTTTGCCCTTATCTTTTGAAATTTCTTTGGCCATTCGCTCCATGCGTTCCAAACGGTCTTTGGATACTTTTGTGAATCGGCCGAACCATCCCGCCAGATTCTTTGAGGCCAGCATTATCGGCAGCCAGACGAGATAAACGCCATTATCGGCGATGACGGCATAACCATAGTAAAGTGATGTATCGTCAAGATCAATCATCTGGGCTACTGCCAGCATATTGCCCGTTCCCCCAATCCAGCTTCCAGCCAGGGCTCCGAATCCTTTCCAGGCCTCGGCTCCCAAGCCTGATTTGACAATGAAAAAAGCAATGGGAGCTCCAATTACAACCCCCAGGGTACCAATCAACATTACAAAGACACCGCGACCCATAACGCGAATAGTAGCCATTATATCCACATCAAGAAGCATAATTGTCAGAAACATTGGCAGGATATTGGCTCCCATAAAATCATAAACCGGCGATTTATTGGGAATTACTCCGGTATTGGAAAGTAAAACCGGAAGCAAATAAATGAAGATCAGCGGGGGAAAATAATTGAAAATCGACCAACCGGTTTTTTTCTCCAACCAGAAAAAAAATGAAGGGATACCGGCCAGAACGACGATTATCGCAATCGGGCTGCTTAATATTGTTGAGTCCATCGGCTTCAATCCTTAATTTGGAATAATTAGTCCTCAGGTTACAAATTTCGCGGCTATTTGGCAAGTCCATATCCTTCGAAAAGTATTGTAGTTTAGATCAAGTTGAATTAAATTGCCGCGTTTTTATTTATAAGGGTCTGACTATGTCTAGTGATTTTATGCGGTATCATTTTCCTTTTTATTTATTTGCACTGCTTATTCTCACCATTTCTTCTGTGCCCCATTTTAATCCACCTAATTTTGAAATTACATTCATAGATAAAATAGCTCATTTTATTGAATATGCTATTTTTGCATTTCTGGCGTTGAGGTCGCTTGGAAAACTATCCGTATTCCGGAATCCCAAAAAATTATATCGCAGTGCATTTTTAATTTCTTTGCTATTCGCGGGTCTGGATGAGCTGCATCAGGCATATATTCCGGGAAGATTTTCAGATATTTTTGACTTTTTTGCCGACGCTTTGGGAATATTAGTAGTTCTACTTTCGGTCCATATCCTGTCAAAGCGAAAGGCCGCAACGAAATCGAGTTATTGATTTTCCCCAAAGCCTATCTTATTTAACAACATCCGCAAACTTTTGCATGTTGACATTTAAAAAAACCTCCTTATATTATTGGCAGACATGTCTTAAGAAAAAATACATGCAGGGATGCCAATCCCCCTTCCTTTTTTAGGGGACAAAACCGTTAATCTTTCACCGGAGGTGGGCGATGGGGAATAAAATTGTTTTATTCGTCATAGTTGCTGTTTTTATCCTCGGCGCGTCCGTATATGCGGTTCCAGATCCTGGTATCGCCGATACGGCTTGGGTCGAATCGGTAAGTATTCCATCCGGAAGCACCGATCCTTTTTCCGTTCCAATCGAACTTTATAATGATGAAGAACTGGGCGGTTTCGGTATGCCATTCATATGGGATTCTCCCGACATTACATGCGACTCGGTTACTTTTGGCGGTTCACGAATCGATTATGTTGGCAATAAGCCTTCAGAAATCGACAATGTTAACCAAAAATTCCAGGTCGGGGCAATTATCATATTCGAAGCGTATTTGCAGCCTGGAACGGGAAATATTTTTACTGTTTGGTTTACCCCAGCACCCGGGGCAGCAGATCAAGTAATCACTCTGGATTCCACTTCATACAATGAATCTTCGCCATTTATATTAGCTTTAACCGGCGGATCTACTTTTGTACCACAGTTCAAAACAGGGACGATTACAATTGGAGAACCGGTATCTGGCCCAACGATAGCTCTGGATCCGGTCACGCTTGATTTTAACGCCGTGCAGGATGGAACTCCGCCCCCATCGCAAACATTTGATATTTCCAATACCGGCGCCCCTACGCTAAACTGGACCGCCACAGCTGACAGCTGGATTACTCTAAGTTCTGCTTCAGGGACTGGTCCGGCCACGGTAACGGTCGATATTGATCAGACTGGCTTACTGGCAGGCACTCACAATGGTACTATTACTGTTAGCGACCCGGCTGCAACTAATTCGCCACAGGAAATAGCTGTAACTTTGGTTTTAGACCCACCCCCGCCTTGTTTGGCACTTTCTGCAAACGAGATTAATTTCAGCGGATTCGACGGAGACATTTTAAATAGCGCAATAAATGTCAGTAATTGCGGTGGCCCAACTTTAAATTTCACAATCACCGGCAAGGATGAGGCCTGGTTAACGATCAATCCGACCAGCGGCACTGGAAATCGAACTATTACATTTTTTGCCAATTTAACCGGATTGACACCGGGAAATTACAGCGATGTTGTAACATTTAATGCCGATTTCGGTACTGATAATGCTCCCCAGGATGTCACGATTAATTTGACAGTTATTGATGACACACCGGCCGCTGATACTCTGTGGGTATCCAATGTCATGGCCACCGCAGGCGGGCAGGTTGTGGTTGAGTTAAATTATCAGAATTTTGTCGAAATCGGTAATTTCAATATTCCACTTTGGTATAATGGAACCGGCCTCAGTTGTGATTCGGTATCATTTTCAGGAAGCCGCATAGAATCATGGGAAGAGCACCTGGCAACGATAGATAATGATGCCAACACTGTCAATATTGAGGGATTACGAATCACTCAACCATATTTGGCAACCGGAAATGGATTACTTGCGAAAATGTATTTTTCAATTGATCCATCCGCGGCAACTCAAATGGTTCCGATAGATTCCGCTTTTATTCCACCGGCGTTTGAGTTTTTATTTATCCAGTCGGATGCATCTTCCCGCGCGACTGAATTTTTTTCCGGTAGTATCGATATAACGGGATTGCCATGTTTCACTTTCCCTGTTGATACAGTTTATTTCAGCGCCGAACTTGGAACGACTCCCCCGCCTCAGAATTTTGAAATCACAAATTCATGTTATGGCAATCTTGCCTGGTCGGTAACCGATGATGCGCTTTGGGTAGCCCTGGCGCCAACCTCAGGAATGTCCGGTGATTTCATTGAATTCAGTGTCAATCCGGCGGGTTTACCTGAAGGGGTTCATATTGCAACGGCTACTTTCGCATCCAATTCATTAGTCAGCCCGACTGAAATCCCGGTGCTGTTTGATGTCTATGGAATGCCTGATTTGGCACTATCGACAAATTCAATTAATTTCGGAAATACATGTATGGGTACGATCGTGACCGGTGATTTTGATATTTCTAATATCGGTACAGGCGCGATGGATTGGACCGCGATAGAGGGTACCGGAGTTACTCTCTCGGCTACTTCAGGTTCCGCCCCCGCGACTGTATCTTTTGAAGTTAATACCGCGGAACTCAGTTTTGGACCACAGCAAACGACTATAACCGTTAATGCTGACGCTTCTCATTCTCCCCAGGTTTTGACTCTTTCTTTCAATATTGCCAATTGTGATGAATGCGCTATTGATATCGCAGAGGTTAACGGGCCTCAAGGTTTGGCAATAGGCGTTCCGGTGTATGCTTATCAAATCGCCGGAGTGGCCGGAGTGGAATTGCATTTAACGTATTTAAATGCTGTTCTGGCGGCTGATTCGGTGACTTCAAACTATATGGTCGGAGCCACTATTGGTTACTTGTCCGATATCAATGGGAATGGCTATATTCACTTCATTTGGGATAATATTGGCAATCCTATTACCGTTCCTGACGGCGGTGTTTTGATGACGCTCTGGTTTACCTCGGTTGGCAATGTTGGAGAAATATCTCCGATTGTCTGGCTTGATGGGAACGAAATTGTTGATGAATTTGGCAACCCGAATTTATCACTCGGTTTCTGTAACGGTGAAGTTACAATCATTGATCCCTTGTTCGATATTTCGGGAACGGTTGTATATTATGGAAATGACATTCCCATTGAAGGCGTTAATGTCGATTTAAGCGGACAAGCGAGCGGCTCGGATATAACCGATGGAGCCGGTGAATATAGCTTTGTTGACTTGGAAATCGGCGGATATTCAATAACACCATGGTTGGATGAGGATGCCCCCGGTGTTTCAGTTGCCGACGTAATTAAAATTCGCCGACATATAGCCTACGTTGAGCGATTTAACCTTGGTTACCAATTAATCGCCGCCGACGTAAACCTCACCAATACGGTCAGCGTCTCGGATGTTATTTCGATCCGTCGTTATCTGGCACAATTGGGAGCTCTTCCCGGCGGAAATTGGACTTTTATCGACGGCGCATATGCTATAACATTGACTAACTGGCAGCTGGCGCCGCGATCGAAAAATATTTCGATCGTTAACGAAGATATAGTTGTGCCGCATTTTTATGGAATTAGATTGGGTGATGTGAACGCAACCTGGTCTCCGCTGACGGCCAAGCCACTATTTTCCACAGTGGAACCGGTTACAATCGAAATTGGAGAGGCTTTTATTCATCCCAATGATATTGTCACAGTACCGATTTATATTTCTGATGTCGAAAACCTGGCAGGCATTGAACTTCACATTTCATTTGACGGCAATGAAGTCCAATTTACCGGAGTCAATTCCGATATCTTGTCCGGTACAACTCTCAACGGAACCGATAACGCTTTCCATCTCATATGGGAAGATTTCGAAGCGCCCTTAAATCTTATCGGTTCGCAGGCTATTGCGGAACTCTCGTTCAGGACTACCGGAGAGTTTGGCGGATCCAGTGAAATAACTATTTCGGGTGCCGAATTGGCTGATGAGGCAGGATTCAACTATCGATTAAATATCATTAATGGCCGATTAACAAAGAGCGGAACCACGCTCCCGGCCCAGTATAGTCTCGAACAGAATATTCCTAATCCGTTTAACCCGGAAACGAAGATAATGGCTTCCATGAGAGAGTCCGGGGAATATTCGCTTGATATCTATAATATTATGGGACAGAAGATTAGAACTTTTCATGGTTATCATGAAGCCGGCATTATTGAATTTGTCTGGAATGGTACGGACGATAATGGTATGAGCGTTACTTCGGGAATTTATCTATATAAATTCTCGTCGGGAACATTCAAACAGACAAAAAAGATGATGCTTTTGAAATAAAACTTTTGTAAAGTAAAGAGGGCCGGTATGGGACCGGTCCTCTTGAAAATAAATTTCTCTGTCCTGTGGAGGTTTTATGAATAAGATGGGTCGTAAATATTGGGGATTGCTCTTCGCGCTCCTGCTTGTAGTCCCATCATCGGCGTTTGCGGTGACGCTTGAAATCACCAGTGCGACGGCGGCGCCTTCGGATATCGTCCAGATGAAACTATTGACAGAAGATTTTACTGATGTGGCTGGAGTTCAAATCTTTATTGAATTCGACGCATCCAAAGTTGAGTTTCATACTATGGCAACATCATATATTCAGTCGTGGACCACAAACGTGGTCGACGGAAAAATATTTGTCATCTGGGAGGATTTTTCATCACCTCTGACTCTTCCGGCCGGGGAACCGCTTTTTCAGTTTAATCTTCAAGCAGCTTCGGATGCCCTTGATTCGGCTTATGTCAAATTCTCCGGAATTATTGAATTAGTTGATTCCATCGGCGTTCCTTTAAGCGTGACTCTTAAGGATGGATATATTGATTTTATCCCCCTATCGGTGGACGATCCATTTGGCGTGCTGCCAACTCATTTTATTCTGGAACAGAATTACCCCAATCCCTTTAATCCATCGACGACGTTTTTATATACTGTTAAAAAGGCGGGGCAATATAGTTTCGAGGTTTTTAATCTTTCCGGACAAGTAATTGAGAAAATTGATTTGGGCCACAAACCAGCGGGAAATTATGAGTATATATTCTCAGGAGATAATCTCCCCAGCGGCGTTTACACCTATCGCTTAACGGGAAACAATCAAAGCGCATCCCGTCAGATGATATTGCTTAAATAGCGATTAATACGCCAGAAAAAACTTGAAAAGCCCGGTTGAAATGGCCGGGTTTTTTTGCGCGGATTATCATATTATATTGAGAAATCAATCTTGACAGTCGTGAAATTATCAATATATTCTATGCTTCGGTTGAGTACAAACTTAAATAGTTTTTTTTAATGACCGATAAAAAATAATATCCTACTGGGGGATCGTCCAACGGCAGGACATGCGGCTCTGGACCGTAGTATTGGGGTTCGAATCCCTATCCCCCAGCCAAAAATCATTCAGTTCCTTTAAATTCCAAAAGTATGAGAAGATAATGGTCCGAGATTGTAAATTTGCGGATTATTGAAGGACTTAGAGCTTACCGGCTTTCATCTTTTCATCAAGTTGATAAGCGCCTTGCATTAGGATGGAGTCATTAGAAAGCGTAATGTTGGGTTCAGGAAGATCGGTTTCCTCAACCGGTTCAACCTGCCACCGACCATCCGTCCAAGCCATTCCTTCATAAACTGCATCAGCGCCGCTAAGGCTGTTAGTTTTGGCGAAGATTATACTGCCCCTTTTCAGGTATATAATCACTTTATCTTGTGATAGAGTTTCCCCGGTAATAGTTATCTTGACGGTTTTCCGCCCGGGACCCAATGCCTGTATAAGGTCGATAAGATTAATATCTGATAATCGTCCGCTGGCACCAGCAAATTTCCCATCCGGGTCATTTTTCTGCTTAGCTTGTTCAATAAGTCTTGTATGTATTTTCTTAAGTTGAACTACAAGTAAATCATGGTTGCCATCAAGTGCAATGACATCCTTAATCCCCTGATCGAAAAAGGTTGCAGCCTCTGATAATACTCTGGTTTCGGCCAGCAGAATTGTAGGCGTTTGCTTATAGTTCACACCTTTTTGACTAAATTCGTTTATCTTCTTTGATACTTGAGCGGGGTTTCCCTTAATGACCAATGCCAGGATATCAGGCCGGCTTCGATGATAGAGGTTTAAGAATGAATCGGAAGAAGATTCTGAAATAACTATGAAGTTTTCGTTTTTTAATCTGAGTTCAAGGGGATGGGAAGCTTCCTGATCGTTCGAGTAGAGCATTATTTGCGTGGATATTCCGGAGGTTTGGAAAAACAGGACTTCCTCCTGTACCATACCGATAAACGCTTCTACCACATCGGGGAGGAAAAGCTTATTTGAATAATCTCGCAGCCGTTTTTTTACAGCCTCAAATTTCTCCAGGGTTAGCTTTTGATTAAGCTGAACATTTTCACAAAATAGGTCAACAATTGTCAGTATGTTTCCTCCCAATATTTCCAGGGGAAGAGTTTTCTTATACTCGGGCCGCAGGTCTTGATACATAGCCTTAAGCATATCAGTCATTACCAGAGGAAAATTGACCGACTCTGACAATTTAATAGTCTTCTTTATCAGTGACGCATAATCGGAAGTGTCATTGGCGCGATAATAATATCTGGTTAGATCGTGAATGTATGCCGCATTTGTAATTACAGCTCGATCCTGACCGCATAATCCAAGCTTACAACAGAGTTTATATACATATCGGCCAACCGTACCGCTGTGGTTTTCGTTAATGTTCTCGCGAGAAGCCATCATTGATAAAAATAAATCGAGATTTTGCCTCAGGATGGAATCTGTCAGGTTATCCGGCTGATCATCCCATAAAAGCGACGACGAAGTATCGAATAATCTAATCTTTGTCCGAGGAGATATTTTCCTCAACCGATCAGTAAGTTTTTTATGATCATCGGGAACTGATTTTTTTATCAGGATTGCGTGAAAGTTTCGTTCTTCAATTAAAGTCAAGGCCTTATCACAAGTATCATAGATCGCAACTTCGAATTTATCCCGTTCAAGAACACTCTGAAAGAGCGATCCGGAGTATTCCTCATCAGTAATTATCAATACTGACTTGCCTGGGGCTTGTTTATCCCTGCGGATTCTTTCATCGTCCGATTCATCTGGCAAATCATTTATAAGAGTCAGGTCTGGCAATTCCAGCGACAGACTATCCTCAAGATTGATATCACGGCCAAGATAGTATTTGTTGATCGCCGCATCAATCGCCAATTCGGTAGCAACGTAGAGCTTTATATTTTTACCTTGTACCAGGTAATTTGTATCGTTGATGAGGGTTAGATCAGTCGGATCTTCACATGCGATACTTAGAGTGTTTGATTTTTCATCATACTTAAATGGTATAATCTTTCTTGCAACTGCGTGTTTGACCGGCAGCATTTTTATGACATTTTCATCGATTTTGGTATCCGACAGAACTATACCGGCACAGTTTAGCTGGATGGTTAAAGCTCTTACCAGGTTGCGTTCATCAACATAACGATAATAAAGTAGCTGAGTACCAAATCTGCCGCCATGAGCTTTCTGGCGCATAAGCGCTTCAAGAATCTGTTCCTGATCGATGTTTCCCTCCGCCAGGAGGATTTCATCCAATCTCTTTCTTTTTGTCTGGACTGTCTTCAAACCTGTGTCAGCTCCTGAACTAATTTCCCGGTGTTCGATGACGCCATAAATTGTGATGGTTCAGTGGCAATTCGCATGGCCTCCTCGGTCGTTATAATTCCAGTCTCGGTTAGTTCTCTCAAATGATTATCAAGAAGTTGCATTCCCTGCTTGCGTCCGGTCTGGATTGTGGTCGGTATCTGATGAGTTTTGGCATCTCGAATCTGGCTTACGAGTGAAGTTGTTCTTATTAAGAGTTCGAAAGCAACCGTCCTGCCAGATCCATCGGCTTTCCTGACCAATTGCTGGGATACCACGCCCATCAGCGTATCGGCCAGCATAATACGTGTTTGCTGCTGTTGCTCCGGCGGAAATACATCAATGATGCGATTTATCGTTGTGGCGGCAGTCCGCGTGTGAAGCGTTCCCAGCACAAGAAGCCCTACTTCGGCGGCTGTAATAGCCAGCGAGATTGTTTCGGTATCACGCATCTCACCAACCAAAATGACATCAGGATCTTCCCGCAATGCCGCCCGTAATGCTTTGGGAAATGAATCGGAATGTAGGCCGATCTGGCGTTGTGATATCAAGGAATTCTTATTTTCGTGGACTATTTCGATAGGATCTTCCAGCGTTATAATATGCCTGGAAAAATGGGTATTAATATTATCAACCATCGCTGCAAGAGTCGTCGTCTTACCGCTGTTGGTTGGGCCAGTGACCAGAACAATTCCGGATTTATTTTCAGTCAATCTGGCTAATGAATCACTGAATCCCAAAGTGCGCAGATCTGTAATATCTTCATTTATTAATCGAATTGCCGCTCCAATACCATGAAAAGTTCTATAGATATTTAAACGGAACCTTGCCAGATCCGTCAACCCATAAGAAAAATCAAGATCGCCTGTTTTTTGGAATTGTTTAATCTGGCTGTCAGTGAGGATTTCATAAATTAGTTGACGAATGCTCTCTTCTGTTAATTTGTTTGTTCGAGTTTTCTCAAGCTGGCCATTTACTCTAACTATAGGTACGGTACCAACATTCAAATGAAGATCCGATGCGTTTGCCTGTTTTACAATTTTTAGTAACTGATCAATTTTGGGCATTAAAGTATTCCTGTCTTGCCTTTAATTCAATTCCTATTATACATTTATCGGAAAATTAATTGAAAAATTGATACTGCAGTTCTGCCCCGAAGCCGTTGTTGATGAATATATTGGCGTTAATTAGTGATTACTTATAAATCTTGATCATGTAATCCATTGATTGTTTTATCAATTTCTTTAAAACTGAGATGTCGACATCCTCAAGGTTTTTAATATACAGGCATGATTTTGAAATTTTAAATTTACCCAATTTTCCCATTAAATCCGCAAACCGATCGAATCCCGGCATAATATAGACCGTCAGATTTTGCTTTCGAGGTGAAAACCCGGTCATTAAAAAATCACCCTCGCGTCCGCTCGCATATTTGTAATGATAAGTCCCAAAACCAATAATACTATCGCCCCACATTTGCGGTTTTTCCCCGGTAGCCTTTTTCATCAATTCCAATAGAACCAAAGAATCCTCTCGCTTTTTATCGGGGGTTATTCCGGATAAGAACTTTTCTACGCTTCGCTTGGTTGGTTGAGTTTTGTTTTCTGCCATTTCATGTCTCCACACTTGATTGCATTATGAAAATCATATTTTTAAGTATTACAACCCATTTTAATTAAATGTGTTTTCCACAGAGCGGTATTATTACCCATTTTTTCGAATTTACTTCAATGAAATATACTTCACAAAAAGCTCCACAATTTCACCATAATTGTGGAGCTAATATCTCTATATATAATCTTAATGCCAAAAATTCTCGTATTGCGACCATCTACCATGCTATATCACAATTGTCACATATACCCGGTCCGCCCTTGAATACAACATTAATGATATAAACAGCGTCTCCTACATTTGTGTTACCATCGCAATTGGCATCGCCTATTTCTAAAGGATATGGCGCCTGTCCGCCTTTGAATATATGGTTGATGAGAAATACCGCATCGCCGATGTTTACAATTCCATCATCATTGGCGTCGCCGCAATGATTGCCCGGATTGAGGTATAAACTGATAACATACAGGCAATCGTATTCGGGCTCGCCCACCGGTTTAATCCGCCAATAATATGTAGTTGTGTCAATCACGTCCAACAGGCCGTCGGTCGTATATTCGTTTCCGTAAATTGTCAAATCATAAAGTACGTTATTGAAATCATAGTCGCGGGCTAATTGAAAATGAAACGGTCCTTCCCCCTGCCACATAAAGGTTGGCGGATTTATATGCGTAATTTTCCCCGGCCGAGGCATAGCGGGAAAATCATCGCCTGCGTAAAACGTAAACTGATAACCTTCGGACCGCATTGGCATATCTTTGGCCAGGCGGTAGAGCCGCCCATTAATAGTAAATTCCAGTGAGAATGTCTCTCCTATTGATTTATCTGATTTAGGGAACGCTTTGAGCGAATAAGCCTCATTTTCGACGACGCCCATGGAGATAAAATCATCCATATCATCATCAAGATCGACATTGCGGCGATAATAATCTCCCGAAGGCATCACGTTTTTTATCCGATTGAATACTTTCCCGTCCGCAGAATTGAGTTCAATGGTGGCGTTATCAAATGCGGTCAATGTTAGTGACTGGGGCAAGTAACCATCTGGATTTGTCTGATTTTCCAGATAATAAAGCGAATTTCCCTGGTCCACGGTAATAGATGCGACTATTATATCGAGATCGCCATCCAGATCAGCATCAAAACAATCAATATATCTGGGGATATGATTTTTAACTTCATATCTCATCTCATTTGAAAATGTGGCATCCCCTTCGCCAAATAAAATACCGACATATTTTTGGGAGCCATTGACGAACGCAATATCGAGTCGACTATCGTTATTAAAATCGCCAACGCAATTGCCAAAAACTTGTCCCGTGATATCGCGAATCACATGCTGGCTGAACGTACCATCCCCATTGCCAAGATAAATAACAATTTCACTTCTTTCGCCTCCAACAGATGGCGTGGAGATACACAGATCGTAAATATTATCGTTATTGAAATCACTGCCGTTGTTGGTAATCTCGACATCCAGAGTGGCATACACTTGTGGATGAAATTCCACTTCATTAAATCCAGCAGTCCCGTCGCCAAGATATATTTTTATACCGCTTTTAGTACCAATAGCCAAATCATCGATTCCATCACCATTAAAATCGGCGGAGTTTACAGTAACCGCAGAGTCGGAAGTGGGAATTATGGAGATATATGAAAAATCACCCTGATTATTGCCGGCATAAATCCGAACACCGTCGTGCCATGTTGAGGCGACATCGATATAATTATCACCCGTAAATTCTCCACTGATAATATTGCGCGTTACATGGCCATCATTTTCAAATCCTGAAAGCGCAAAAGAATTAGCGCCATCTCCTTCAGCGGTAAGAACTCGGTATGGCCCGTTTTCAAATCCCATTAAGAAAACATCCAAATTACTGTCGCCATTAAAATAACCCGCTTGTGAGCCAAATTTCGGTTCCAGGTCTTTATGTGCAAATACTCGTTGCCAACCTTCCGAAGAATTAAAATCGTACAGCTCCATGGTAGGAGTTAAATTACTCCCGGTTCCGCTGATAAATAATTCTGGATTGTCGTCTTCATCGAAATTACCGTGGGCTAAACTGTTGGCATTACAAACACCCATTATTTCTTGTATGTTCATGGTAATTAAATAGGGTGCGCTTCCCACAACCTGAATAACGACGCTGTCGACAACGCATAATCCCTCGGTATCACAGACTCTAAATAAGGCGGTCCAGATGCCAATGTCATTGGAAGTAACATACCATTCGAAGAGCGCCGGATTCTCTTCGCTCAAAGTTGGTAAATTTTCCGGTAACCTTGCGTCATCGTCGAAACCTTTCATGCCAATCAGTTCAAGAGTGATTGGGAAATCTTCAGGTGAATATCCTCCAATTTCAAAACTAATGCTTTCTCCGGCGGTTGTAGAGAGATAACCATCGGGAACTGCAATTTCCGGAGGCAATGTTCCTTCGATAATCTCAATAGTGGTTGATGTAAATTGCGGCGTATAGCCATTGATGTAATCCCACCGTTGCAACGCAAACGGAGCCCCGGGCGGAAAATAGGAAGAATCAATGGTTATATGACCGGTGTTGATACCCGTGAAATAAAGAAGGAGAATTGGATCACTTCCGGGAGGCAGGGGATTTCCGAACCAGGTGCCATTGACGACATGAAGGCTATCATTTCCAATACAGGTTTCCTTTCGCGATCTGACCAACCTAAAATCCATAACAGATGGGTCATTTTGGCGATTAATATAAACGACCGAATCATAGCTGGCGCAACCGCCATCATTTGAGAAAATTAATAGGCCGGATGTATTCCCCCGGACGAATTCATCATTTACAACAGTAAATGCGAGAGGGATTGATCTTCCGACAATCAGCGGTCCCCCCTCGATTTTAACGGTATCAGGAAGCCCCGGGTCCTGAGCCATGCAGTCAATCCCCGCAATGATCGTCAGAATACAAACGGCGCCACCAATAAAATGTCTCCATGATTTCATAATGCCCTCCCAGGTAAATTTATTATGGCCGAATGATCAATACTCTGTATTTATAACAGCTCGCATTTAGTATTTCGGAATCCGACTTTGTCACATAATTAATTTCATAATGTAAATACTGATTTAGCCATGACATACCCAATTCTATCGAACTATGGCAATAGAATTTCAGTAGGTGAAGGATACGAGGTGGTTATCTATTTTAAAATAGATATTTTCGGAATTTATGCAATGAGTTTTTTAGAGTATTTTGTCTGCGTTGTAAGATAACGGTTCTCCTTTCCTGTTTCAAAAACAAGGAACGTTTGAACCACTTTTAATACATGTACTTAGGTTGCCAGCCATTTGCTCCGCCTTGAAGCATATCAAACATATACCATACAGCGCAGAAATCATCACCCGGCCCAAAAGGAGCGTGTGAAATGCGATAGATTTTGCCATCGGAATCGCGATGAAACGTCGAAATACCGGGATGCGGGTTGCCTTTTTCGTCCTCATATCCCATATCTTTGGTGAAGTTCCCTTTGGCGTTGGATAATATCCTGAATTTCCAATTTCGGCCCCGAGAAAATTCCTTCATAGTTTCCGGCTTATCGGGAGAAACAACCGCGAATCCAGCCCGGTTTTCCAAATGTTGATATACGCCGTTGAATCCATCAGCCCAAAGAGTGCAATAGGGACAACCCTTTCCCATATTATGAACGATTATGAGGTCTTTTTTATTCCCGAAAAGGCTCGATAAAGATACTTTATTCCCGTTACCGTCAGTAAACTGGTATTGTCCGATTTCTTCCGGCGGCAGACTTTTTCTCAATTCGCGTATCTTTGCCCGGTACTTTGATATTTCCTCGATTGCTTTTTCCATTTCAATTTGAGCAGCAGCATTTACATTATTGCTCATTGATTTCTCCTCAACTTTATTTGAGCCCATATGCCAAAATACGAAAATGGCCTATAAGACCGTTTGATCTATTTAATGTGCGACCAAAAATAATTGATTCCTGTATAAATCAATCAAACGGGATTGATTTTCATCAAAAGGCCATCTATATTTTGCGTATATGTATTTTGCATTGAATTGATAAGGAGTTTTATGAAAATTTCGGGATGGAAATTTACCACTGGGCTGGCTGTTATCCTCATTATTGTTTTCGCAATTGCTCAATATGGCAGTAATCGACAAAACAACCCCGATGGCGGAGTGACTAAGTATAAGGAATATGAAATTATGCGCAGTGATTTCAGGATTTCGGTTACGGCTTCGGGTGTAGTCAACCCGATTGATAGAATTGAAATAAAATCTAAGGCTAGCGGGAGAATAGAATATTTGCCCGTTGAGGAAGGTGATTTTATCAAAAAAGATGAGTTAATCTGCCGCCTCGATAAAACCGATGTACAGGCTGAAGTCGATCAAACCCAGGCGGATTTGGATATTGCGGAGGCGGAATTGACTCAGACTGAAAATGATTTCAGCCGCCAGAAAGAACTATTTGATAAGCATCTCATATCCCGGCAGGAGCTCGACCGAGTCGAACTGTCGCTGGCTCAGGCAAAAGGCAAACTTGTCAGAACCCGAATCGCGCGTAATCAAGCCGAAGTGCGATTGAGCGAAACCATCGTGCGCGCCCCGATTGACGGCGTTATTCTCAAAAAATTCGTTGAAGCGGGGCAAATTATCTCTTCAGGCATTAATAACGTCAGCGGTGGGACTCCAATCGTGGCAGTAGCGGATATGAATCACGTTTACATAACAGCCGGAATAGACGAAATCGATGTCGGAAAAATTCAAATTAACCAAGAGGCAAATGTCACGGCGGAAGCCTATCCATTTAAAAAATTCCGCGGCAGCATAATTCGAATGTCGCCCGAAGCCCGGATCGAGCAGAATGTAACACTTTTTGATGTTATAATTGAAGTGGAGAACACTGATGGCATGCTTAAGTCAGGAATGAACGCTTCGGTAGAAATCACGATTGTCGAACAAGATGATGTATTGATTGCGCCGATGATGGCATTAATGATTTCGGATCCCGCGGGCATAAACCGCTCTTTGCGCAATGCGCTCGTCAAAGAGAATGGGGAATTCGTGTCGCGTGAAATTGAAATTGGACTTTATGATTTCAAGCAGGCCATTGTCATTTCCGGGCTAAAGCAAGGAGATATATTGGGTGTACCGATGGACTCGCGGCTTAAGGCCGAAAATGATCGGATGGAACAGAGAATTAGAAGCACGCGAGGTTTTGGGACGTCTGATTCAAATTCTACCTCGGGGCGGCGATAATCAAATTTATATATGTCGGAAAAATGATATGATATTATTGGAAAATATGAAAGTCGCTTTCCAGAGCCTCCGCGCAAATCCTCTGCGTTCGATTTTGACCCTAATTGGAATCGCCGTTGGAATTGCCGCCGTACTTTATGTTGTTGTTTTAGGAGAAATAACCAAAAAGAGAATTAACGAGAGGTTAGAATCGCTTGGCTCTAATGTCCTCATGATTCGGCCTGGATTTTCCCATATGCACGGAGTCAGGACTTCGGCCAGCGTCGTTAATCTTACCTGGAATGATGCCCGGGAAATACAAAATTCCTCAAAAATAATTACAACCGCGGTTCCGACCTATTCGGCCTCTGCGATGGCTGAGTACCGGGATAAAAATTACAACACGCGCGTAACCGGAACTACACCCGAATACGCGGCAGTCAACAACAGCTCCCCGATTGAAGGAAGATTTTTTTCCGAAATTGAAATGCGCGAGCGATCTCAGGTTTGTATTCTGGGCGCCACGGTACAAACCGAATTATTCGGAGAAGACGCCGCGCTTGGCAAAACAATATTAATAAAATCGAAACGATTTGAAGTTATCGGACTACTTGAGGCTAAGGGCGAAGGCTGGTCAAATCCTGACGATCAGGTATTTATACCATTGACCACCGCTCAGGAGCGGCTCTACGGAGTCGATCATCTTAGCAATATACTGGCCCAGATAACATCTGCTGATGATAATGATGAGGCTCTTTTTGATATTGAGCATATCTTAAGGCGCAACCACCGTTTACGCCCCGATCAGGATAATGATTTTCGAGTGCGCCGGCAGGATTTCTTTTTATCTACGATCCAGGACACCAATGAAGAATTGGCACGATTTATTATTCTAATTGCCCTCATTTCTCTTGGCGTCGGGGGAATAGGAATCGCCAATGTCATGCTGGTTTCTGTGACGGAGAGAACTCGCGAAATCGGGATACGCCGGGCTGTGGGAGCTAATCGGCGAATGATTTTGATCCAGTTTGTTACCGAGTCAATAGCCCTCGGAGTAGTTGGCGGCATTATTGGAATCGTTGCCGGAATGGCAATAAATAAATTTATTATCGGAGCCGAATTAATTTTACCCTGGTACTGGATTCTCTATTCGGTCTTGATTTGTATTGGCATAGGCGTTGTCTCCGGACTTTATCCGGCCATAAGGGCGGCCCAGGTTGAAGTAATTGGGGCTCTTTATCACGAATAAATAATATTATTGGAATTTCAGAAAGTAGCCCCCTGTCAGGGACTACTTTCATTGTATAGAATAATTTACTACTCAAATTCCAAAGTCATCGGATTTCGGAGAGGCATTATGGTAATTTCGCCAAAATTTGCAAAACTATCATCATGCTTATCTGAGCCCTTTTGAACCGCGTCGGGATCGCCGACTACCAGAAATACTAATTTATCAGGGTGCAGATATTTCTGGGCGGCGGCCAAAACATCATCCGGCGTAACCGCCTCCATATTTTTCTTGTAGTTCTTCCAGTAATCCTTTGGTCGGCTGGTATATTCATCATCGGCAAAAGTGTTAACAATTGCATTCTTACTGCTGAAGGGATTGACCAGTTTACCAACAAAACTAGCTTTGGCATTATCAACAATCTCCGCCTCGCATTTTTCCGTGCGAATACGATTTATCTCTTTAACTATTAGACCAGTCCCAAATGCGGCAGTGGAATGTTTGGTCTGGAACCATGCCCTGAAAGTGCCCGGATACAAAACCAGTTTGTCAAAGGCGCTTCCGGCATTATAAGCCAGGCCCTCATCGGACCGAACCCGTCTGACAATACGTGAAGTAAACCCTCCGCCGCCAAGAATATTATTCATTACCTCCAGCGCATATTGATCCGATATATCTCGTTTTACCCCGAAATGCCCGATCCTTATTCGAGATTGATTTACGTCATCTTTCTTAATTAAATATACGCCCGGTTTGGCATTGGGGATTTGATCGCTTATTTCCGGAAGATTCAATTCCTTATCTGACCAATCCGCAAATAGATTATTCAGTTTTGCGAGAATTTCATCGGTGTTAAAATCTCCGGACACGGCGATTATAAAATTACCAGGGAAAAAGTACTTTTGATGAAAGGCGACTAAATCCTCGCGGGTGATAGAATTTACCGATTGCTCGGTACGGCGATAGGGTATGGTGTGCGGATGGTCGCCATAAAGTAAAAATTGCCATTCCCGCGTTTCAATCTCGGAAGTAGATGTATTTCGCTGTTCTAAATCAGAGAGAATGTCAGTGCGATATAGATCCAGCGCTTCCTGTCCAAAAACAGGGTTGCGGAGAATTTTCTTAAGTAATTCCAGTCCTTCATCGATATCTTTGGACAGGCAAAAGAGACTGGCTGACCCGCGCGTGTCGCCGATATCAACCGATACCTCACCGGCCAAAAAAGCGAGGTGTTCATCGATTTCCCTGGCTGTCATTCCTTCCACTCCGCCATTGCGCATTAAGTATCCTGCCATATCAGCCAGACCAGCTTTTTCTACTGGGTCATAAATCGAGCCTGTGCGAACCAAAATCGTTAAATCAAAGGTCGGAACTTCGTGATGTTCGGCAACGTACGCGGACACGCCGCAATCCAATTTATGATAATATTTCTCCGGTCCAGGTGGCTGATAGTTTAGATCGTCGTAAGTAAGTTTGTCGGGATGATTGACGATTTCCTCGGCCCATGCGATTGAACCGAAGATCATGACGGCCATTAACGCCAAAACTATTGCCGGCGCGACCGGCCGATATAAAAACAAGTTTGATAATCTTCTCATGTTCGTATCTCCTATGGCGTGTGCCTTATTCCTTCTCGGCCGCCCTTAATTCTTTTAAATGATCATTGGCGATTTTCAATATTTCTTCCATTTGAGCCTTCTCTTCGGGGTTTTCTGCCTGATCAATCCCCATGGAGAACATCCCAATCATTTGTTCGAGTCGGTCAGCATCGGTCATTGATTTTATTCTCTGAACCATTTGAACAAATTGAGGGTCAGGTGCACCTTCGGAACCTTCGGCAGCCTTGGCATTGATAATCAAAACGTTTTTCTGATCATCGGTGAAATACTTATTGGCTACCCTCTGGATATCTTCGGCAGATACCAAATCGCACATTTCGGGATTATTATTGACTTCCGTCCAGTCACCCATTGCCGCATTCATACCCAAGTTAAATAAAACGCCTATTCCCGACATGATATCCATGAATTTGATCTTATCCACCCGCAACTGGTTCTTGACCTTTTGCAATTCCTGTTCAGATACGGGATTATTCCTGAGATCTTCAATGACTTCATACATTGCCTGTTCAAGCTGTTTGGCTTTAACACCGGATAATCCTTCCGCGGAAAACGCAAAAGCCCCGGCATACTTCCGGGAATCCTGCTGACCGCTGACGGCCAAATTACTTCCGCCAAACATGCCGCCACCGCTTCCGGAACTTTTTGCAATACCTTTTTCTTCGACTAACTTATTGTATAATCGTCCGGTTTTTCCATTTAGAATCCCGGCCAGAACCTCAAAGGCGTAGCTATCCGGATTTTTCCAGGCAACGGTGTGATACCAGATTTCAGCCAGGGGGCTGGTTTCGGCTTCGGCGCTTAATCGTTTTTCCCCATATTGTTTTTCTTCAAGAGTTACGACATCGGGAGGTTCGATTGTCCCGCGGGGAATTCGTTCAAAATACTTCTTAACCATTTTAATCATTTCATCCGGATTCAGATCCCCCACCAGAATCATTGTCAAGTTATTTGGCGCATAATATGTGTCATAATAGTCCATGGCCTGTGCCCGAGTAATGCTTCCCAAATCTGACGACCAGCCTATAACATCCCAATTGTATGAAGAAGATTTCCAGAACATAGCGCTAAAGTCTTCTTCAATAAGTCCGGTCGGCGTCGATTCCACTCCCAATCGCCGTTCCTCGCGAACGACATCCCGCTCTGAATAAAATTCACGAAAAACCGGATTTTTGAAACGATCTGATTCCATCCACATATAGAGTTCGATTTTGTTTTTGGGAAGGCGTACAAAATAACCGGTGGCATCATAATTTGTAAAGGCATTCAGAAAAAACCCCCCATGTTTTGAATATTGTTCATTAAGTTGATCTTTTATGATTAATTCTCGCTGTTCAACAATCAGGCTGTCAAATACTTTTTCTATCTCGCGGTATCTGGGTGTTTTAGCGTCAGGGTCCAGCATATCGGTAATTCTTCCCCGACGCAAATCCTCTCTCATAATTGATTCTTCAACCTGCAGTAATTCTCGCAAGGAATCGAGCTGTGCCATAATCTCCCGATCGCGCTTGATGTCTTTGGTTCCGATGATTTCCGTACCTTTAAACATCATATGTTCAAAGAGGTGCGAAATTCCTGTTATACCTGAAACCTCATTGGCCGATCCGACGCGTGCAAAGATCGAAGCCATAATAGTCGGAGCCTCGTGTCTTTCGACCATTAATACCTGCATTCCATTATCGAGTCGATACTCTTTGGCGTCGATGTTTTGTGCGGCCGTTGGCACAGCGGTGGCAAAAACGATTAATACGCTAAAAAGAATAATCTCAAGATGGCGTCTGTTCATGAGCCACTCCTTCCTGGATATTTATATTTTGGGATCAATTTTTGTCACTCCTAACCCATTAGAATTTGGAAATTCCAATATAAGCCCAATCTGCCATAAAAATCAAGAGGGCAGGAAGATTTTTGCAGATTATCGATATTCCACTTTAAAAGTTGACCTATATGGAATAACCATCTATTATAATAATGATATTATGCAATGGTGGAAGTTTACAAAGATGATTCTCCTGGTTTTCGGCGGTCTGCTTGTTATTGGCTTGATTGTATTTATCATTTCAACCGATAATCTGTCACAATTCGGCGCCAATCCATCCGGTGACCGATTAGAACGAATCAATAATTCTCCTAATTACGATGGCGAAAAGTTTGTCAATCCCAATAAATATGTTGAAGATTTTACTTTTATGGAATCGATTAAAATGGGATATCAATTTTTATTCTATAGTGAAGCAAGAGAACCTTCCTTCAAGCTTCCTGTCATTCCGATCGATTCAGCGGCATTAGCTGATAATCCTGAAAATGAATTACGGGTTACCTGGATGGGACATTCCACGGCCTTTATTGAAATTGATGGTAAACGAATTCTTACTGATCCAATCTGGAGTGAAAGAAATTCACCATCGTCTCTATGGGGGCCCAAACGATTCCACCCGGTGCCGTTACCGCTTGAGAAATTACCGCCCCTCGATGCGGTGATTATATCACATGACCATTACGATCATCTCGATAAACCTACAATAGAATCCCTGTCTAAAACCGGAGTTCATTTTTATGTTCCGCTGGGAGTGGGGGCTCATCTGGAAAAATGGGGCGTTGCCCTATTTCAAATTCATGAATTGGATTGGTGGGATGAGTTTGATTTACCCGAAAGTTCCGTAAGATTTCTGGCCGTACCGGGAATGCATTTTTCCGGACGGCGAATTCCCAATAAAAACCCCACCCTATGGGCTTCGTGGATTATTATGGGAAAGGAACAGCGAGTTTTCTTTAGCGGCGATACCGGTGAATTTACCGGTATATCAGATATTGGTCAAAAATATGGGCCCTTCGATATAACTTTAATCTCAATCGGAGCCTACGGAAAAAAATGGCCCGCTATTCATCGTACTCCAGAGCAAGCGGTTGCGACTCATCTGGCCTTAAAGGGAAAAATAATGATCCCCATCCATTGGGGAACATTCAATCTCGCCTTTCATGAATGGTTCGATCCGCCGGATAGATTAAAAAAGGCCGCCGAAGCGGCCCAAATCGATATTGTTATTCCCAAACCGGGTCAGACGATCACAGAATCATCTATTCCTGTGGTTGAAACCTGGTGGCGTGAATATAAGTAAAGTCTACTCACACTCCGCACACGGAACCGGCCCGCTTTTGAAGATATGATTGATTAGATAAACAGCATCACCGACATTGCACGCTTCATCGCAGTTGCTATCGCAGGCCTCATAAGGATCGGGCGCCGGGCCGCCTTTAAAAGCATGATTAATTATAAAAACGGCATCACCGACATTGGTTTGGTCGTCGCTGTTGGCATCACCGCATTTATACTCGCATACATCTCCAATACTGTTCCCGTTTTGATCGGCCTGATCCGGATTATAAGTTCCCGGACAGTTATCCAGAGCATCGGTTATGCAGTCGCCATCGGTATCGGGGAAAACCACCTTCGCCAGCGAGCTTGCGTTAAGGAGAGGGGCATTGAGGTCGTCAGAACCGGTACCCGAAAATATTATCGCCGCCTGGAAAAACTGAGTTTCGCCCGGGTCAAGCGTTACCGCGCCAAAAGATATTAACGACGAAACGTCAGTCGAATTCAACGAGCCGGTACTGCTGGGCGAGGTCAATTCACGATAGGCATCGGAATCAGTCAGCCCATTAGTGGGGTATATCAAGTTCGGATTTGAGATTATTCTCAGGATTGGCCCGGCGCCACAACTTTGAAGGACCGCTAAGGCCACTGATTGTGCCGCGCCGCCAGTCCCGTCTGTGGCTATGACCATCTCTCCATTTATAAAGGCGTCATTATCTCCTGAATTATCAATATCAAAATCACAGAAAATACCGGCGACAATATTAAGGGCTGTATCGCATGGATTGGAAATAGTGTATTCTATTTCCAGCGCGGAACAGCTATCGATCCCAAGGCTATTATAGCCATAATGATAGCTCACCGAACCATGAATTCGATTATCATTGGTTACATATCTGATTGTCTGGCTATTGCGGCCAGCCGCATCAATATCGCCTGCATAAGTATCAATAATCGAAAAATCTTCCGTCCCATACAAATCCATATAGGTTGTAGTATCGGTTCCGTCAATAATGCCAATCAATAGAGAGCCATCAAAGAGAATATTGCCAAACCCGGACGGTACAAATCCGGCGCTGGTCCGGTCAGATATTCCGGGCGTGTTGGGTACCGTAAAAATCAGGCATGTGGAACCGGTCGTGAGATGTTCGTCGTTCGGGATGGCATAAACAACCGTGGGTGATACCGGAATTGAAGCGATTGCCACTTCCGGATGAGTTGTATTGAAGATAACAGTATCTTCTCTCGGGCCAAGATCGCATTCACCGGTCAAGGCAGTTGCGTCAAAACTGACAAGGTAAGAAACGGTATCATCTTCATTCAGGGTTATTGGCGAAGGACCGGATACACTAATAATTCCGATTGAAGTGGAAACGGATGTAATATCAAATGGAGTCGCTGCGGTGTTAATAATCCTTATAACGCTATCTGAAGTTTGGCCGGCAACGGTCGGGAGCGCTTCAATCGCGCCCGGTAACACAAGAAATCCGTCAATGCCAAAGACTAATTCGGGTCGGAGAGTCAAAAGAGTCGTTCTGAATTTATCAATTTGCATATCGCTGTGAAAATCACGGCAGGACTTTCGGGAATAAGACATGATATTTTCGATTTGCGGATTATATGTTTCTGAGCCGCATGATGCGGGAGAAGTGCCGGTCCCGGTATAAACACAAGAAGCATCAACGAGACCAGAAAGATTTGGATCGGCGGGCGTATCACAAATCAAATCGCCAGCTGCAGAACAATTACTCGCATCGGGGCATTCATCACCAAAGGCGGTTTCATGAGTATGATATAAATTAAAATAATGGCCAATTTCATGGACCAATGTGGAATTGATAATAGCTTCTCCAGCGCAATTATTGCTCATTAATATCCCCTGTGTTCCGGAAAACGTAAACGATGACAATCCGCAATACGGGAATCCGGATTCAGTAGGCAGGAAATAAATATTTATTGCTTCATGAACGACATTAATACTTCGGAGTTCATCGAAACGCGAATTTGTTTCGGTATCAAAGAAGAAACCGTCATCATCTATATAATCCAATGAATATTGATAAATACTGACATTTAACGGAGAAAATAAAATATTGGCGCTATCGGTCGAGGCTGTCAAATCAGTCAAAGAAAAGCCTCCGGTTCCATCGGTACGACGGATAATATGATAAGCAATCGGGATTTCAATATGAGCTGTGGCGCCTAGAACTTTGGATGCCAATTGCATCTCGCGCTCTATTCTCAAAGCCTGCTCAACCTGATCGGGATTGACAACTGTCCCGCAATCGCTGTCCTGAGCCTGAATATTAATGGAGGCAACCATTATAAAAAGCAATACAATGAAGCAAGAATTTTTCATAGTGACCTTCTGCTGTTTGAAAATGTTGTGCGTTAACATTAGTACGCAATCAGCTTATAATCATTGAGCGCCTTTAAGTAATTTCCGTCTAAATATAACAAATTCCGGGATTTATGAAACACCTATTCATGGCTTTATGTTTGAGAAATTTGCAAAAATATTCTGGAACCCATGAAATATACTGAAATATAATTCATATTTGCCATAATGGCTTATTAAAAGAGGAGAGAATGGCTTTATCTGTCGCGCTTGACAGATTGGCTTTGGTTATTTATAATCCAAACTCTGACCGGTACAAATATAATTAACGTGTTATGTGTTGGGATTCTTATGCGAGGTAATATTGATGACAGACGGCAACGCTAAACCAATGATTGAGGCGCGAAATCTTTCAAAATATTTTGGAGAATTCGTGGCCATCAAGGAAATTTCCTTTTCGATCCCAAAAGGCCAAATTGTCGCTTTTTTGGGGCCTAATGGTGCGGGAAAAACCACTACGATGAGGCTTTTGACCGGATTTATGCGGCCCAGTGAAGGTTCCGCTTTCATCTGCGGACATGATGTGTCAGGAAAGAGGCTGGAAGCATCTCGCTTTTTAGGGTACCTACCGGAAAACGGCCCTCTTTATGAAAACATGACACCCCTGGAGCTATTACGGTTTTTTGGAGAGGCACGAGAGATTGAAGAAAAATTTCTGAGTCAAAGAATTGATATTGTAGTAAACCGATGTGCGCTGCAAACAGTACTCGAAAAACCGATTGGTAAATTATCGCGAGGATATCGGCAGCGGGTCGGCCTGGCTCAGGCTCTTTTGCACGATCCTGACGTCCTTATTATGGATGAACCCACGGCGGGATTGGACCCAAATCAAATCCGAGATTTCAGAGATAATATTTCTGAACTGGCCAACACTAAAACTATCTTACTTTCGACCCACATTCTTCAGGAAGTTGAAGCGGTTGCCGCCCGCGTACTATTAATCCATAATGGCAGGCTCGTCTTCGACGGTTCTCCGGAAGATTTAAGAAAACAAAACTCCATAGAAGAATCGTTTTATAAAATGACAAACTATGGCCGCCCCTCAGAATTAAACGGCGGGGGAGGTTCATTATGAGGAAACTGAATCTAAACTGGCGAGTAATATCCGTTATCAGTAAGCGAGACCTCAAATTGTACTTCAGCAGCCCAACCGGATATTTGTTTATAACTGTTTTTATTTTTCTGAGCGCCGCCGCGGCTTTCTGGCAAGATCGATTTTTTGCCAATAACCTGGCCAATCTTGATCAATTGAATTCCATGTTCCCCTACTTGCTTCTCATATTCATTCCGGCCGTAACGATGAACGTTTGGGCCGAGGAGCGCAGGCAGGGTACTGACGAACTTCTTTTGACCATTCCGGCCACAGATATTGAAATTGTCCTGGGCAAATATCTTTCGGTTCTGGGAATCTACTCAGCCTCCCTTGTTTTATCATTTAGCCATATTATTGTTTTATTTTGGCTGGGCAGTCCTGATCTGGGATTAATGATCTCCAATTATTTTGGCTATTGGCTAATCGGAGCCGCGTTTTTGGGAATTGGGATGCTGGCTTCGCTTCTTACCTCCAACGCGACTATCGGGTTTATTTTGGGTATGGTGTTTTGTTCAATATTTATATTTATCGGTAGCCTTGAATGGCTTACCGGTGAATGGCTGCAAAGCATCATTGGGCGCATAGCGGTTGAAAAATATCTGAAGGATTTTGCGAGGGGTGTTATCAGTTTCTCGGGTTTATTTTATTTTATTGGCGTCTCCTCAATAATGGTGTATTTGAATGTTATTATTCTTGGGAAGCGGCATTGGCCGGCTACCGCAGGCGGATATAAAATGTGGATTCATTATTTTATTCGAACTGTGGCTTTGATTATCGCCGTCTTTTCGTTTGTAGCGATTGTTGCTACAATGGCTTTGCGGATTGATGTTACCGCCGAAGGGTTGCACTCATTGTCAGATACTTCCAGACAACTTTTAAACGATTTGCCTGAAGATAAACAGGTACTCATTCAGGCATATATAAGCCCCGAAGTACCGCGCAATTTTGTCGAATCGCGAGCTAACATCATCGGAAAGCTGGAAGAAATTGCGGCAGTCAGCGGCGACCAGGTACAAATTCTCATAAAGGATACTGAGCCGTTTTCTGAAGAAGCCCGTGAAGCCCGCGAAAAATTCAACATAATGCCTCAGGAAACATTTGTGAATGAGGGCGGCCGCTCCGGTCAGGCTAAAGTTTTTCTCGGTGTTGCGTTGACCTGCGGCGCACGAGAAGAGGTTATTCCATTTTTTGACATTGGGCTCCCCGTTGAATATGAACTCATACGAAGCATCCGTTCAGTCGCACAAAGCGATCGCAAGAAAATCGGGATACTGAGCACCGGTGTAAAATTATTTGGAGACTTTAATTACCAGACCGGACAACAAGTCCCTCCCTGGCCGGTAGTTGGTGAACTGCACAAGCAATACGAAGTCCTCATGGTCAACCCGACAGAACCGATTGCGCAGAAAATGGATGTCTTACTGGCTGTTATGCCTTCAACAATGGGTCAGGAAGAATTGGATAATTTGAAAAATTATATAAAAGCTGGAAATCCCACCGTTTTATTGATTGACCCCATGCCTCTTATTGATATATCCCTCTCCCCCATCCTGCCCAGCGACGCCCAGGTCAGCATGTTTCAGCAGAATCAGCAGCAGAAACCACCCAAGGGAGATATGGAACAGTTCATGAAGGAGATCGGCGTTCCCTGGAAAATGTCCGAAGTAATCTGGGATGTGTATAATCCCCACCCCGATCTTTCAGTTCTCCAGCAGGAAATTATTTTCATCGGCGAAGGGAATAAAAACAAAAATGCTTTCAATCGGGATAATCCGGTCAGCGCCGACTTGCAGGAAGTTGTCTTTATGTTCCCTGGATATCTCGAATATCCTCCCGAACCTAATCTGGTATTTGAACCGCTTCTGCAAACAGGACTGGTTTCGGGCGTACATCACTGGTACAATCTTGTGCAGCGCGGCTTTTTCGGATTGAACCTTAACCCCCGGCCCAGACGGATGGCGACCCCTGATATATATACAGTGGCCGCCCGAATTTCGGGGACAACCTCCGGCAATCAAATTGAAAACGATCCGGAAAACAAGTCCGGTAATATGATAAATCTATTGATTATCGCTGATGTCGATTTTATCTCGCAGCAGTTTTTTGAAATCCGCAACCGAGGCATTGCCAACCTCAATTTCGATAATATCGGTTTTTTCTTAAATAGTATCGATTACCTGGCTGATGACAAATCTTTCGTCGAATTGCGCAATCGGCGCGTGAAACACCGCACTTTAACTGCCGTTGAAGCCAAAACCCAGGAATTTATTACACAACGTCTTGAGGAAGAACGCCAAGCTGAGGAAGAGGCGCGAAAAGCGTTATCGGAAGCTCAGCAGCGGCTCAATGAAAAAGTCGCTGGAGTGCGCAATCGAACCGATGTCGATGAACAAACCAAACAAATCATGGCTCAGAATATGCAGGAAGTGGAAAATAAGAGATTTGAAGCTATGCAGGCGAATATCGAGGCCAATCGTGACGCAACTATAGCCCGCAGCCAGGAAAACACCGAAATCGCGATCCGGGCTATCCAGGCCAATATAAAAACTTTGGCCGTGTTACTCCCACCCGTCCCTGTTTTTGTCCTGGGAGTAATGAAATTTATCCGGCGCCGACGCCGGGAGCATGAAGGAACAATTGCCGCGAGAAGATTGAGGAGTTAGCGCAATGAAAGATAATAAAACAACTTTATGGTTCGCGGGTGCCGCTGCGGCCCTTCTTATAATAGCTCTGATCGCGTCTCCTGATCGAATAATCCCTTCGGCTTTTCAGGATCAGGGAGAATCATTTTTCCCGAATTTTAACGATCCCAACGCGGCAGCCACCCTTGAAATTGTAGAATACGATAATAATACAGGAACGGCATTGCCTTTTAAGGTAACGTTTACGAAAAATCGGTGGAGCATCCCCTCCCATCATGATTACCCTGCCGATAATAAGGATCGTTTGGCTCGCATAGCTTCGGGAATTATTGGCATCGTCAAAGATGATTTTCGTTCGGATAAAATTGCCGATCATGAATCCTGCGGTGTCATCGATCCGTTGGATGAATCCAATTTGGCGTCATCAGGATACGGCACGCGGGTTACTATTAAGGATATTCAAGAGAATATCCTTGCTGATTTGATAATCGGCAATCCGGTTGAAGAGGGTCAAGGATTCAGATTTGTGAGGTTGCCTGATGAGAAACGAGTCTATGCGGTCAAAACATCCATAGACATCTCCACCAAATTTGAGGATTGGATTGATACGGACCTGCTGAAAGTCGATAAAAACAAAATCAATCGCCTGTCCCTTCTTGATTATTCCATTGATGAAAGATCGGGGCGCCTGAACGAACACGATGAACTAATTTTATATAAAAACGGCAGCGACTGGACAGCTCAGGATATGGGATACGGGAAAAAAGTCGATTCGACCATATTATCCGAATTAAAAACCGCGATTGATGGTTTGAAAATTGTCGGCGTTCGTCCCAAGCCGGCCGGCCTGTCTCAAAACCTGCAAAAGCAAAACCAAAATGGACAGGAAATCAATCGTGCTGATGTTATGAACCTCCAGAGTAAGGGATTTTATTTTACCCGGGACGGCGAACTCAAATCAAACGAAGGTGAATTAATAGTCAGGACTGATGACGGCGTCATTTACACCCTGCGATTCGGTGAAGTTCTCTATGGAACAGGACTATCGGTGACCGCCGGTACCGAGGACGGCGACGGTAGTGGAGAAAGCGCTGAAAACAGATATCTTTTTATATCAACCGAGTTTGACCAATCTGTGTTTACCGAACCGTCCAAACCTGCCAATACTGACTTTTTAACGACTGATGACAGCCTATGGACAGACGCCGATCGTGATAATAAAACCGGGTATGACGCTCACGAAAAATGGCACAAGAATGTTACTGATGGCCGAATTCTCAGTGAAACGTTGAATGCCCGCTTTTCAGATTGGTATTATGTCATATCATCGGAGAGTTTCGACAAATTAAATCTGTCACGAAAGGATTTAATCGTCAATAAAGAGTAGGGATCCGAAGTCCTTTTAATTTAAGCCGCCGGCATTTACAAAACCGGCGGTATTTTTTCAATTAGAATATATATGCGAATCCCGTCAACATTACGCCATTCCCCTTGATTGCAATCGCAGCCGTTCCCAGGCAGGGAAATTCTCGGGAGGATGAACAATCTCTTCTTCCGGTTTCGGTTTCAATTGAGCCGCTTCTTCAGGACAGCCGGTCGCGCATAAACCACATCCAATACACTTTTCGCGGATGACAAATGAAACATCGTCCCGGGTTTCAATCGCATCAACCTGACACCGTTCCTGGCACGTTTTGCAGTCAGAACATAAATCAGCATCGATCTCCGCATAATAATTGGCATAGGCCACCGATTTTTCCATTCCCCATTCTGTGATCCCTCGCAGGATGGCGCAGCAGCAACCGCAGCAATTACAGATATATCCAATTCCCGTAGCGACATTACTAACAGTATGGACCAATCCTTCCTCTTCTGCCTCATCCAGAATCCTGAGAGCTTCATCTTGAGTAATGGAGTCAAATCCGGGCGGCAATTTGGATATATTGAATGCCAGGCAATTATGAACAGGACGATCGCAGGCATGGCCAAGCTGAGCACGCTGTACACGGCAAATGCAATCGTGGGTAGCGTATGATTTCGCTTCCTGAAGAATTTTCTTCACGTCTTCGTAAGGTAAAACCCATTCGCCATGAATGGCTCCCCGAACCGGAACTACTCGATGAAGGGCCGGGTCGTATTTCATAATTCCCGCCGCTCCGCCATCAGCAAGATATTCATCGATCAGTCCGGCCAATTCTTCATCCATGTTGCCAATTTGTGATTCGTACACACCGACAATGAAAGGAGCCAGTCTGAATTTTAGCTCATCCTGTGTTTTTTCAAACCAGATTAGTCCACGCTTGGCCATATCAATTAGCTTTTCAGATGCTGCTTCCGAGGGTAAAGATACCCGCTCTGCAATATCCGGGGCGGGTTCCATTTCAATCGTAAGATGAGAAGCCAGGATTGCTTCATCGGACGTAAACATCCTTTTAAGAAGCGGTATCTCAACGTTTGAAGGCGTTCGCGGAAAACCGTTGGGAAGACGGTCCAACGCTTCGGCCAATTTTTCATATACTGCATCTGTCATAATTACACCTTAGTTTATAATTCAGCGAGCAAATCCAAGAAACAACTATTTGGTCAAATTGTCAATTGACTATTTGTGAGGGTTAAAGCAATTGACTTTTGGGCGCAAAATATATATGTTTATCGAAGATGGAAGGTGGAATTTGCGATTCAAATTTCATAAAAATTAAATCCTATATCTGATTTTGCATTGGCAAATGTAATTCATCCCGGGGCGGGAGAATTACCCAGTGAACAAGTTATATAAATCTTAATTCATTCGCGAATGCGGGGTGTTTTATCGCGATGGATTGGCATATGTTGCGGGGAGGTTATATGCAAAGGAAAGTCAGTGCTTTTATTTTCACAATAACGGTTCTAAGCTGCGGCATATTTATGCTGTTACTGGCCTTGGATGTCAGTTCAGAAAATGTCGCGACAGAGAATACTATTCAGGGAAAAACCCCTCGATTAATCGACAAAGAGAAGATATTGTCGGGGGCGGATATTTCATTGCCGGAAAAATCACAAGCGGTCGGCGATAAATCCTATTGTGAGTGGCTGGATTATACTTGCAACGAGTATTATTATTGGCCTATTCCTGATGCTTATGGAGACGATTTCTTTAATATGCGATTTACGCCGCTTGATGCTTGCACATTGACGTCAGTTAGTTTCGCATTTTGGGAAGCTGGCAGCGTTAATGTTTCAGGAAATGGGATTAATGTATTAATTTGGGATAGCGATGAATACGGATTTCCGGGAGAACTAATAGAAATTATTCATGTTCCCGGATCCGAAATTTATTTTTTCCCTTATCTTACAACTGTTTTTCCTACCGAACCGATTACCGTAACCGGCGATTTCTATGTTGGATATACGGTCATTGATCAGATAAATGACACGATTTCAATAATGTCAGACGATGGATCATGCGGGCAGTGGCGTTCAATGGAATATTGGAATAGCATCTGGGGTTTTATTGCAGATGATTGGGGTATAGATATTAATTTCCATATATTCGCCAACGTTTGCTGCCCCGATCCGAATACTCTCCCTTATGTTACCAATCATCCAGAAACACTTAATCGCTATATCTGTAGTTATATGTATTACGATTTCTTTGGCGAAGATGCTGAGGGAGATGAAATCACATTTGAGCTGATTGAAGGACCGGGTACAATGAATACTGCCACCGGTGAATGGGAGTGGGAACCGGGGCCAGAGGATATCGGGATTCACAGTGTTGTATATCAGGTCTGTGATCCCACCGGTTGTTCGGATGTGTTCACAACCGAAGTGATTATATATAGCTATGCTCCGGTGTTTGATAATGCCTGTTACGAAGATATTGAGGCTGAAGCAGGTTCGTACATCCAGTACATATTCAATGCTTTTGGGCCCGAATTGTGCGATGAACTTACTTATACATTATATGGACCAGGAATCCTGGATCCCGCAACCGGCGTTTATGAATGGCAGTCAACGCCTTCCGACACCGGGGTGCATGAAATTATGATTGAGGTGCGGGACATTCTTGGAGAAGGTGAAATTTGCGGAATCTCAATAAATCTTACAGAGGCGATTGTTTGCGGAGATGCCAATAGAGATGGCTCAACAAATGTCGGTGATGCCGTCTATGTTATCAATCATGTGTTTAAAGGCGGCCCTCCTCCGGAGCCGATGTATGCTGGGGACGCCAATAATGATGGATCTGTCAATGTCGGTGATGCCGTGTACGTTATCAATTTCGTTTTTAAGGGTGGCGACGCGCCCTGTTTGATTGATTCAGCCGTATGCTGCAATGCCCCGGCATGTGATCCAAATCCGGATGTTGCGGTAACATATGAGGAAACTCCCAGCAAAACTCCGAATTGTGGTGGCGATTTCGGACTCTGGGAAGCATACATGCCAAGCGCCAAATATAAGGCCTGCTGCCTGGATGGAGATAACTGGGAAATGCGGGTGGATGAATGTAGGGCGAAGTATTCGATTTCTGTCTGTAAACAGGCCGAACGGACATTAAAAGTAAGGACGATGTAACGAGTGAAGCGGATTGCAAAAAGATCGTAAAGGATTTGGAATTCAAAGGCGCTCCCCCTCCGGGTCGTGCCCCCAAATCAACATATACGTCGCTTGCCGCGACACAAGCGCACGAAGGCCAGCACCAAAAAGAATGGAAAACTGTTTTAGATGCGCAGTGGGAACTGGCTGAACCAAAAATTGAAGCTCTCCAAACGGCATGCGTTATACCGGCAGTTGATACTCCCGAAGAAGCAGTGGCCAAAATGAAGGCTGCTGCCGATGCTTTCCTTAAAGACGCCATTACAGAAGCTAAGAAAAACCGACCTTCGCATACTAAACCGAGCAACGATGAAACTCAACCAAATACTTCAAAATGTTATACTAAGCAGAAAGAAGTGCATGATGCTTTGATTGCCGAACTTAAAACAAAGTGGCCCGGTTGTTAGGATTAGTTAATATGAATATTCTGACTTCCGCGAAAGATTTCAAATCGCTTATTTGGATATCTGCGTTTGTCTGGAGTATGATATGTTTTTCAGTTCCCGCGTATGCTGATGAAGGAATATTGCCGACAACTGAAGATATATTGCTGAGTTTTGGATATGAGCCTACAACAGAAAGTCTAACGAGAGCATTAAACAGCGGAAATGAATGGGCGCAGGCCTATACTCTAATATGGCTGCAAGAGAATAATGATTCCTCATTTTTGAAAATGATTCCGCCTTTTTTGGAATCATCTTCAATCAAGGTTCAGCTTGAGACCGCCAAACTATTATCGCAATTTAATCATGAGGATGGGATAAACTGGCTTCGAAAGTGGGAAGCAATTGATATTAATTGGGAATCTCTCATCGCAGATACTGCCCAGGCTGCATTGGAGGCGGCCAGTGTATTGGCTCAAAAAGGCGATGAGAGATTGGTCAGGTTTTTACTACCAGCCCTGAACCACAGATTTTGGGCTATTCGTTTTGCAGCCGCGCGAATACTGGGAGATTTTAAAAACAATGAAAGTCCGGAATTAAAGGCAACTTGGATTGCTTCTGTTGACATTGCCATAGAGGCATTAAATGATAGTACTGTCCGTGAAGATTATGTTGAAATGTATCTCACGTGGTTAGTCAATAGCCTTTTTGAGCAAGAAACAATTGCTCTGGAAATAACAGTAAAGTTTGGCGAATTGGCATCAATACAACATCCGGTAATTTGCCGTACAATCGGAGCAAGAATTTACGAAGAAGTGCTTCCATGTGAAGAAGGGGAAGCGGAAAAATAAAATTGCCCGCCTGCTACGCGGTATCTAAAGATTGTACTATCCTAAACGAGACTATAATTATCCGTAAAAATTAATTGTTGCATTTCAATAAGTTACAAAATTTCCCTTGACAAATTCTTGATCTTTGATATACTGAGTACAAGGAGTTTATGAGGACAATGAATCAGGCCGTAAAATGTTCAGCTTTAGTTGATTACTACATCGGTCGCTATTGGTGGTGGTATTATACCACCGGAAGATAGTGGATTCGTTGTTATTTTAGATTCCCCCCCAAAAGAAGCAAGGCGAGCCCACTATCATAATGATAGTGGGTTTTTCTTTTTTGGAAAGAAAAATGAAAAATCTGATTAACACAAATTATGGGATCTTCGAACTAAGCAACTTAGACAACTTCAGCTTTAACTATTCCTATAGTCTTAACTGGTGGTGGTATGCCACTTTGCCTGATAGCGGAAGCTAATAGCTAATTTTAAAAACGCATTCCAGCCCGCTATCAAACGATGATAGCGGGCTTTTTTTGTGCAAGGACTTATATAAAATGGTGGAACATACGAAATTGAAGATTTTATCGCGAGAAATGCCGGCTGATTTGGAAACACCGGTCTCGGCGTTTCTAAAACTTCAAACCATTGGAGCGAAAATTCTTTTGGAGAGCGTTGAGGGCGCAACAAGACTGGGCCGTTACTCCTTTATCGGAATGAAACCGGAATCAAAAATTACTGTTTATGACAATCACTTGTCTCTTCAAAACGGGGTAAATAGTGAATCCTTATCATATATAGAACCTGACGCTCCCCTAAGTTGCCTTCGTTCTATTCTCAATCGTTCTTCCGTGGAAGAAATTGACAACCGCCCCCCTCTGCTCGGAGGAGCGGTTGGATTTATCAGCTATGATTTCATTCGCTTTTTTGAAAACATTCCGAATTTATCCCGCGATACCCTTCATATACCTCCGGCGATGCTGTATTTGATAGATACTCTTCTGGTTTTTGATCATATTCAGAGAACTATAAAAGTTCTGAGTCTGGCAGCAGGCAATAATGAATCCGCCGCCGCGGAAAAACTGGACAGCGTTATAGATGCACTGCATTCTCCTCTGGCTAATCCATCCGGAAATGGAAATATTGCTATGGGTAAAAAACCTGCTTCCAATTTTGCGCAAGATGATTTTTGCCGGGCAGTTAGCGAAGTACAGAGACATATCATAGCCGGGGATGTTTACCAGCAGGTCATTTCTCAAAGATTGGAAGGCGAGACTGATGCCGATCCGTTTATGATTTATCGAGCCCTTCGAATGCTCAATCCCTCGCCCTATATGTACTTTTTGGATTTTGATGATGTCAAACTAATCGGTTCTTCTCCGGAGGCGCTGGTCAGGCTGGAAAATGGCATAGCGACGGTGCGTCCTATCGCCGGTACCCGTCCTCGAGGACATACTGCCGAGGAGGATAATAAAATGGCTGAGGAATTACTCAATGATGCCAAAGAACGAGCTGAGCATGTCATGCTGGTTGATCTGGGGAGAAATGATTTGGGACGATGCTGCCGCGTCGGTTCGGTCAATGTCAATGAATTCATGACGATCGAACGATATTCGCATGTTATGCACATGACCTCCAATATAACCGGGAAATTGCGAAAGGATATGGATCAATTCGATCTCTTTAAGGCCGCCTTCCCCGCCGGAACCGTGACCGGAGCTCCCAAGATCAAATCGATGGAATTAATCGAGAATATTGAAACAACCCGGCGGGGTCCATATGCCGGCGCGGTTGGATATTTCAGCTTGTCGGGCGATATGGATTGGTGCATCAATATCAGGACAATTCTAATGAAGGTTAAAAAATACTACCTACAGGCTGGAGCCGGAATTGTTGCCGATTCAATTCCGGAGATGGAGTATCTGGAAACCAAAAACAAAATCGCGGCCCTCCAAAAGGCGATTGAGAACGCAGAAGGTGGACTCTGATGATTTTGATTATCGATAATTACGATTCATTCACCTACAACCTGGTGCAATATTTCGGGGAATTAGGCGGGGAATGCCACGTTGCCCGCAATAATGAAATTACTATTGAACAGGCAATCAATCTCAATCCGACGCATTTAGTGATTTCCCCGGGGCCGGGCCGACCCCGGGACGCCGGCATCTCTGTAGATATGATTAAATATTTCTCAGATAAAATGCCAATTCTTGGAGTCTGCCTGGGGCATCAATGTCTTGCCGAAGCATTTGGCGGGAATATTGATAACGCCGAAATACTGATGCATGGTAAAATATCCAGTGTTTATCATACCGGTGATGGCTTATTTCTGGGTGTCCCTTCCCCCTTTGAGGCAACCCGGTATCATTCATTGATAGTCCGGGAGGAGTCGCTTCCTGATTGTCTGCATATCACCGCGCACACCGACGATGGCGAGATTATGGCTCTTCGCCTTTCAGATAAACCGGTCGTGGGGGTACAGTTTCATCCGGAATCAATTCTGACTCCTTATGGCAAAAATCTGTTATCGAATTTTCTCAGCGCGAGGTAATTATGATTAAGGAAGCGATTAAAAAAATCATTGATAATCAGGATCTATCGGCTGAAGAAAGTCGTGAGGTAATATATCAGATAATGTCAGGCGAGGTTTCTCCAACTCATACGGCCGCTTTTCTAACGGCTCTCAGATGCAAAGGAGAAACCGTTGATGAAATCCTGGGGGCTGCGCAAGTGATGCGAGAGAGAGCACTGCGCATTCCTCATAACCAGGAGATGATATTTGACAATTGCGGTACCGGCGGTGATGGGGCAGGGACGTTTAATATTTCCACGACGACATCTTTTGTTATCGCCGCCTGCGGAATTCCCGTAGGCAAACATGGCAACCGCTCCATTTCCAGCCAATGTGGAAGCGCTGACCTGCTTCAGGAATTGGGAGCCAATCTTGACTTAAGCCCCGAACAATCCGGCCAGAGTATAGATGAGATCGGAATCGGGTTTTTATTTGCTCCGTCGCTGCACCCGGCAATGAAGGCAGTCGTACCCATAAGAAAGGAACTCGGATTCAGGACAGTTTTCAACTTATTGGGCCCTCTAACCAATCCGGCTTTTGCGACACATCAATTAATCGGAGTTTTTGACGGCGTCTATACCGATAAAATTGTTCATGTCGCTCGCGCCATCGGGATAAAGTCCGCCATGGTCGTTTATAGCCGGTGCCATATAGATGAATTGACAACGGCCGGACTCAATGAAGTCAGCATGACTCATAATGGTACATGTCAGCATTTTCAATTGAATCCTCAATCCCTGGGATTTGCCCCTTGTAATATAAAAGAACTGGCCGGAGGCGACGCAAGAAAAAACGCGGTTATTACATTAAAAATCCTGAAAGGCGAAAAAGGTCCTCGACGGGATACGATCCTGCTTAACACGGCGGCAGCCCTGACCATCGCCGGAAAATCAGCCAATTTAAAAGAGGGAATCAGGATGGCCGAAGAATGCATCGATTCCGGCCGAGCCTTACTGAAACTAAATGAATTTATAGATTTCAGCAGGAGTTTCCCCAATGCTTAATCAAATCATCAAACATAAGAGAATTTTGCTGGATCAAATGAGTAATCATTCAGCTATTGATGACATGGCCAAATCGGTTCGGGATATGCATCCAGTCAGAAACTTTCGAATAAATCTAACAAGAAACAAAAAACTCGCTCTGATAGCAGAGATCAAAAGAAGGTCGCCGTCGCGCGGTATATTGAACAATAATATGGATGTGGCTCGGTTTGTCAGGCTTTATCAAGATGCTGGAGCGGCGGCGGTATCGGTTGTAACCGAAGAACAGTTCTTCTCAGGATCCATCGATGATTTAAAAAAAGCCAGAGAAAATACATCTCTTCCAATTTTGAGAAAAGATTTTATAATCGAGGAATGCCAAATCTGGGAAAGCCGCGCAATAGGCGCCGACGCCATTCTTCTCATTGCGGCTATTCTGAGCGATGATCAACTTTATGATTTGCATGCTCTGGCGCATAAAATCGGACTGGAAACCATTATTGAAATTCATTCCAGAGAGGAACTCGCCCGAACCTGGCGTTTAAGGCCTGAGATTATTGGAATTAACAATCGCAATCTCAAAACTTTTCAGGTTAATTTGAAAACCGTTGAGAAAATTCATCCTGCAATCCCATGCGATGCCGTTTGCATCAGCGAAAGCGGAATTAAAACCCGGGAAGATATGCGCAGAGTTCAGGAATATGGCGTCGATGCCGTCCTGATCGGCGAAAGCATAATTACCAGTAAAGATCCATTCCTAAAAATCCATGAACTTCTGGGAGAGCCGGAATGACAAGAATAAAAATATGCGGGATCACAAATTATGACGATGCATTGTTCGCGGTTTTGGCGGGCGCGGATGCTTTGGGATTTATCTTTGCCGATAGCCCTCGAATAATAAGTCATGAAGAGGCCAAAAATATTATTCAAGCGCTTCCTCCTTTCGTTAACAAAATTGGGGTTTTTATTGATGAATCGATTGGCATCATTACAGATACAATTATTAATTGCCGACTTGATGCTGCGCAAATTCATGGAGAGATGAATATCGATGTTCTTAAAAATTTGCCAGCCCCCTTCATCAAGACATTCAGAATTCGCGATGAAAGCGACCTTGATTTAATTCAGGACAGCAATCTCTCATATTTTCATCTCGATACTTACCATTCGGGAAAAATGGGCGGCACGGGAAAACAATTTGACTGGAGTATCGCCAAAATGGCTTCGCGTTACGGTCGCGTCGTTTTATCCGGAGGATTAAATCCGGAAAACGTAAGCCGGGCATTGGAAATTGCCCAACCATATGCCGTGGATGTTTGCGGTGGAGTTGAAGATAAACCGGGAAAAAAGAATCACGAGAAAATTATGAAATTCATAAGTGAGGTGCAATCATGGGACAACCAAACAAATTAGGATATTTCGGCCGTTTTGGGGGACGATATGTGCCCGAGACGCTGATGGCGGCGCTGCTACACTTGGAAGAACAATATCATCTCGCCAGATGCAATTCTGATTTTAAGAACGAGCTTGATGATTTACTTCACAATTACGCTGGCCGGCCAACACCGTTGTATTTCGCCGAAAGGATCACCCACAAATGGAAAGGCGCAAAGATTTACCTCAAGCGAGAAGATCTGACGCATACCGGGGCGCATAAAATAAATAACTGCCTTGGTCAGGGTCTTCTGGCAAAAAGGATGGGGAAAAAAAGAATCATCGCGGAAACCGGCGCGGGACAGCATGGTGTCGCGGTTGCCACCGTTTGTTGCCTGTTTGGAATGGACTGCACCATATACATGGGCCGCCAGGACATGGAACGCCAATCTCCCAACGTCGACCGAATAATACTTCTTGGGGCAAAAGTTATGCCGGTAGATTCCGGGAGCAAAACATTGAAAGATGCCACCAACGAAGCTATCCGCGACTGGGTCACCAATGTCTCATCGACATATTATATAATTGGCTCAACGGTCGGTCCTCATCCATATCCATTGATGGTGCGTGATTTTCAATCGGTTATCGGACGAGAGACAAAAAAGCAAATAAAGAATATCGCGGGCCGCCTGCCCAATGCAATCGTCGCCTGCGTCGGAGGCGGAAGTAATGCTATTGGGATGTTTCATGAATTTGTGCACGACAGAGAAGTCAGCTTGTTTGGTATTGAATCAGCCGGGAACGGACTATCAACTCATCTTCATGCGGCAACATTAAATAAAGGCAAACCGGGAATTCTCCATGGTGGTTTTAGTTATCTGTTACAGGACAAAGATGGCCAGGTTATGCCGACTCATTCAATCGCCGCGGGATTGGATTATCCCGGCGTCGGTCCTGAGCACAGCCAGTTGAAAGATTCCGGAAGGGTATCTTATAAGGCTGTTCCAGACTCAAAAGCGCTGGAAGCATTTAAAGAACTATCGATTACTGAAGGTATTATCCCAGCCCTGGAATCATCTTTTGCTTTGGCATATGCCAAAAGGCTCGCTCCCAGTTTGTGCAGGAATGATATCCTGATTATAAACCTCTCCGGCCGGGGCGATAAAGACCTTGCCAATCAGGACGTCAAAAACCTGCTTCATAGTTCGGTGTCAACAAGAAAAACCATTTCAAAGCTTCTCGCATTGGAAAGAAAAATTAATGAAATCCATAACGGAAACTTTTGCTAATTGCCGCCAATATGGACGAACGGCGCTGTTGCCATTTATCACTGCCGGATATCCGGACGAGAGAACGTTTCTTAAGTTGTTATATGAATTCCAATTGTCTGGCGCCGACATGGTCGAAATCGGCATACCATTTTCTGATCCGATGGCTGATGGCAAAACAATTCAATATTCATCGCAACAAGTCCTCGAACAGGGAACAAATATTGATTCCATTTTCCATTGTCTCTCTCTGTTGAACGGCAACTTTAGCCTGCCGTTAATTATGATGAGTTATTTCAATCCGGTTTACTGTTATGGCGTTGACAAATTTATATCTCGCGCAGCTTCTATCGAAATACAAGGACTAATCGTTCCCGATATTATTCCTGAAGAAGCGGGAGAGCTTGAATCTAAGTGCCGGCAAAACAAGATTGACTTGATCTACCTTTTGGCCCCGACATCAAGCGCCAAGCGCACCAAATTGATTCTTGGGAGAAGTCGGGGATTTGTCTATCTCGTTACTATATCAGGCGTAACCGGAGCTCGAAGTAAATTGCCGACAGGACTTCTGCAATGGATAAAGAATATAAAAAGGAAAAGCACAATCCCGGTCTGCGCCGGATTTGGAATATCCAACATGAATCAGGCTGCAGCGGTTTCCAAAGCAGCGGATGGCGTCATTGTTGGAAGCGCCATTATAGATGTAATCAATAAATCGGTCAATTCAGCACAAGCTGTCTATAATACCGGGAAGTTTATCAGGCTATTAAGAAAAGGTATGGACAATGTCAAAAGTTAGAGGAATCCGCGGAGCTATAAGCGTCGTGAGCAACACGGAAAAAGATATTCTCGAAGCAACGACTACTCTGCTGCAAAAACTAATTGAATCCAATCAGGTTGAATCAGACGATATCGCCAGCATCTTTTTTACCGTGACTGATGACCTAAACGCGGAATTCCCGGCTTATGCCGTTCGCAACATGAACATGCGCATGGTCCCTTTATTATGCGCTCGCGAAATGCATGTGGATAAAGGGATGCAAAGTTTAATAAGAGTTTTAATGCACGTTAACACCGATAAATCACAGAACCAAATAAAACATCAATATTTGGGCAAAACCAAACACCTTAGACCTGATCTGAATGAAGGAGAGAGTGAATGATGATAGTAGTAATGAAAGCAGAAGCCACGGTTAAGCATACTGGAACGGTTTTGAAGAAAATTCAGGAATTAGGATTTAAACCTCACTTGTCTTCCGGAAAGAAAAAAACCATCATTGGCATGGTCGGCAACGGCCAAAAAATCAATCCAGAGATACTACTGGCCCTCCCCGGAGTCGAGAGCGTCGTTCCCATAATGAAACCATTTAAATTGGCAACACGCGAATTCAAAAAAGAACCAACTGTTATCTCAATGAACGGCATAAAAATTGGCGGTCATGAGTTGGTTATGATGGCCGGACCCTGCGCTGTCGAAAATCGAGATCAGATAATGGAAGCCGCTGAAATTGTTGCCAAGGCAGGTGCGAAAATACTGCGCGGCGGCGCGTTTAAACCGAGGACTTCTCCTTATAGTTTCCAGGGGCTCGGCGAAGAAGGCTTAAAAATAATGCGTGAAGCCGCCGACGCATTTGGCCTGGCAATGGTGACTGAAGTTATCTCGCCACAATATGTCAATCTGGTCGGGGAATACACCGACATACTCCAAATTGGCGCTCGCAATATGCAAAATTTCGCCCTGCTTGAGGCAGTTGGAAAAGCAGCTCGACCGGTACTTCTCAAACGAGGATTAATGTCAACTATTGAAGAATGGCTAATGTCGGCTGAATATATTCTTTCCAATGGAAATCCTCACGTTATCCTATGCGAACGAGGTATCCGTACTTTTGAAAAATACACGCGCAACACTCTGGATATTTCCGCCGTCCCGATCGTCAAAGAACTGACTCACCTTCCCATCATTATTGATCCCAGCCATGCCACAGGGAAACGATCATTGATCTCACCCATTTCCAAATGCGGAATTGCGGCTGGCGCAGATGGATTAATGGTGGAAGTTCATCCTCATCCTGAAGAGGCCTTATCCGATGGTCCACAGAGTCTCCATCCTGAGGAATTTGAAGCATTAATGAACGAATTAAAACCAATGGCACAAGCCGTAGGTAGAGATTTATGATACAGTTGAAACGTATGAAAATCTTGATTGTTGGTCTTGGGCAAATTGGCGGCTCCCTGGGGATGGATTTGATTAAAAGAAAAATCGTCAATGAGGTAAGCGGCTATGATATAAATTCCAGCATCGCGAGAATGGCCAGAAAATTCGGCGCTATTACTCACATTTCCCCCCAATTGATCCCCAGCGTTCCCAAAGCCGATTTGGTCATTCTCGCTACCCCTATCAGACAAACGATTAAAATATTACTCACTGTATTGCCGGTCGTAAATACAAATGCCTGCGTAATCGATATGGCCGGAACAAAATCAGAAATTCTCAAAACCGTTAATTCCTATTCTTTGTCAGTAAACTACATTAGTTGTCATCCAATCGCGGGTACGGAAGGACAGGGCATTGAAGCGGCACGCCCCAACCAATTCAGAGATTCCTTTTTTGCTATGACAATAAAAAATAATACTTCAAAGGAATGGATTGACACCATTACATTATTGACAAAAAAACTCGGAGCAAAACCATTTGTCATAGATCCGGAGACGCATGATAAGAATATTTCTCTTACAAGCCATCTGCCTTATCTTATGTCTATTGCGTTAACCAGTTTAATAGGACAGCAGGATTCCAATTCCAGAAGCCTGACGAAAATGCTGGGGGGAAGTTTTAAAAGCGCAACCCGCGTTGCCCAATCATCACCAGAACTTTCACTTGATATGTTTATGTCAAATCGGGAAAATGTTATAAAGACGATTGGCCAGTTTTCATCCGAACTTAAGAAAATCAAGCGCCTCATAGAATCTGGAAATGAAATAGAATTAAAGAGAATAATCAAAGCAGCCAACAAAATTGCAATAATATTAAACTCATAGATATTTTTCATCATTTGACTTGCTCTTTTCAAAATCATTCATATAATTTACATCCTTTGTGATTTGTTTAGCCAAGGGAGAATTTATGCATAATCGAACATTACTTGCCGGAACTTGCCTGATATTGATTATTTCTCTAATCGCCTGCGGCGATAAAGAAATAAAACCCGAAGCGCCTTCGACAACAGGATTATTTCCTGAGAAATTGACAGAAATAAAAATTAATCAAGCGGGCACCCCTTCCCTTTTTGTTGGCGATTCTCTATATGAATATATCAATGGCGGGGCGGAATTATATCATCAATACGATTTTGTTGAAGTCGCCACGGCGACTTATACTTATAAACAGGCGGAAATCATAACCGATATATATCGTTTCGCCGACAGCATTGGAGCGTACGGGTTATATTCGGTTATGCGGCCTGAGGATGAAGAGTATTTGCCGCTTGGGGTTGAAGGCTTTGGTTCAGAATCCAGCAGGGACTTTGTCAAAGGAGAATTTTTGGTTAGAGTAATCGGATACGACGCCTCCGAGGACACAAAAACAGCTGTTGATGCCTTGACCGCATATTTCGCCAAAAACATTCCTGGTACGATTGAAAAGCCAAACATGTATTCGAATCTGCCCAATGATAATATTATTCCAGGTACTGATAAGTATATTATGGAATCATTTATGGGCCGTACTTTTCTTACCATGGTTTATACTCAAAATTACGATTTGAACAGCGACATATTACAGCTTTTCATATCCGCCGTTCCGGGAGATAAATTAGTAAAATGGCGGGAAGCCATCAAGGCGTCAGGGAAAGAAATTTCCGTAGATAACAGTATTAACATCGATGCAAAACAGTCATTTGTTTATGAAGATGGATTCTATGGCAAAATTATTGCCGGGATCGTTGGAAACTATCTGGTCGGTGCGATCGATTACAAACCGGAACACTCAGAATTCATAAATGCCTGGTTGACTTCGTTAAATATAGATTAATTTTCAAAAAAAAGGCCGTCTCCGCAGACGGCCACGATAGACTTTAGTTATAAAAATCAACCATAGATTACTTTTAGTTGGTCAATATTATCTCCGATTTTAACTGAGTTGGCACAGGCAATGGAGCATTGCTCGCAAGAACCGCATGCGTCAAGACTTTTTCCCCGTGGAATATCATTCAGTACTTGTCGAGCCTGTATAAAATCACCATAACTAGCCGCATACATATGGATACGCATCAGAGCCGGGATATCGACTTTATGCGGGCACGAAGCCATACATTTACGGCATTGATGACAGAATCCCATGCCCAGCTGAATATTCGAATCGGTCAACAACTTTTCCTCTTCGGGCGTATATTCCAGGCTATAGGCAATTTCAAAATTATCATTGAGATGATCATAGTTGGCAAGACCCGGTATGCTGGCAGTAATTTCAGGCATCCGCATAACCCAGCGCAAGAGGGCATTTTGAATGGTTTTATTGCTAAATCCGGCAATCTGATCCGCCGATAATCGGGCCCCCCCTGCCTGGGTTTTCATGGCAATAATTCCTATTCCCTTTCCTGCAGCATTCTTGACGGCTGTCATTAAATCTCCGTTGTTGGCCATAGATATATTCATTGATGTAAGGATGACATCATAAAACCCGGCTTCTACGGTATCGTTTATGACTGCGGCCATATTGGCATGTGTAGAAATCCCCGATGCCAGTATTTTTTTCTTCTCCTTTAATTCGGCAAACGCTTCCTGCAACCCCGGATTATTTACTATTCCAGAATTACTGATATCGTGAAGGTAAAGGATATCAACATAATCGGTTCTAAGTCTTTTCAGGCATCCTTCGCATAATTCAATTAATTTCTTTTTGGCGGCAGCGGGATCATCAACTCTTTGCCCGGCTGTATAGACCTTGGTACCTATATTAACTTTTTCCCGCACTTTTAATTTATTGATAACCCGTCCAACCATTTGCTCATTCTGTCCATATTGATAGGCGGCGGCCGTATCAAAAAGACGGATCCCTTTTTCGTACGCGGCCTGAAGAAGCCCGGGATTATTTGCAATCATAACTCCCATGCTGACAATGGGCAAGTTCATTCCGGTTTTTCCCAAAGTTCTATAGATTATTTCGGGTTGAGTCGCCGTCTTAGTTTTTTTACCCTCCTGGGCTAGAGATAACTGAGGGGCCAGCCCGGCTAGTCCCGTAGCTGCCAGTCCTGCGGCCGCGGTCGATAGAAATTTCCGCCGCGACAAATTTGATTTAGTTTTTTCCATCTGCTGCCTCCGCATGCAAAATGATGTTAGTTTTCTTCTATCTGACCTAAAAAAGTTTCCGCTATTGTTTTTAGTGTTTGCTTCATATTATCATCGGCGGTATTGTCATTCGGCAAAACCTCCAGAACATTTTTATAGCATTGAATCACCATAACCGTATCGCCTGCTGCCATACATGCGTCGGCATAGCTATCCCATGCGTTCGCTACATTTGGATAATTATCCGCTACAATTTTCATAATCCGTACTGACTCCGGAATCCGCCCTGCACCAAGAAGCTGATATCCGAGCATATTGAAATTTTGAATCGGGATGTTGTACATTCCCGGGTATTCTGAATTAAATTTATCATATAAATCCAGGCCGGACAATGTCTCGCCGTTAGTAAATATTTGCATCAATTGATTCTGCGTCGGTGGTAAAGGCAGGGCTGCTTTAAATTCACGCGTTACAAATTCAAGACCATAGCCATTATGTAAGGGCGTGTTTTCGATGAATGTCTTGCTTTGAGATTCATCATTTAGCATGGCATTAAAAAAGTGATAGACATGAGTCGCTACCATTTTAAAACCATCCAGTCTCTGTCGATGCATTAGTCCTGTGCTATCGCTGATCATGCCCAAAACCGCGCGTGCCATACTGAAATCTTCATATGAATTGGATGGAAAGCCGTATGAATATCGAGATGTAAATATCAAGGAATCAATCAATGAAAAATCTAACTCATGGGCTGTCGTCGGATATAGGTTCATCAGTGAACCGTCCATTCTATTCGGGGAAAAGGCCGGATTATCCGTAATCAATTCCTGCAACATTCCAAAAGTAAGCGAACCTGCAAGCGTTGCAATCGTCTTGATGTTAGAATTTCTGAGTTTGATCAGAACGGCTGTCGCGCCTCCGGCGCCCGAACCCAAAATCCCTATTTTATCATAGTCAACATTTGGATAATCGTGCATTGATCCAAGTACAAATTCCGCGTCGCGAGCGGTTGCTTCGAGTCCAATCTGGCTATATTCGGGAGTATCCGCATATTGCCCCAAAGGATGAGTGGCGGCCACAATAAATCCCTTACTGGCCAGGTATTCACATAGGGCAGCATTTTCGCAATAACTTGATTCATAGTGAGGGCAGTATATTATAAGCGGAAATGATCCTCCTTCGGGTTCCGCGTCTCGGACTGCCTTCAAATCCTTACCCAATATTTCAAGTGCAAAATCGGGTCGCCGCTGAGTTGAATTGACAATATAGCGTATTTCGCGGTTGTGCAATCGGGTCAAAACATCGGAGAATTCATCATTCTCAGGATATGAATACGTATATTCACCATAAACCATCGTAATTGGATTATCCATAGTTTTGGCCGGGTACCAAGCGCAGATTTGTATCGGACGAGCCGTCTCACCTTCTACCGGATTCCCGAAGTAATCCAATCTCGCCCGAAAAACTCTCGAGTAATCATAACGTTCAAAAGATTTAAAGCCTATTGCATAGGGTCCAGGTTCCAAATTTCCCCAAAGCGTAATATCCTGAGCCGAAGTTGTAATCACACAGCCAAAAAACATAAACATCAAAATTAAAAATGAAATGGCCCCACAGAAGAATTTTGCCATCACTACCCTCCATGAAAATAATTATTTATTAGAATCTTAAAATAGAACAAATCGCTTGAGAAATCAAGATTTACTTAAGGCATGCCTAAACACAATATTTTTCAGGGGGATAAAGTGAAGAATTCTCAACACCTAATTATGACGCCAAAAACCTAATACCCGGACTCATGGTCATGACAATCAGTGCACAACATTTCCTTCCAGGCTTCATCGATATCTTCAGGATGTTCAAAATCAAGACCAATAATACTGCCTGTGATTTCATCCAAATTACTCGACGGCCCCTGCGCCACAATTAAATGACATGTATTGCATGCATATGATAATTTCTCACCCCGTTCATTTTCCTTGATCCGATCATGACAGCGAAAACAGCCATTATTTACAAAATGACTTAGGTAGTTCTCTCGAACTCTATAATCAGTTTTCATCTCCGGGAAGAAATTTTGTTCATATATTTCCAATAATGCCTTGGAAGCTTCAAATATCTCAGGTTTCATGTTTTTGGCGATTTCCGGATGTTTTTCCTCATAATATTTGGTCAAGCCCAATAAAATTTCCGTGCGTGCTTCCTTCATATCTATGTACTCTTTTACTAATATTTTCAGACCTGCCTCTCTGACAAATGGCAAATCTGTAGAAATCCGATCCCCCGAAAGAGCCAGATTGATCGCCTTGGCAGGAGGCAAAAATAAATGGCTGGGGCGGTTATGGCAATCCATACAGTCAAATTGGCGAACTTCAATATTGGGATCATCAAGATCTATAGGATCGGCATCGGGATCGGTATATATCAGCGTATCGCCATTATCTTTTATTAGACGAATCCAAGGAATATCATGACGCTTGGTATCAGTGGCAATATATTCAACCTTATTTGATCCAATCATGTGCCAGTGAATTCCTTCGAGTTTTCCAGTACGCGGATTTCCGCCGCCGATTTTAACCAGCATTTTGATGGTCCAGGGAGAATTCTCTTCATCCGACTTGTAATAGGTATGGGTGACCATTTTTTCGCCATAAAATTGTTGCGGCCAATGACAACTTTCACAGGTTTCCTGAGCAGGACGGAGATTATGGACCGGTGTTTCTATCGGCCGCGAAAATGAATTATTGGCGGTGGCAAATAACTGCCGGATGCCATCAAATTTCGCCTTAACCCAGAACGACGCGCCCGGCCCAATATGGCACTCGACACAAGCGACTCGGGCATGGGGCGAATTGTGATAGGTTACATTCTGAGGTCCCATCACTTCATGACAGGTTTCGCCGCAAAATCCGACTGAGTCAGTGGCCTCATATGCCCTTGTTCCGCTATAAATCAAAAGAATAATTAAAGTCGAAAAAATGCCCAGAAACAACCATAGGTTTTTCATATAGCCCGGGTCGGATGGATCAATTGACAGATTGAATTTTACATCCTCACCTTTCTTACGGGCTTTACGGACTTGAATCCAGATTGATAACAAGAAAAGTACTAAACCGATCAGCATTATTGTGGGAACAATCACAAACGTCACAAGCGACCGGTAAGGGTTTTCTGTTCCCTGCGTAAAATCGAGTAGGAGCAATATTAAAAACAGCGCCCCGCCGGCCGTCACTAACGCACCACCGAGAGCAGCCATTGGATGTCTAAATAATGTTCGACGTCTTCTTTTAGCGTTCATTTTTGCCTGCCTCATATAATCAAAAGATAATAATCAAAAATCACGAAAAAGTCACCCAAATTAGTCTTAAATTTCATATCAAAGAAAACATAATCAGCTTTTTTTATCAATTTCTAACAATAGATTTTTAAAAATCAGATTATGAAATGGCAATATTACGTACCAATATAATTTGCCCATAATAGACATGGGATCATAATAAGCCCTTAAAGTAACCTTTCTCCGACCACCCCGTTCCTTAACTGAGAATTCAAGCCAGGCCCGACGCAAAGTTTTCATCTCCGACCGTAAAAGCAATCTTCTGTTGGGCTTAATATCTTCAATACGCCAAAAATCGATTACATCATTAATTTGCAGACTGCTATAACTTTTTCTTCCCCTTGATGTTCCCACTCCAGTTAACAGTCTGTCAACGACGCCTCTCAAACGCCACATCCAAGTATTATAAAGCCATCCTTCTTTTCCACCTATCCTGCAAATAGAATTGAAAACTGAATTGGCCGGCTTTTCGCTGAATATGGTGAATTCTGCATTATATTTCTCCTTGCCTTTAAGCTCATGGAGCTTTAAGGCGAGTTCATGGGCAGGAGGAAACGCATCCGACCAACGAGTCGAAACCCGGTCCTGTTGTTCTCGTGTCATGGCGTTAATTAGTGCCTGCCGGTATGATACCGGTTGAAATGGCAAAATCGACTTAATAACCATGTCCTCGCAAATTACCTTATCTTTTAGTCCTTCCATCAAGCACTGCGTTATGGCATTGGGCACAGGCGTGACCTGACTGGCTAAATAGGCATAAAAGCGTATGGAAGAAATCGGGCAATTAAAGTAAATTGTCCTCTTATTTAAAATCTCCGAGAAAATTCCGAGCATTTCCTTGTAGGTCAGAATTTCCTTTCCCCCGATGGAAAAACTCAAACCGACAGATTCAGGGATCTCCAATACTCCAACCATATATTTAATGACATCCCTGATGGAAATCGGTTGGCAATTATTCTGCCCCCACCTCGGGACTGGAATAAACACTAATCTGCGAACCAAATGCTCAATAATCTCATACGAAGCGCTTCCGGAACCGATAATTATTGCCGCCCGCAAAATTGTTACCGGTACCGCCCCCTGCCTCAGCTCTTCGGCCACTTCCATGCGATTACGCAAATGTGATGACAAGTGACTGCTGATATCACCAAGTCCCCCCAGATAAATAATCCTTCTGATCCGTTTTTCTTCGGCCGCATGACGGAAATTTGCTGCGGCTTTAATATCGGCAGCCTCAAATTCCTTGGGGCCGAGATGCAGAGAATGAATTAAGTAGAAAGCTGTATCTATTCCTTCAAGAGCCTTTTCGAGCGTGCCGGGCAATAATGCGTCGGCAACCACAACTTCAATATCCGGCCACATTTTTTTGTAAACCGATGCAGTTCCCCTGACCATCGCACGGACGCGATACCCCCGAGCAATTAATTCCGGTATTAGTCTTCCCCCTATATATCCGGATGCGCCAGTCACTAATATCCGCCCCAAAAAAGGCAGCGGCTTGGTTGGCAAATCGCGACAAAATAGATCATCAAAAGAAGGATTTTTGCTTTTTGATTTATCTTCTCTCTCATGCATAACAAAAATACTTATTCAAGATAATTAATGTCTTAATTTAGTGCTCCTGAATCAGCGTAACAAGTCTAAAGGTGTCTATTAATAAAAAAAATGATCGACGGAATTAGAGAATTTTAGTTCGTTCGATCCATTCCTTTGTTCGTCGGAGTGATTTCATATTTTTTCATTCGATATATCAGCACATGCCGAGGTATGTTCAAATACTGCGCCGCTCTCGTTCGATTCCATCCGCATTTATTTAAGGCGTTGACGACAAGATTCTTCTCGGCTTCATGAAAAGTTATATGCGCCTCTGCCGCCTCTGTATAGTTCCCGAGAGTTGCAATGTCTTCATTATTGAAATTATCGGGCAAATCTTTCGGGGTTAAGATATCTGAACTTCTCAGGATCGTCATTCGTTCGATTATGTTTTCAAGTTCGCGAACGTTTCCCGGCCATGAATTTGCCTTTAATTGTTCAATTAAATCATAAGACAAAGACAGATTTTTATCACCTCCGGCGCGGCTTAGAAACGTTTCGGCCAAAAACTGAATATCTTCCTTTCTCTGGCGAAGACTTGGGACTTTTATTGGGATAACATTTAATCTATAAAATAAATCTTCTCGAAACTGTCCTGAAAATACTCGTTCCTTTAAACTTATATTGGTCGATGCGATGACTCGAACGTCTATATCTTTCCGGTGCTCCGAACCTACCGGTTCAATCTGTCTTTCCTGCAAAACCCGTAACAGCTTTGCCTGCAGATCCACTGCCAGATCGCCTATTTCATCCAGTAAAATTGTCCCGCCGTCAGCCATTTCAAAGCGGCCCCGTTTATCCCTGATTGCGCCGGTAAATGCGCCTCGGACATGGCCGAATAATTCCGATTCCAGTAAGTCTTTGGGAATGGCGGCACAATTGATAGCCACAAATTCGCCATCCGCCCTGAGGCTTTTTTCATGAATCTTTCTTGCAATCAACTCTTTGCCGGTTCCTGATTCCCCGGTAATTAAAATTGTCGCATCCGATGGCGCGACTTTTTCCACAAGAGCCATCATTTCGCGAAAGGCTTTAGATATACCCACCGGCTCAAAACCCTTCCGGGCACTATTGAGCTGATTTTTCAGTTTTTGGTTTTCCCGTTCAAGTTTTTCGAATGCCATCGCCTTATCAATCGCGACAAATAACTCATCATCTTCGAACGGTTTCGTCAAATAATCAAACGCCCCCTGCTTGACCGCCTGAACCGCCTGGGAGACTTCGCCGTGCGCGGTAATCAATATTGTTTTTAAATCGGGGAGGATTTTTTTGGCTTGTCCCAGCAATTGCAACCCATCCAGCCCCGGCATTCTAATATCTGATAATAGCAAATCAAAACGCTGGCTTTTTAGAGCATCCAGAGCCTTTAGCCCATCTTCTACCGCCATCACCGTATGCCCTTGTTTTTCCAATTTAAATTGAATTACCCGGCGGACGGATTTATCATCATCAGCAAATAAAATTCTCATATTCCCGTCTCCCGCAACAGCGGCAGAGAAATTTCCACGCGGGTCCCCTGACCGGGAACGCTGGAAATCTCGATTTGGCCATCATGGCCTTCAATTATCGATTTCACAATCGCCAGTCCTAGCCCGGTACCATTGGATTTGGTCGTAAAAAATGGTTCATAAATATATTCCAAATCATCCTCTTTGATGCCCGGTCCGTTATCCTCAAAAATCAGATGCGCGAATTGTCCTTTCCTCTCCTCAAGAGTGATTTTGATTGTATCACCCGGCTTGGAAACCTGCAGGGCATTGAGAAGAATATTCAAAGCCATCTCATGCATTTTCATCCGATCACCCTTGATATAAATTTCATCAAGAATATCCTGAAACAGGGTAATGCGCTCACGAGAGGAATGGGTTTCCAATTGCCTGACGCTGGCTCGTATCGTATCCGATAAATTGAGTATTTCCAGTTTAGGCAGCGGCGGACGGGCGAAGGCCAAAAATTCCGTAATGGTTCCATCCATTCGCCTTATTTCGCTGAATAATATCTGACGGAATTCTTCCTTTTCTTCAGGAGCGGCTTTTTCATCGGCCAATATTTCTACCGCTCCCTTTATTGAAGCCAGCGGATTTTTTATTTCATGGGCAACTCCGGCCGCGATCTGGCCGACCCTGGATAATTGTTTTGATTTTTCCAGCTGAAGACGCATATCCTCTTGCTTCTTTTGGCTTTTCAATTCGCGCTCGGTCAATCCGCCGGATAAAAGCGCAATTCCAAAATAAAAAATAATCTCTACAACCTCTGACGCCATATCATGGGCCCCTAAATCAGATGACAATATCAAAGGTAAAACCAGAGCGGAAATTAACGCCGCCGTATATAATCCGCCTCTCAAACCAAACCAAGCCGAACCAATTACGATCGGGATATAACAGAAGCGCCCATGAACCGCGTGAATCCAATGAGCGTCTCCAAAAATTGGCTCAAGAATCCAGCCGTAATGAATCCCTAATGTTAAAGCCGAAACTATCCCGATTACCGACAACCTAAAATTACGATTCTCCAAAAACTGCATAATATTATTCATCCTCAAACAAATTTCGTTCCATGCCAAACACATATTTTCGAGTTTTATCCGAATCATAAAACTCAATACTTTTCAGCGCCTTAAAAATCATCATCGTCATCTATTTCAAAATCTGTAAATATGATACGCAATAATTGGATAAAAAAGAAGAATATTATTCACCGCTGAACAATTTTATTCAATAATCCAACGGCATTCTTCTCATACCGTTCATATTTTTTTGTTTGACAACAACATACAGTTTTTGGCATAGTATATGATACATTGTATTTCAGGAAAATACAAATTTATGGAAAAACAACACATTATGATAAGACATATACTAGTTTTTATTTTAGCCATGGTAATTGTTTTAACACCGCTAAATTCATTGGCGGACCATTTTGATATATCAAAAAAAAAGGCTGATTCTCTAAATTTGAGTTACCAACTTTCTGGTGAATTAACCATCAATAATGAGGCTTGTAACGGCCTCTCGAATTTACTCAAATTAGGTATGACGACTAACCCTTTGTTAAAAGAATCTTTTTATAACTGGCGGGCAGCGATTGATAGAACCTCATTTGCCGGAGCGTTGCCTGATCCGGTTCTTTCATTCGGATATTTCATGCAAAATGTGGAGACTCGAGTCGGCCCGCAAAGATATAGAATTGGCCTGAAGCAATCGCTGCCCTGGTTTGGAACCCTGGGCGCCAGGGGTGAAGTGGCCAAAAGCGAGGCGTTGGCTTCCGAAATGAATTACGAATCAATAAAACAATCGGTAACCCATGATATAAAAACGGTATTTTATGAGCTCTATTATTTAGGGAAACTGAAATCACTTATTCATGCCAATCTTGAGATTTTGAAATTCTGGGAAACCGTCACCCAAACCAAATATAAGACCGGACAGATTTCACACCATGATTTGATAAAAGTCCAAATCGAATTGGGCATACTTGAGGACCGGCTAATTGGTATCGACAAAACGTTCAGGCCAATCAAATCACATTTGGCCGCATTATTGAACTTATCCGACATATCCAATATATCAATCCCGGATACGATTCAAATTGATGACATCTCGATCGATATTCAGTCTATTCTGGATCGCATAATTGATAACAATCCGGCTCTGAAAAGTATGGAATATGATGTTCAAAAGGAAAAAGCCGGCGTCCGACTTAGCGGAAAAAACACAATGCCTGTTTTTACACTGGGCGTTGATTATATCGAAACCGGTCCGGCTCTGATTCCGTCAATGCCCGAAAGCGGTAAAGATCCATTAATGCTGAATATTGGTATGACTCTTCCGATCTGGTTTGGAAAAAATAAAGCTGTCAGAAATCAATCCAAATCTCGATTGATGGCTCAGGAAAACAAGCTCACCAATGCCCGGAATCGTTTAATTGCCAGAGTGGAAAAAGTCTTGTTCGAATATGACGAAGCACAAAGAAAAATTGATTTATACAAAGACGGCCTGATCCCTCGAGCCGAGGAGGCTTTAAATGTAGGCTATGCCGCATTTCAGGCCGGTAACATTGATATTGTAAGCCTGCTTGATTCCCAGCGTCAGCTACTTCATTTTCAGGAAATATATGAACGGTCGAGAACTGATCTTGCTATCAAGATTTCCGAAATTGAAATGTTAATGGGTAAACTCTAAAGGATATAAAAAAACAATTAACCATAGGAGTCACTATGAAAACTCTCGCAACTATTTCAGTCTTAATTGCTGCCGTACTATTTATGGCGTCTGCAATCTTCGCCGGTGAAGCTGAGAAAGAGCCCGCGAAAAAGGAATTTAAAAAACAAACTAATTGTCCGGTGATGGGTGGAAAAATTAATCCTGAAATTTACACCGACATTCAGGGTCAGCGCGTGTATCATTGCTGCCCCATGTGCTCAAAAAGCCTTAAGGAAGATCCTGATAAGTACTTCAAGAAGGCGGCTGAAGAGAACATTCTTTTTGAAAATATCCAAAAAACCTGCCCGATCGACAATATGGAATTAAAGGATAAAGAGCATTTCACATATCATGAAGGCCGCGGAGTTTATTTTTGTAATGAGAAATGCCAGGAAAAATTCACCGCTGCCAAAGATAAAAATGAACTGCTGGGAAAGCTTGATGGCAAACCGGAAGAGCACAAAGAGCATAAACATTAGGTTTGCCCAAAGAAAGGCTCGGAAATAAATTATGGGTGAAAATTCTGTCAGGAAGAAATTGAATCAATGGGCTTCCCAATCATGGGCAAGGCGATTGGCATTGTCGATTATAATGGTCGGCGCCTTCCTTCTGGGATCAATGCTATCGACTGGTCATATGCCTGATGGGCAGGATCAGGGCGCCACCGAATCAGGTCCAGCGATCTGGACATGTTCCATGCATCCCCAGATTAAATTGCCCAAGCCCGGAAAATGTCCTATCTGTTTCATGGATTTAATACCCCTGGAGTCGGGATCGGAGGATGAGCTTGGACCTCGACAAATCCGAATGACCGAATCAGCGAAACAGCTTGCAAGGATTGTAACTTCACCGGCAATCCGAGCCTTTGGCGAGGCGGAAATATCAATGGTTGGCAAAATCGCTTACGATGAAACCAATCAGGCTACCATTACCGCCCGGATGCCAGGGCGTCTCGATCGGCTTTATGCCGATTATACCGGAATTAAGGTAAAACAAGGCGATCATTTAGTAGAAATCTACTCGCCAGAACTTTTGACTGCCCAGGAAGAATTGATTCAGGCCCGAAAAACATTGGCATCAATTGACAAATCCTCAAATTCTGTGCTTCAACGGTCAGCCAAGCAAACACTTGAGTCTTCCAGACAGAAATTAGAACTTTGGGGATTGACACGTGAACAAATCAATGATATTGAAAAAAGCGATGAATATTCCAAGACCGTAACACTTACCGCTCCATTTGGCGGCGTTGTCGTTGAAATGAACGCGGTTGAAGGCGATTATGTCAAAACCGGAACACGCATTTATACTATAGCTGATTTATCTAAACTATGGGTAATTTTGGAAGCATACGAATCGGATTTGCCATGGCTGCGGTACGGTCAGAAACTAACCTTTACTTCTCCATCGTTTCCGGGGGAAGAATTTGATGCTCTTATCAGTTTCATCAATCCGACAGTTAATCCCGCAACCAGAACCATAAAAATAAGAGCCATTGTAGACAATTCCAGCAATCATCTCAAACCCGATATGTTTGTCAGAGCCATTGTTAAATCAAGAATCGACAATAAGGGGAATGTGATTTCTAAATACCTGGCGGGAAAATGGATCAGCCCCATGCACCCTGAAGTAATAAAAGACCATCCCGGAATATGCGATGTCTGTGGCATGGACCTGGTCCCGACCGAATCATTGGGCTATTCGGGCAATAAAACAAGTATAAGCGAAGCGCCCATTATGATTCCTGTTTCGGCTCCATTAATTACGGGGAAACGAGCCGTTGTTTATATTGAAACGCAGGAAAACGACGGACCCATTTATGAAGGACGTGAAATCGAATTAGGGCCTCGGGCCGGTGATTTCTACGTTATTAAATCCGGAATCGAAGAGGGCGAAGCCGTTGTGACCAACGGCGCGTTCCGTATTGATAGCGAACTTCAGATCAGGGCCAAAACCAGCATGATGTCTCCGGAAAGCCGGAGTCAAACCCAAATGACAATAGACGAAATAATTAATGCACCGGTGAAACATATTCATGAGGACAATCAGGCCCTGGAAGCTTTGGCTCCGGTGTATAATGCTTATTTTGAAATCCAGATGGCCCTCGCCAGCGACAACCCCGAACTGGCGGCAAACGGTTTTCTAAAATTGGAGAATGAAACTCGGCAGGTAAAGTTGACCGTTTTTTCACACGATGGGCATGAACGATGGATGGAACTTTCGGCCAGGTTGCTGCATGCCGGCGAACGAGGTAAAACCGCTGAAAATATTGAAAGCGCCAGGGATGCCTTTTATCATCTTTCAATTGTCATTATTGAGTTGCATAAGACATTTGGGCATTTGGAGAATTTGGACTATTATCTGACCTATTGCCCAATGGCTCGTGATTATAAGGGCGCCTATTGGCTCCAAACCGAAGACATCGTTTGGAATTCATTCTATGGTGAACTAATGCTTCGATGCGGCGAAATAAAAAAACCTCTTAAGCCCGAAGGTTCAGCGGAAAATTAAATGACCAGCAAAATTCAAAATCCGGGCGGAAAGAAATATTCATTAATTGATCGGCTGATAAAATACTGCCTCGACAACAAGCTCATTGTCAGCTTATTGACTCTGATCATTATTGCATGGGGTGTAATGGTCGCCCCGTTCGATTGGAACCTGGGAGGGCTGCCCCGCGATCCGGTTCCCGTTGACGCTATCCCGGATATAGGCGAAAATCAGCAAATCGTTTTTACTCAATGGATGGGCCGCTCCCCTCAGGATATTGAAGATCAGATTACATATCCTTTGACCGTCTCGCTTTTGGGAATCCCCGGAGTCAATACTATTCGCAGTTACTCTTATCTTGGATTTTCCACCATTTACATCATTTTTGAGGATGATATTGAATTCTACTGGTCGCGTTCTCGAATTCTTGAAAAACTAAATTCTCTTCCCTCGGATGCATTACCTGACGGGGTTCAGCCATCTATTGGGCCTGATGCCACTGCGCTGGGTCAGGTATTTTGGTACACTCTGGAAGGGCAAGACAAAAACGGAAATCCTACCGGCGGTTGGGATCTACATGAATTGCGCTCAATCCAGGACTGGACCGTCAAATACGCCCTTATGTCGTCCAGGGGTGTCGCCGAGGTCGCTTCGATTGGCGGATTTGTTCAGGAATATCAAATCGATGTAAATCCTGACGCCATGCGCGCGCACAAGATATCTTTGACTGACGTTTTTAATAGTGTCCGTATGTCGAACATTGATGTCGGGGCGCGAACTATTGAAATTAACAAAGCCGAATACGTCATTCGCGGCGTCGGTTTTATTAAAACAATCGCTGATATTGAAAATTCAGTCATCCGGCAAACCGATAATGTTCCTATTCGGATAGGCGATGTCGGAGTGGTCTCACTGGGACCCGCAATGCGGCGGGGCGCACTTGATAAAGGCGGAGCCGAAGCCGTGGGTGGCGTTGTTGTCGTCCGTTATGGTGAAAATCCTTTGGCAACAATTAAAAATGTCAAACGGATTATTGAGGAAATTTCCCCGGGGTTGCCCAAAAAGATATTGCCCGACGGTACCGAATCACAGGTTAAAATTATTCCTTTCTATGACCGTACCGGATTGATTTATGAAACTCTCGGCACTCTCAATACCGCTCTCATTGACGAAATACTGGTAACGATAATCGTCATCCTGATTATGGTTATGCATTTGCGCAGCTCTCTTCTTATATCCGGGCTTCTCCCCCTGACTGTGCTGATGGTTTTCATAGCCATGAAACTATTCAAAGTTGATGCTAATATCGTTGCGCTTTCCGGAATCGCTATCGCTATCGGAACAATTGTCGATATGGGGATTGTCGTCAGCGAAAACATTTTAAAACACCTCGACCGAGCAGGTCCCGGCACGGATTTAAAAAAGACCGTATTTACGGCTGCATCTGAAGTTGGCGGAGCGGTTCTAACTGCCGTTTCGACTACGGTTGTTTCATTCTTGCCGGTTTTCGCGATGGTCGCCGCTGAAGGAAAACTTTTTAAACCCCTGGCATACACAAAGACATTCGCCCTGATTTCCTCTGTTATTATCGCTCTAGCGATAATACCCCCATTTGCGCATTTTCTATTTACCCGCAAGAAATCAAAAGGACAAAAGATTTTCATGCCGTTTCTATTGCTTGTTGCGGCGATTTTTATGTTTGTCAATTCTTTGTGGCTGACCGGAATTTTTAGTATTTTCATCGCTGTCTATCTTGGATTCAAGCATAAACTCCCCTTAAATGCCCAAAAAAATATACCGCAGGCAAATATCTATCTTATCGCCGCTTTTGTCGCCTGGTTTCTCGCGTCCCATTGGATGCCGCTGGGTCCAGGAGCGGGGAAATTCTTAAACTATATATTTACTGCAGTTCTTCTCGGGGGGATATTATTCATATTCCAAATGTTTTTAAGAATCTATGAACCGATCCTGCGATGGTGTCTGAATAATAAAAAGCTGTTTTTGTCATTTCCCGCATTCCTGATAATCATTGGCTTATCAATCTGGCTCGGATTTGATTCTATTTTCGGATTTGCACCCGATTGGATTCGCTCAACACGATTGTACACTTCAGCAAATCACACTTTCCCCGGTTTGGGAAAAGAATTCATGCCCAATCTTGACGAAGGTTCATTTCTGTATATGCCGACCACTATGCCTCATGCCTCAATTGGAGAGGCTCTGGACGTTTTACAAACTCAAGATAAAGCCTTTGCATCCATACCGGAGATTGAATCGGCAGTTGGCAAAATCGGCCGCGTCGATTCACCGCTCGACCCAGCGCCGATTTCGATGGTGGAAACCATTATTAATTACAAATCCGAATATATCATTGATGAAGACGGTCATGTGCAAAAATTTAAATTCGAGAACGATGAATTTGTTAGAGATTCCTCGAACAATTTAATTCTCGATAAGGGGGGCAAACCTTTTCGCCAATGGCGCGATGAAATAACTTCCCCCGATGATATCTGGAATGAGATTATACGCGCCGGGAAAATAACAGGGACGACGTCGGCGCCAAAACTCCAGCCGATTGCCGCTCGATTGGTTATGCTGCAATCGGGGATGAGAGCCCCCATGGGTATCAAAGTTAAAGGACCGACTCTTGAGGATATTGAACGGACCGCTTTGGATATTGAGCGTTTGTTAAAAGATGTTCCTTCAATAGAACCTGCTGCTGTAATCACCGATCGCATCGTGGGTAAACCATATCTGGAAATTGAAATTGACCGGCAAGCAATTGCCCGTTTTGGAATTCATATCCGCAATGTGCAGGATATCATCGAAGTCGCTATCGGGGGCAAAAAAATTACTACTACTGTTGAAGGCCGGCAACGTTATCCTGTCCGCGTTCGATACCAGAGAGAACTAAGAAGCAGTATCGAGTCATTAGAGAAAATTCTCATCCCAACCCCGGGCGGCGCTCAAATCCCATTGAGGGAATTGGCGACTATCAACTTTGTTCGCGGTCCGATGGCGATAAAAGCGGAGAATACATTTCTTGTGGGTTATGTCATTTTTGATAAAAAGCCCGATTATGCCGAAGTTGAGGTTGTTGAAGAAGCCAATTCATATCTCATGGCAAAGATTGAATCGGGTGAGCTTGAGCTTCCCGCCGGAGTCAGCTTTACTTTTGCCGGAAGTTATGAAAATCAGATCCGCGCGCAGAAAAAACTCATGGTAGTCTTGCCCCTGTCATTAATTCTTATCTTCTTGATTCTCTATTTTCAATTCAAAAAAGTACCGACCACGTTATTGGTTTTTTCCGGAATATTCGTAGCCTGGTCTGGCGGTTTTTTGATGCTCTGGCTCTACGGCCAGGATTGGTTCATGAATTTCTCAATGTTTGGCTCCAATCTAAGAGATCTATTTCAAATTCACACTTACAATCTTTCAGTCGCCGTTTGGGTTGGATTTTTGGCTTTGTTTGGAATCGCCACTGACGACGGCGTTATTATATCGACCTATTTGAAACAAGTATTCGAAGATAAAAAACCAAAATCAATCCATGAAATTCGCGAAGCGACTGTTATGGCAGGTAAACGTCGAATCCGTCCGGCTTTGATGACCGTCGCAACGACAATACTTGCATTATTACCGGTATTGACATCGACCGGCAGAGGCGCGGATATAATGATTCCGATGGCGATTCCCTCGTTTGGCGGAATGATGGTAGTTTTGATTACAGTTTTTACAGTCCCGGTTCTATACTGTGCGTTGGCAGAACGAAAAATCCGGAATAATAATTAAATTAGTTGTCGAAACCGCAAGGGTTTCGACCCTTCAATCACAAATTTGCCCTTGACTCTTAAGACGGTATCTACAAGACTGCAAGTTTAATCGGTCCATAGTAGATATTGAAATAATGATCATCATTTTGCTCAAAAGCTACCGGTTCGCCGGACACAAGCTCTGACTTAATAGTTATCCACATTTTATTTCACAAAATTCGCTGTAATGTTATATCTCTCTATTGGTTATAGCAAATTGGCTTTGCTCTGTCTTTTTTAGTTATTCGTTACCGATTTGATGGTGATTGTGGCGTCGCCACCTTTTGGCTGTCGCGCGGTTGACCTCCGTCGGTTCCATAACAAAGCGGTGAACCGACGGGACTTGGGGAACATACTCTGCCGTGCAGGTGTCCACACCTGCGCGGAAAATGGGTTTGTTTCCTCATATTAGCGTTTTTGGTCATATCAACTCAATGGTGATTCGAGCACCAACAGCAGGCTCCGTCATTGCGAACGAGCGAAGCGAGTGTGGCAATCTATGGGTTTTAAAAACACAGATCGCCACGTCGGTCTTCGACCTCCTCGCGATGACAAACTTTATGCAAAGATAAAGAGTTATCCACATTATTTTCCCGAAAATTCCCTATATATTTATGAGCTTGTATGGATTATAGCGAATTGGGTTCGTTTTGTCGTTTTTACTATTTTCAAAAAACCTTATTCTCATTGATTAAGAACACTCATCCGCAAACCATTCTATTCATTAATGCAGGTGATTTCCGAAAATGCATTGAATTTGATGGGAAAATGTTGATGCTCAAAGCGGGAATCCACCTCAAAAAACGTTGCACTTATTTTTGAGATGGGTTCCCGCTTGTATGCCTACCCATCAACTCCATCAATCTCCAATTGCACATTTATGTCTATCCTGAAAACCATAGATTATTCAAAAATCTCTCGGCATTACCGGAACTCAGCAACTTTAGCTGAGCATTACTCAAATCATTTGATAAAAGCTGAAAAAACTCTGGTATCTTTCCTGCATTCTCTTGTTCCGCGTAATAAAACGGCGCCCGACTTTGATCCGGAAAATTCTTTGTATAGAAAAAATCTGCGCCGATACACAATGAATTTTCGCCACCCAATTCCAACCCATGCAAAATATGTTCTCTCAATAGATGCGGGCCGTCAAGTCCAACCATCTTACGCACAAAAGTCATACCAATTATCCCGCCTCTTTTAAAAATCTCTCGGGCAATTTCATCGGGCAGGTTACGCTCGACGGGCGCAAGTTTCCTAAAATTGGAATGGCTGGCCATGACAGGGATATTAAGATTTTTTTTATCGAGGAATTCGAGAATATCATTTGCTAACCGGTCGCTGGTATGGGAAAAATCGACAGCAATTCGCTTTTCATCCATATACTCCAATAATCTCATACCGTCGTTTTTCAAACCCACTTTGGAAGTGTTCCCCCTTCCAAATCTATTTTCCTCATTATGGGTCAGGCTGACATAAATTATTCTATGCCCGGAATTTAAAATTCCATTTAAACGTGAAAAGGCAATATCCAGTTTCTCATCTTCTTCGCAAAGTCCGGCGGCGCTTTCAATCGACATAACCGTAACTATTTTCCCCATCTCTATTTTCGGCAATTCGGTCATTGAAGTTGTCATTGGAACCAAAATTCCATTGAATTTCTGAATCATCGTTTCATAGAGTTCGATTTCCTTCTTAGCCATCACAGTACTGCCTGGTTCCGTAGGAGCGTATATGGCCATAACTTGAAACCCAACGTTCCCCTCAATCAACCAGGGCAAGGCACAACCGATATCGTCCTTTTTTTCGGGATGACCATCTTTAATCTCATAT
>JBDREQ010000019.1:0-34033 GCA_043819555.1 Candidatus Zixiibacteriota bacterium | reverse complement strand
CATTCGATTATGTGGAACAGTAAAAACGATAATGGCCGGGACGCGGCGTCAGGAGTTTATTATTATCGCATCACAACCGATGAATTCACCGCCAGCAAAAAGATGTTGCTTTTGCAGTGACCGAATAAAAGATTTTCAATGAATAAGCCGGGCATTTGATTTTTGATTCCCGGCTTTTTTTGTGCCTTTACCCAAAAATTGTAGATACCGTCTTAAGAGTCAAGAGCAAAGTTAGGGCCATAGGGTATTTTCTTTTTGAGTATAGCTTGAATCATCAGGAGTAGTTTTTTCATTACGGCGACGATGGCGACCATTTTCGGTTTTCCGTTTTCCAGTAATCTTTGATAGAATAATTTTAATGTTGGGTTGTGATAAGCGGCAACGAGGGCAGGCATATACAACGTTTTCCTGAGTCTACTGTCTCCTTGTTTGGCGATTCGGGATTTGCCGTGGATAGAGGTTCCCGATTGTTTTTGTCCTGGCGCCAATCCGGCATGAGCGGTCAGTGCATTGCGGCTGAAATCCCTTAACGTATTTTTGCCATAAGCCAAAATCCTCACCGCTGAATGATTTGCAACACCCGGGATGGAGCAAAGGAGTTGAACATCTTGCTTAAGTTCTTTGTTCTGTTGGCAGAGTTCCAAAATAGCCTGCTCTATTTTTTCCAACTGCCTGGTCATCGCTCTCTGAAGAGCTTTATTCGTTTGTTTGATAATTTGAGGGAGATCGTTAAGGTATTTATGACCATGCTTTCGATTATTCCATTGTCCCATCGTTTTGCCAATTCGGTCAGCTTCAACGACAAGATAATAGAGCTGGCGAATGGTTGACGACTCCGGCTTCCATACCCGAGGATTCTGGCTTTGAGCAAAAGAATGAATAACTCTGGCATCAACATTATCAGTTTTTGTCCGGCGCAACTGGGCTTTGGCATAAGAAGCAATCTGAGCCGGATTGATAACGCTTACTGTCACTTGATGGTCTTGATGTAAACGGCAAGCTAGCGAATAACCATAAACGCCGGTCGCTTCAAGACAAAAATGCAAGGGTGTTTCTGGAGCCAGCTTTTGAGCCCATTTGATCATTGCTTTGATTCCAGCTCGGCTGTGTTTGAAACTTCTGGGTTTGCGGTTTTCAACCGCCGCTACCAATTCTTGAGAACCAACATCAATCCCGACGTAAAAAGATGCCTTGCTCATTCCATACTCCTTTGTTATTATTAAAGTAAGAAGCTTGATGCTAACCTTGTAAATGCAGGCTAATTCGTTTGTGCGGATTGCCTAAGATACCGTTCAGCTTCAGGCTATCTTGTAAACGAATCGGGAGTTCTTATCTACAAATCAGGCTTCAAAACTTAAGGGCGGGATCAGAATCATCCCGATTCGTCTTAATATAATAGATTTATGGATTTAAGATACAAGGGCGGGATCCCTGTGATCCCGCCAATAAATTTTATTGTATCGCGCTTTGCGCGATTGGCAGGAGCCTAAGGGCTCCTTCCCTACAAGATATTCCTATTAATTTGCCGTTAATTACTAAGTTTTCCTCATGGATAGAGTATGTATGGATTCCTGCGCAAGCAAGAATGACACAAGGCAAGGGCCTGTTTTTTGGCTGTTGCGCTGTGGATTTATGAGAAAAGGAAAATCCGGCTGGAACCCACCGCAACAAGTTGCAGTGGGCCACCGGCCCTGTTTATCATCGTTCTAAAAATTATCATAATATGGAGAATGGATCAGCAATTGACATATTGATCAAAGGGCCTAAATTTGCGATCCAATATTTAATCAAATAAAATGGATATTGCTCCCGTGTAAATCTATAAATTCATTCTTTCTAAAGGATATAAAATGATTAAGGCATTTGCGGTTCATGAGCCGGGTGGGGTATTAAAACCGTTTGAATATGATCCAGGCCCGCTTAGAAGAAAAGATGTTGAAATCGACATCAAGCATTGTGGCATCTGCCACAGCGACGTGAGCATGATTAATAATGAATGGGGATTTTCTCAATTTCCTTTAGTGCCCGGTCATGAAGTTGTCGGGATTATTTCAAAGGTAGGAGAAGATGTAACAAGTTTTCAAGCTGGCCAAAAAGTCGGATTGGGGTGGCATTCGGGATATTGTATGACCTGTCCAAGTTGTTTGGATGGCGACCATAATTTGTGTGTCCAAAATGAAGGTACTATCGTTGGTCGACATGGAGGCTTTGCTGATAAAGTACGTGCGCATAGTGCAAGTGTGGTTTTACTGCCTGAAGAGCTTGATTTTAAAAGCGCCGGACCTCTATTCTGCGGTGGGATAACAGTTTTTAATCCGCTGTTACAATTTGATATTAAACCTACGGATAAAGTGGGGGTTATTGGTATAGGCGGATTGGGGCATATGGCCTTAATGTTCTTGAATGCTTGGGGATGTAAAGTGACAGCTTTTACATCAAATGATTCGAAAAAAGAAGAGGCGATTGAAATGGGAGCCCATCAAACAATTAATTCCCGTAACTCTGATGAGCTTGAAGCGGTCGCCGGACAGTTTGATCTTATTTTATCCACAGTAAATGTAAAACTCGATTGGAATACATACCTTGCGACCCTAAAATCAAAAGGTAGATTACACATAGTCGGGGCCGTTATGGAGCCATTGGATGTTGGAGTCTTTCCCTTAATTATGGGACAGCGCTCAATATCCGGCTCGCCAGTTGGCAGTCCTGCGGCTATTGCAAAGATGCTTGATTTTGCCGCCATGCATAAAATAAAGCCGATTGTTGAAGAATATCGTTTCGATCAGGTCAACGAAGCAATTAAAAAATTAAATAGTGGAAAAGCTCGCTATCGTATTGTCCTAAGTTGGTAAGTATCTGTTAAGAAATTGATAAAATGGGTTCGAAGTTATTCTACGGCTGAATAACAACTTTGCAATTCTCAGTCATCAAAAAGTTGCGAAATTCGTATAATGACCCCCGCCACAATTTCTAACTTATTGATACAAAAAAGGATGCGTCAGCCTGGCGCATTCTTTTTTGCAGTATCATCCCTTTTGAGGGCAGGATTTATAAATTTGTGATTCTCAAAAAAGAATGGAAAAAATATGACGCCTCTTAAGGAGACAAGAGGCGTCATTAATGAGTCGATTATGTTGCTATGGCAAACATAAAGTCTGCCATATTTTTATTATGCATTCAGGATTTTTTCGGCTTCTTCTTTATCGACGTCCATGACATAGGTAATGCCGGATATTTTCGAAACTTCGGGCGTTAAAGCTATCAAATCATCGCGAGTCATATGCTCCAGCGAAAACTTTCGGCTTCCGGCCATCAATTGACGTAATCCCTGTGCCAAACGTTCGTAATAAGTATAAAGACCGATTGCTCCTGTTGGCAGTTTTTCAAATTCATCATCTCCCAGCTCTTTTCTCAAATCACCGGCCGTCACGAATACTTCATCTATACTGGTGCCAAATCGCTCGACATAAACGGGAAGTTGATGCTGGCTAATTGTGCGTCCAAGGGTTTTACCAACCATTGCCGCGGCAATCGGGCCTCGGGCCATTCCGATCATTTTCACAAACGGGGCTCCGAGGGCAAGACCCTTGAATATTTGATCTTCAAAGGTAAACCCACCAGCTGGAATCAATGCCGGGATATGTTCGCCCCTGTCGGCGAGTTTTTTGGCATAGTTATAAAGGAGCGAATGCAATTCAACCGGGGGGATGCCCCACTCGTTCATCATACGCCAAGGACTCATTCCTGTACCGCCTCCGGCTCCGTCAACGGTAAGAACGTCAAGTTTGTATTTCGACGCGAATTTCAAGGCCAGGGCCAGAGCCGCCGGACGATAGGCGCCGGTTTTGAGTGATATATACTTGGCGCCCGCCGCGCGCAACTCTTCAATGCGTTTGGCGAATGATTCTTCGGTTACCATGCCGACCCGTGAATGCCGCTCAAATTCTTTAAAGGTACCACGTTCAAAGGCCTTGATAACATCAGGATTGGTGGGATTAGGAAGGACTACATAACCCCGTTTGTACAGCATTTGAGCCTTTTTAAGATCTCTGATTTTTACCTCACCGCCAATATTTTTGGCGCCCTGACCCCATTTTAGCTCGACCCATTCCACTCCGAGTTTTTCGATGGCATATTCCTGGACGCCGAGTCGGGTATCTTCAATATTGGCTTGTACGATAGTCGCGCCGTAGCCATCGCGCTGATTATCTTTGAACAGGTTAACGCGGCGTTTAAGGTCAACGGTATCGACGACACGGCCGTTCTTGATGACCGCCTCAGTATCCATACCGACGACATTTTCGCCGATCGTTAAACCGGTCCCGGCCAGGGCGGAACCTATCGCCAGACCTTCCCAGTTATTTTTGGCGACATCGGTAGAACCGATCCCCGGAATCATTATAGGCAGACGGAATTTAATTCCTTTATCATGGCCAAAATGAACTTCCAGGTTGACATTGGGAAAGACTGCCTTATCACTGTCGGCTTCAATGCCTTTGGCGCCTATTACGCCCCCGATAATATTCAAATGAGAATAATCGACGGGGTAAGACTTCTCCGAAGCGGTCGTAATAACGCCGAAGGGTTGGGGATAAATTACTTCGTGACCTCTATAAGCCGATTTCCCTATTTCGCACATTCCGATACAGCCATCGACGCAGGTGACGCACATTCCTGATAGACGAGTAACGGAATCCTCTGTCCTGTTCTTGGTCAAAGTCGCGGCCGAGGCATTTACTCTGGTAAATGACATTCTTATTTTCCTCCTTTCCCGCATGACTCTTTGTCTATTTCGCAAGCCACGCAGGGATCCATATAACACATCATATCGTTAAATTTTTCTTTTTCAATGCAGGGTGCGCTGATATTGGCGCAACCGCCGCAGATTGCTTTATCGGGATCAGTATAAGTACATCTCAATTGACATGCCGGACAAACATAAATACATCCTCCGCATAAGCGGCACACTTCTGATTTGACATCAAAAGGCGTCCCGATGCTGCGGTTTCGACCTCGTCCTCGAAATCCAATCGCCTTGGCAGCCATCTGCTCTTCGCACATTCTCACGCATAATCCGCAGAGAATGCAATCTTCATGTTCCTGGCGAAAGCGCTGCTGGCGAACTTCGAATTTGGAGGCCAAATCCTGAATGATTTTGGACTGAGGGCATGATGCCAGCAGGAGTTCCAGTATCATTTTCCGAGCTCGCATGACTCGTTTTGATGCCGTTCGCACCTTGAGTCCTTCCTCGACAGGATAGGTGCAGGATGAAACCAGTTTTGAGCGGGGGCCTTCGCCGATTTCGACAATGCACAATCGGCAAGCGCCGTAATCTTTCAAGCCTTCCATGTGGCACAAAGTCGGAATCGGAAAACCCAAAAACTGCGCCGCTTCAAGAATTGTCGTTCCCTGCTCGACGGAAAGGTCAAGGCCATTTATATTTATCTTAATCATAGTTCTTTCACTCCCTCGGGAATTAGTTCATTAGCATTATTTTTGGGTTGAGTGAATTCCAAATCGCAGCGCAAGCATCTCCCCGCCTCGCATATTGCCTCATTTTCTGATAGACAAAGTTCGACTTCCTCGAAATTATTTTTTCGGGATTCGGCTGATGTGTGCCTGGCCGCAACGCGATTGGTTGTTTTTCCTTCATCACCGTCATCTGATGCAGGGGCGATATAGAATTGCGGCAAGGCCGTTGATGCATCCTGTTTCATTTGAACTCCATTGATATACCGATCAATTATCATCGCCGCCTTTTTACCGTCGGCGATCGCATCTATAACCGTGTTTGGACCTGTGATAACATCGCCAGCAGCAAATACTCCCGGCAGATTGGTTTGTAAAGTTTCCGGCGACGTTTTTATTGTGTTCCAATTGGTCAAGTTGAGACTGGCCGGGGCAACTGATTCAATTCCCGTATCCTCCGAAATAGCAACAATAAGGGTATCGAGTTCAATGGTATGTTCGGTGCCCTCTTTTGGAACCGGACGGCGGCGGCCGCTTGAATCATATTCGCCGAGTTCATTCTGAATGCATTCGACTGCGTTCAGTTTTCCATTTGAAGAAAAAATCTTAGTCGGCGAAACTAACGTGACCAGCTTGACGCCCTCTTCAACAGCCGCTTCAATTTCCTCGTCGAAGGCAGGCATCTCTTCCCGCGTTCTTCGATACAGAATAGTTACACTCTTAATCCCTTTTTGGCGCAAGGCAGTTCGGGCGGCATCAAGGGCTGAATTGCCTCCGCCGATAATGCCCACCATACCCTGGGCCAGAGGTTTATCCTTGATATTGTGAGATTTCAAGAATTGAATTGACGGATATACGCCATCAATATCCTCATTTTCGAGACGCAATGGTTTGCTCTTGTGAGCGCCAAGCGCCAACAGAACAGCTTTGTACCCATCTTCAAGTAATCCCTCTACCGTAAAATCTTTGCCTAATGCCGTATTGCATTTCAAGGTGATATTTTCATTTAGGAGGGAATCTATTTCTTTTTCGATCACATTTCTGGGGAGACGATAGGATGGGATGGTACAATAGAGCATTCCGCCCGGTTTATCTTCTGATTCAAAAATTGTGACTTTATATCCCATAAGTGAGAGATAGTGCGCCGTTGTTAAACCTGCCGGGCCAGATCCGACAACCGCGATTCTGGGCGGTTCACCTTTGGTCCAGGGGGTAATTTCCGGTTTGTAAATTGCCGGGTCCGTATGGTCGGTAACGAAACGCTTAAGGGAACGGATAGCAATTGGATCGCCTCCGGAGACGCCCGCCCGGCATCGTGATTCGCAGGGATGATTGCAGACCCGCGCGCAAATTGATGGGAACGGATTGGCCTCGCGAATCGTCAGATAGGCCTCATCAAATTCGCCTCTCTCTATATGAGCGACGTAGCGCCACACCTCCGTCCCGACCGGACAGGCCGACTGGCACGGCGAGCCGACCAATTCCTTGCAGACAAAGGCGTCACATTTTTTATCGATGATATGGCGTTCATATTCATGGCGGAAATAGCGCAGAGTGCTTAGAACCGGATTGGAGGCGGACTGGCCCAGACCACACATGGTCGTATCTTTTACAACAAGAGCCAATTCCTCGAGGAGATCCAGATCAGCCAGGGTCGCCCGGCCTCGTGAAATGTCATCAAGGATTTCATACATGCGCTGGGTACCCTTGCGGCAGGTAAAGCATTTGCCGCATGATTCATCTCTCAGAAAATTCATGAAATATTTGGCGACATCTATCATGCAAGTATTATCATCCATGACAATCATGCCGCCCGAGCCCATGATTGATCCGGCTGCGGCCAGACTGTCATAATCGATTGACATATCAAACAGATGGGCCGGAATGCAGCCCCCTGAGGGACCGCCGGTCTGTACGGCCTTTATTTTGCCGTTTCCTACCGCGCCGCCGCCGATATCATAAACAACTTCACTAATTTTGGTTCCCAGAGGAACTTCGACCAATCCCGTATTCCTGATTTTGCCGACAAGGGAGAATATTTTGGTCCCCGTATTTCCCGGGATGCCCACTTTGGCATACTCTTCGCCGCCATTATTTATAATGACAGGAATATTGGCCAGCGTTTCGACGTTGTTAATACAAGTGGGATGGCCCCAGAGTCCTTTTTCAATCGGAAAGGGAGGACGCTGTCTGGGTTCACCCATCATATTTTCGATTGATTTAATCAGGGCCGTTTCTTCGCCGCAGACAAAGGCTCCCGCTCCGCGGAATATTTCAATATCAAAATCAATGCCGGTGCCCAGAATATTTTGTCCGAGAACTCCCAGCTCACGGGCCTGCCTGAGGGCAATCAGAGCATGTTTTATGGCGAGGGGATATTCGCTACGTACATATATTATGCCTTTTGTGGCGCCAATCGCAACGCCTGCGACCAGCATTCCCTCAATTATCATATGGGGGTTGCCTTCCAGCAGACTGCGATCCATATATGCTCCTGGATCGCCTTCATCGGCATTGCAGATTATATATTTCTGTTCGCCTGGTTTTCCTGATTTATGCGCAAATTCCCATTTTTTCCCGGTGGGGAAACCGGCTCCGCCGCGACCTCTTATTCCAGCCTTTTGAACCTCATCAATTATCGATTGGGGATCGGGATTGGATAGAACTTTTTCGGCCGCGGCATATCCACCCTGCTCTATATAATTGTAAATTCGAATAGGATCGATATGTTCGTTAAATCCCAGAATGGTCCTGGTCTGTTTTTTAAAGAAGGGAATATCATTCTGGGTTTTAATTATTTCTTTCTTTTTGGAATCCTTATAAATCAGACTTTCCGCGACATAGCCGCCCATGGCGGCGTCTATGACCATCGGCACATCACTCATTTTGAGCCGGGGATACAAATGGCTTCCCGGCTTCACCAGTATAAAAGGATCCATTTCACAGAACCCCTGGCAACCAGTAATCCTGATGGCAAGTTTGCCCTGCAGATTGCGTTCAATCATGTAACGCTTGATGGCCCGGATAACATCGTTAGCGCCGCTTGCCAGCCCACCCGTCCCACCGCATATAACCAAAGTAGGTTTGTCGTATTCGATATCTTTTTCACTTAAAATACGATCGCGGAAATCACGAAGTCCGTCAATCATTGTAAGTTTTTCCATCTATTAATCTCTCCTAAAAGCGAAGTTTAACCCGGCCTATGCAACGGATGAGCCGCCCAAATCCAGCAAATGTCCTTTGCATCCATGACGAGAGCAAATCTGAACGATTCCGCCACCATGAACAATCATTGGCACCATCGGCGCTTCGCACAGGAGGCAGGCAGTTCCGCCGATTAGCTCGGCATGGCAATGGGGACAGAACATCTGGACGACGGTATCAGGGGGAATTTTATATTGAAGATTAACCTTATCACTGCCATAAACACTGGATAGGACAAGCCAGCCGTGTTTGTTGCCAAATGATATTGTAACTCTTATGCTGGGATGGCCGTCCATGATATGATTGGAATCCATCAAGCTATGATTGCAGCGAGCACAACTGACCTCAATCGGAAAAACGCGCTGATCTGATATGGTTTCAACAACTCCAAATCCTTCCAGAGTTTTTTCGATTATTTCTTTAACTCTCCCAGCCTTCACGTTCGAAAAATAATGGCCATCAACAACAACGACAGGCCCAAGGGCGCAGGCTCCAAGACAATTCACAGTTTCCAGCGTGAACTCACCATCGGGAGTAGTCTCCCCTGATTTTATATTCAGTTGCTTTTCAATTTCTTTGGCAATCACCGGGCCGCCGCGAACATGACAGGCGGTTCCCAAACATGCCGAAATGAGGTGTTTCCCTCTTGGCTTTAAACTAAAAGCCTTATAAAAAGTCGCGACCCCATAAATATCAACCAAAGACAACCCATCATCTTGCGAAACACGCCGCAATTCTTCTTCAGGAAGATAGCCATATTTGGCTTGTATTTTTTCCAATGTCGATATCAGACCGCCTTGATCCTTTGAGGCACTCTTGCCTCCATCAACAACATTAGTATTGATCATTTTTGTTACCTTTTAATTATCAATCAGGTTCTAAATTTATACCGCTCTATTTTAGCGGTATTCCTCACAATGCCATATTCCACCTTCATGCTTTGGCAGGAAGCAAACGCTTCTGTTTTCGCAATTTATACACAATCCCTTAAAGCCATTGTTTACTGCAGCGGGGTAAAGCCTGTTCTCTCTGGGGGCGGGTACAGATATTTTGTTCCTTTGAATGCCGCTGCCGGCGGTATAGTTATCGAATAACTCACAGAAAATCGCGTCAAATCCTCTTAACATTCTGTAGCCGCAATCCGGTGAATTATTACAGGTCGAACATAAACCCATCCTATCAAGTGGAGCAGAACTTAACATATCATCTATCTCCTTGCCTTTTCTATTTACATATTTTTTCTATCAGCTTTTGTGTATCAAATAGCATACCAGTATGCGAAGAAGGAGTATATAGGGGAGTCTTTAGAGTTTTAATTGGAAATATTTAGACATAACTCATTGAATGACAATGTGAAAAATTTCACATATTTTTTTTAAGGCGAATGCCTGATCTGGCAAAGGAAGCATAGTTACAAGCTATTTATTGGGGATATATTCCCCGGCGGGGAGTTACTCCCCAAGAAACATAAGTTATTCTGGTTTGGAAAGATAATCGAGTTTTTTACGAAGTGTTTTTCGATCGATTTTAAGTATTTCAGCCGCCCGGGATTTATTACCTCCAACTGATGCCAAAACCTGACGAATATACTCTGTTTCCGCATCAGCCAGAGATCGAGTCAAATCGCGCTGGCCGGAGGCAGTAAAACGCATTAATGAAGGCAAGTCAGGAACATCAATAATATCGTCATCAATCATAATCACCATGCGCTGAATTAAATTCTCCAATTCTCTGATATTTCCGGGCCAGTTGTAATTTTTCAATACCTTTAGGGCATTATCGGAGAATTGAGGCGGCTTTTTTCCCAGTTCAGCCGCGTACTTATCTCCAAAAAACCGGGCCAATAGCAATATATCATCAGTTCGCTCACGAAGGGGAGGAACAAGTATTGTCAGCACGCTTAAACGGAAATAGAGATCTTCTCGCACCAATCCTTTATTGACCAGATATGTTAAGTCCTTATTTGTCGCGGCCAGAACACGAACATCTATTTTCCGGGATCGGCTCGCTCCAACCATGCTTACCTCTTTTTCCTGCAGAACGCGCAGGAGCTTTACTTGCATTGCAAGACTGGTTTCGCTTATCTCGTCAAGAAAAATCGTACCGCCTTCAGCCGTTTGAAAAAAACCTGCCCGCGACTCCGAAGCGCCCGTAAACGCCCCTTTGACATGTCCAAATAGTTCGCTTTCGAGAAGACCTTCCGGTATACTGCCGCAATTTATGGGGACGAAAGAAGATGAAGCGCGGTCGCTATTATAATGTATGGCCCGAGCAACCAGTTCTTTTCCGGTTCCGCTTTCTCCGGTAATCAGGACGGTTGCCGATGTCGCGGCAGCTTTGGAAATAGAGTTGAAAACCTCAAGCATTTGTGGAGATTGCGCGATCATTCCTCCCAGAGGAGGAGATATTCGGCTGGTTTCTTTCTGAGCCTTGCGCCGAGTATTTAACTTGTCAAGGATTCTTTCGACAGCATCATACAATTCCCTGTCCGTAAAGGGTTTTGCCAAATATTCTTCAGCCCCGTCTTTGAGGGCCTGGACAGCCCCTTCTACGCTGGCATACCCGGTTATCATCATGATTTCAGTATCTCTGAGATTTGCTCTCACGTGGCGAACCAGATCAGTACCGCTGATTTTGGGCATCTTGAGATCTGTAATGACTAAATCTATCGGTTGATTACCCATAAATTGTAAGGCTTCCGCAACATTGGTAGCGGTAAAAACCTGATATCCCCTTGAAGATAGATTTCGCTGCAATATTTCCAATGTATCGGGTGCATCATCAACAACTAATACGGATTCTTTTATTTTAGCTGTCATCATTCTCCCAGGCGTAATTTATTGTTTCATTTCACCAATCGGAAGGAATATGTCAAATTTAGTTCCACATCCGACGGTACTTTCGACTCTAATTGTACCCTTATTTGCTGCTATGATCCCGTGAACGACCGCCAGACCCAATCCCGTACCTTCATCAATGTCTTTTGTTGTAAAGAAAGGATTAAAAATCTCATCGATTATTTCTTCTTCTATCCCGGTACCGGTATCAGATACGGTCAACAAAATGCCATTTTCACATTTATCCGTTGTAATCGTTATCGTTCCGCCCGAAGGCAGAGCCTGAATAGCATTCACAATTAGATTAGTCAATACTTGATATAGCTGGCTTTTATTAGCATAGATTTCGGGTAGATCTTCCTTAAGCTGCCTGATCAATTTGATTTCGGATTTGGCGCATCGTGATTCAAGAAAATATAAGCCCTCATCGACAATCTGGCTTAAATTGACCAGTGATTTTTGCTGGGGTTTCTGATGAGCAAATTCAACCAGCTTTTTGACCACTTCACGGGCATGGAGAGACGCTGATTCAATTTTCTCCAAATCATTCGCTATCTGTTTTGAATTAGCCAGATTGTTATTGGCCAATTGCGCAAAGCCCAGAATGCTACTGAGAGGCTCATTTAATTCATGCGCCACTCCGGCGGCAAGCTGCCCGATGGTTGCCAAACGATCCGCGTGTTGGAGCTGTTCTCTGAGTTGTTTTTGCTCTTCCTGTATTTGGTAGCGCTCAATAATTTGGGCCAATTCATCGGCTATTGCGTTTATCAGACTGCGTTCTTCTTTTATAAAAGGACCTTCGTCGAGTTCCTGCATATTTTTCGTGTATGCGACTTCAACTTTGCCTCGATTTTTCCCTTTGACTTTAATCTCTGCAGAAAGACTCTGTAACGAATTCTTGAAATCGGGCAGAGCGTAGGATTTGCCATCAATGGTGATCCGAGCTGTGGCAATGTCGGGATAAAACCATCCTGGAGGAAGGATTTTCAAAACTCCTTCGATAATCTCATTCATTGAGATATTAGGACGCGCCGCAATACTGACTATTTCATAAAGACAAGTTATCTCTTTGATTCTTTCGCGAAGCGCTTCCTGCGCTCTCCGATGAGAGGAGGCCATCCCCAATATTTTGGCAATCTCTTCCAGAGCCGCTACATCTTTCTGCGAAAAAAACATCTTTTGTTTGCTTTTGAATATGACCAAACCAGGATTATTACTGTCTATCTGAAATCCGATAACGACCAAAGATCTAAACTCTCCATTTATTCTGATTGTTCGTCCTCCAGCCCATTTACACGCCTTTGAACTTAATTCAAACGGCTTATCGGTATCGCCTACAAAGAATGAGCCCTGTTTGGTATAAAAAGGCAGCTCAGGAACGAACTGTCCATTAGCGATATCTGCGCAAATCTGTTCAAAGTCTGATGTTTCATCCAGGCAGGGAAATATTTGCTCATGATCATCAGCCTTCATTGAGATAATACTGATCTGATCTGTATAATTATCAGAACCACAGGCTTCAATACGAATAAGTTTTTTTCGCTCCTTTTTTCTAATTTCAATGAAGTCACATCCAGATAAATCTAATAGCATTTTGGCAGTGCAGCTTAAAAATTCGGCCCGAGGCAGGCCGAGATTAGCTATGCCAAGCATTTTATTAAAAATGGTGGCATAATCTAAAGAAAAATCACGATAATAGTATTTTATGGTCGAGGCTTTAAAATCTTCCACAACTATACCTCGGCTTCATTTTGTGCTAAGATAAATCATTCATCATCCCATATAAGATAGTCTATTTCCCCAAATTCAGCAATAGGCCGCTTCAAAATTGCGATTTCTAATCAAAAAGGTGGAAAACCGATTTGAGTTAATTGCCCATTAATATGATCAATTAAACAAACCGTGTAAGTTTCACGAATAATCCTTATAGTCCGGAAATTGTTAACTTCTTACTGCTGAATCGATTGTCCGAATTATGCCGCAGTATTTTGAATAACCCGGTTGAAGAGCTCGTCTCGTAGCCCCCGCCATTTAATTTGACCTTCTCGCAAGAGGAGGTTTTTTGTTGAGATTAGACCTCTAAATCAATATACTCTAAGAGTCTAATCTGAAAGGAGAGAACAATGAATATGGGTAGACGTGTCATTTATTTGGTAGTTTCTTTAACGCTGGTCTTCCTGGGAGGATGTTCCCAAAATAACGACCTCGCAAGCTTGGAAGAAAATAATGTTGCTACGATTCGCTATGTACATTCAGAGATGGCCAAAGGGAATATGGATGTTTTTGATAAAACTCTGGCTCCGAACTATGTTAGGCATTGTCAGGCAATGCCTCCTGATTTGCAGGAGATGTACGGTAGCGAACCATTGAAGGCGTTTGTTAGCGATTTCATCTCGGCTGTTTCAGATTTCAGCGAGACAATTGATGTAATCGTGGCAGACAGTGACAAAGTTGCATATGTTACAACAATGAAAGGGACGCAGACCGGGGTGATGGGAGAACTCCCTGCCTCTGGCAAGACATTTACATGTGTCAATATCATTGTCCACCGTTTCGAAGATGGTAAGATTGCTGAGTCATGGGTAAGCTGGGACAATGTCGCAATGTTATCACAACTAGGGTTTTTCCCGCCTCCTTCTCAAAACGGCCAGCCCTAAAAGAGAAGCGAGATTAAAACAATGACTTATACGCGGTTGTACACTGATGAAAATGGTGAATCACATTTTGAAGATGTTGAAGTTGAATTCAGGTCAATTGATTTTGCACCGCCTGCCCCTCCATTAAATTTATCGGAATTTGGCCCACTGAATCTTGTTCATTGTTGAAAGGTTCTGTGGGTTGGTACGGCGATTGGCATCCTGCCCCGTATCGCCAAATACATTTTTACTTGTCAGGTGAGATAGAAGCAGAGACCTCAGACGGTGAGATAAGGCAATTTGGTCCCGGTAGTATAGTCCTTGTAGAAGATATTACTGGAAAGGGACACAAAAGTCGTGCTGTTGGTTCGTCGGAAGTGCTTATTGCAACGGTTAAATTGGCTGATTCGAAATAGCAAAACGATCTAAATCTCCTGCGTATTTACCATAAAGACTACACTACCTTATTGTTTTCCAACGAGTTCCATTGACTGCAGCATAGTGTAACTGAACATCGAATTGGAAGGTCACATAAGTTTTCTGAGAGTGATATTGGGGCCGCTTTGACTTTCATGCCATTGCAATGGTTTTTTTTAAGTGGAGCAACACTATTCAGAGATTGATTTAACCATATTTATTGTTGATGAATCACATATTTTTGTTTATTTTGTTAAGGTCAATAGGGATATGCTTGTGTCTGAACATCTGGACAATGACAAGAGCATGAACTCTGATTTGCACAAATTCCCTTTGGACAACAATTAATCAAGTGAAACCACGGTGAAGACCTATTAGGACTGGCAAGAATACAGCTGACTGCAGGCAGGAAAGTGATGTACAGGCTCAGGAGAAATTCCAATGAATCACAAAAAGGTTTATAATCGTCCATCTCTCATGGCGATTGTATCGGCTGCTGTAATACTACTGTTGAGTTGTTCCGGCGATAATCCGACTGGTCCTGCCAAGCCTGGAGAGGGTAAAACTGGGTGGTTCTGGCAAAACCCCATTCCACAAGGGAATGATCTTTATGCTATAAGTTTCACCGATACCAACAACGGCACTGCGGTTGGAGAAAATGGCACAATATTACGGACAAACAACGGCGGTGCTTCCTGGAAGATCCAGACGAGCGGTACGAGCAAGGATCTATTAGGTGTAAGTCTTACTGATGCCAACAAATGCACTACGGTTGGAAGAAATGGCACAATATTGCGCACAACCAACGGCGGATGGAATTAGCAGTTACCGTAGGTATCGGGGATAGAAAATTTATTTTGGTTTGGCGAAAATCCGCAAGCATTTACGAAACTTCACAATTTAACAAGTTCTTTTGCCAATTCATTTACAGCTGTAGTGACCCATTAATATCTTAAAAGGTCGCAAAATTCGTCTATTGATCCCCGCCATTGATATTGAAAGCTCAATGTATATCTAATTTTTTGGTTTCCGAATACTCCCGCAACAAGTAAACGGAAATGGTCGAGGCAGAAGTTATCACTATGCGTCGCGGCGAGTATTATGACTATTATATGTAAGGAGAGCATGTTTATGGCCACCAATAATACTTCCCAGGTCACCACGGCACTATCGGTTGCAATCGGGATATATGTAATAGCAATAGTACTACCAAAGCTAATATTTTCCAGTGTACTTCCGGGATTGATGACAATACAGGGATTGGAATTAATTCTTTCACTGCTGGCCATAGTGGTCTTTGGTAAGAGTAAGTTTTCTGAATACGGCTTTTGTCGGCCAAGAGCAAGTCAGCAGTTCGTAAAAGCCAAAACCCGATGGATACGAATCAGCTTGATCGCGCCGTTGCTGGGCATAGTCGCAACACCCGGATTTTTGCACTGGGTGGAAATGGAAATCCTCTGGTCAAGAGTCTTACTTTTCTCCAGATAGTGTTGTTCGTGTGGATCTTCTCTAGCATAATAGGAGAGGTGTTCACGCGTGGATTCCTCCGGGGACATCTGTCTGTCTTGTCAGGTAAGTACTTCAGGTTGCTCTTCGTGCGTATTGAGCTGCCTGTTTTGATCAGCGCACTGTTTTTCGCGTGCATGCATTTCGTGCTACTGTTTGCAGGAGTTGATGCGACTACGATGGTCGTAGTTTTCTTTTTCACCTTGTCGATCGGTCTTATGGCCGGACACCTGAGAGCAAAAACCGGCAGTCTCATTCCTGCCATTGCCGTTCATATACTGGCAAACATCGGTGGTGCGATCGGGGGGATTATCTACACAATTGTCAATTACCTGATTACCGGGAAATTACCCATTATTTAGATATTATCGAAATCACGTTGGTTATAAGAGAAGAGTTTTTATGATTTGAACTACAAATTGGTAAAATGTGACAAGTGACTATCAGCATTCAATTGTCTTCCATCAAGTTCTATTGATGGTGGCATAGTATCACCGCACTGGAAACTGGAAGTTCACAGAAGTTTGGGGAGGGTTATATTGGGGCCGTTATATACTCAAGGGTAAGATATGGGTCGAACATTTCTATTGAAGTCTTGGCGCAACCAATTTATTTTAAAAGAGATAGCCGGAAATAGCGCGAGTAATTCGGGAAATGAAGAATATCTTACAAGAGAGAATGCAAATGACGAAATTTCGTGATTTAATGGTAGATGATTTAGATGCTGTAGTGCGATGGAGAAATGATTCAATTGTCAATCGCCATCTATCAAATCGACTTAAATCGAAAGAAGAAGCCGAGGCATGGTTTAATAAGGTCAAAACCCATCCCAAAATATGGCTAAAGGCCGTTATTGACGATGGCCGAATTATTGGCTATGCCGCCGTGGAATCAATAGACGAGAAAAATCGCAAGTGCGAGTTGATATTGATAATCGGTGAGGTTGACTACTGGGGCAGAGGAATTGGAGAATTTGTACTCAAGAGGATGTTGGAGTATGCTTTTGATGCCCTTCATATGCACCGTGTATGGGTTGTTGCTACCCTGGGTAATGATCGCTCGGAACGTCTTATAAAGAAAGTCGGATTTGTGCAAGAGGGAGTCATGAGAGAGGCAATTATTATTGGAGATAAGTTTACCGATCTTCTATGCTATTCAATCCTGGAAGATGAATATAAGACTTAGAAAATTTAGGCTGATTGTATCCAATTCCCCTCCAAAGAGTTTCGCTTGTTGTCACATAGGCTGTTTCCACCTAAACATTGAATTCCACAAAAGTATGGGGAGTGTGATCTTGGGATGGTCAACCAAGTGAGTTTGACCCTAAATTAATGTTTTGAAAGTGTTATTTTCTCATAGCCATTTAAATATTTCCATTATATATTTGACCGTGAACGAAATATGCCTTTCTTCTTACCAAAATTGATTTAGAGGAATAACGATGGCCAAAAGTCTTTCTGATTTAAAACATACAAAAGTAAATATTAAAGGCGGTGGAGAGGTAATCATCCTTGATACCGGTGCCGTTATTGATGCCGAGGCGGAAGCGATGCTGCAGGCCCTGCATTCACGTTCTACCGAGGGCCTGAAAAGTCATTTGAAAATCCTGGCCGAAAAAGGGGCCGACAATTTTATGGAGAAATTCTATGTCGGTTATGGACATCATTCAATAGGCGATTGTGGAGACACGACAATATTCATTGAAGGCGTATCTATGCCCGCGGTAAAAGCGGTTCAGGATAACCCTCTTTATAGAGGACAGGAATCTTCTACAAGGTATCTTGATTTTTCAAAGCAGTCCTTTATTGATCCCACCCAGACAAAAGAAGGAAAGACCCTGTTAGAAAGGCAACGACAATTCTATATTGATGCTCAAGAACCGACGAGAGAGTGTTTAAAAATACTTCATCCCAGAAACGAACGAGAAAAAAAATCTATCTATGAAAAAGCAATAGATGCCCGGACTTTTGATATTACCAGAAGTCTTCTTCCGGCAGGAGCTTCGACGAATTTTGCCTGGCATACGGATCTCAGGCAGGCAGCCGATAAATTGCTATTTTTAATGCATCATCCTTTACCTGAAGTTAGAAACATGGCTTCAGCCATAAAAGAAGCGCTTCAAAAACACCACCCTCATTCTTTTGGGCATGAAATACCTGAAGATACTGAAGCATATCAAGACTTAATAGCGGAAAATTATTATTATTATGATCCTGAATGCCCCGATGAACCAGAAATTAATTTTAGCAATATTAATCATGATGAATTGAAAAAATGTAGTGAGCTTTTCAAGAAAAGGCCTCCCAAGACAGGACTTCCGAAATATGTTGGGCAAATAGGCACTCTTGATATTAAATATCAATTAGATTTTGGTTCCTTTAGAGATATTCAAAGACACCGTGCGATAACTCAACGGATGCCCCTGCTTACCACCGAACTGGGATTTAATCAATGGTATATTGATAATCTTCCGGATAAAGTAAGAGAAAAACTGCCGGAACATTTAGAAATGATTAAAAAGGTAATCGGTGAATTGAAAATTCCGAGAGAACAACAACAATATTTTATACCGATAGGATATAATACTTCGAATAGATTTACGGGAGATTTGCCGGCGACAGTTTATATGGTGGAAATTCGAGATTCCAGGTTTGTGCATCCAACACTTCAAAAAGTGGCACATAATATTGGAGAACAGATTATCAATCATTTAGAAATAAAATTGAATGTCGATCCCGAACCAAACCGATTCGATATCAAACGAGGGGAACAAGATATAATGGCGATAGATTAATTAATTGCGATTAGTCTTTCCCCGTTCCATATAGATGATGTTTTCTCGGATTTCGGCTGGCCGCTTGGATGGTATTATAAAACCCAGCTTTTTATAAAGACTTTTCGCTATAGAATTATCTTTAACGACGTTTAATGAAATTATTTGGCATTTAAGTATTTTGGCTTCGTTGATTAGTTTTTTGCAAAACAACCGACCGATACCCTGGCCTCTTGAAGCTGGATTGACGATTATTCGAGATAAATGTCCTCTGTTATTTTCAAATATTCTGATCTGACCAAAGGCCAGTAATTTATTTTCATCATCAAAAGAATAAGTGTGAGTCTTTTCGAACTCGATAGCTTGATGTAATTGTTTCAACTTTAAAGGAAATTTGATTTTGGGTCCCGCCCAGATAAGACATGTCTCAGCATCCGGTATCCATGACATAACTGTTTTGAGATCATTTTTTGTGGCAGGTCGAAAGTTCATAATTGTATCCCGTATAAATAACTTCAATTCGTCGTCAAGACTGTTTGCTTTTGTATTTTAAATATAGGAGGAACAATATTCATAACAAATATTTTCTTAGACCACCATAAATTGTTTTAAATTGTGAATATTCGCAAAATTCCCATAAGGAGCTCCACCATATTATTCTGGGCCTGTCTACCTATAAGTTATTGATTCGGCATTTTCATTTATGGTGATATTATTTACCCGGTCAATATCATTCTTTTTCTATCAACCCCGGATTTGACTATTCACTTCAATTTATTTTGATGTCGGACTATTTCTCCGTCAATCATATAAATCACATCCTCGGCAATATTTGTGGCATGATCAGCAATCCGTTCCAGATCTCGCGAAACACTTAGAAGGCTGACATAATATTCAGAATACTCGGGATATTTTTTAATCTGCTTTTGAACTAAATTGAAAGCATTGGCATCATGGTCATCGATTTTATCATCATCATTTATTACTTGAATTGCCTTTTGAGTATCGCTGGTAACAAGTGAATCAACACTGTCCTTAACCATCTCAACGGTAATGTTGAGCATATTATGCAGATCAAAAGGTATCTCTACATCCGGATGCCGTGCCACAGTTTTAGTCCTTTCGGCAATATTGACAGCCAGATCGGCAATTCGCTCAAGGTCATTGTTTATTTTCAAAACGGCGATAATATATCTTAAATCGGCCGCGACCGGCTGATGAAGGGCCAGTATTTTTAGACACTCTTCTTCTACTTCCACTTCAAGAGAATCAACTTTTGGATCAGATTCTATAACCTTATCAGCCCGGACAATGTCATATTCCATTATGGATTTTACAGCAATCTGCAAACTCTCCTCAACCATTGCAGCGAGGTGAAGAATTTTCTTCTTCAATCTTTCTATTTCATTCTGAAAGTGTTTTGTCATGATATCCTCTTTTATTTATCCAAAACGCCCGGTTATATAATCTTCAGTTTTTTTCTTGCGGGGTCTCGTAAATATTTCTTTAGTTTGTCCAAATTCAACCAAATCTCCCTGAAAAAAGAAGGCCGTGTAATCTGATACTCGCGCCGCCTGCTGCATATTATGGGTTACAATAACTATCGTATATTTCTTTTTTAATGTTCCGATTAAATCCTCAATTTTGGAAGTTGAAATAGGATCCAGGGCCGAAGCCGGTTCATCCATCAAAATCACTTCCGGTCTTATAGCCAGGGCGCGGGCAATACAGAGTCTTTGCTGCTGTCCGCCAGACAGCATATAGGCGCTATTATCGAGATTATTTTTGACTTCATCCCACAAAGCCGCCTGAATCAAAGATTCCTCGACCACTTCGGCTATGAGATTATTGTTTTTAATCCCGTTAACTTTTAGGCCATAGGCGATATTGTCAAAGATTGATTTTGGAAATGGATTCGATTTCTGAAAGACCATGCCGATTCTGGTTCGAATTTGGGAAACGTCTTTAATGTCTGAATAAATATTAATATCATCCAGTTTTATAGTTCCCTCCATCCTTGTTCCGGGGATAGTTTCGTTCATTCTGTTCAATGTCCTGAGGAACGTTGATTTTCCGCATCCTGATGGCCCAATCAACGCCGTTACCTTGTGTTCCTGAATATCAAGCGAAACATTATGCAGTACTTTATTGGCCCCGTACCAGAAATTTAGGTCATTCACGGTCATCTTATATTCAGATTTATTTTCTTGATCAATTTTTAATGATCCATTTGCTGAATTATTGTATGCCTGCACGTTTTCTCCTCATGCTTGAACGAATGTATACTGCAATAAAATTCAATAGGAAGGTGAGAATCAATAAAACCAGCACTGTCCCATATAATATCGGTTTAGTAGCTTCAATGTCGGGTGATTGAGTCGCCATGACATAGATGTGATAACCCATTTCCATAAATTGATCGTTTAGCTTCGATGGTAAATACGGCAAATAATAGGCCGCCCCGGTAAACATAATTGGCGCAACTTCGCCCGCACCGCGACTAATCGCCAATATGGCTCCGGTTAGAATCCCCGGCAAAGCCTGAGGAATAATAATGCGGGCTATCGTCTGTAATTTTGTACCTCCAAGAGCGTAGCTCGCTTCCTTTAATTCGCGCGGTATGGTTCTCAGAGCCTCTTCGGTCGAGACAATGACCACCGGAAGGGTTAGTAATGCCAGTGTCAGCGACGCCCAAATAATAGCAGGCTGTCCCCACACGGGTCCTTCCGATTCATAGAAAATTGAATCCAGCCCCCCACCAATAAAGGCAATGAAAAACCCCAGGCCAAAGAGCCCAAAAACAATCGATGGCACGCCGGCCAGATTGTTAATTGCCACTCTTATTAATCTTGTCAGTTTCGACGAGGGAGAAGTGTATTCATGCAAAAAAATTGCCGTAAAAACGCCTACCGGAACAACCGCAATTACCATAAGTATTACCAGAAACACAGTTCCAAAAATCGCGGGAAATATTCCGCCGGCTTCCATTCCGTTTTCGGGAGGATGTGATAAGAATTCCCAATCAATGGTTCCGGCCCCACCATATATTATATTGCCCAAAATAATCGCCAGCATCACGATGATTATTATTACCGCCGCAAGAGTCAATCCGCGCGGAACATACCCTTGAGTTTTTGGGCTAAACTGCAGATCATTTGCAGCAACAAGATTGATGCCTGTAGTTTTTTCCTTAGTCGCCATCAATTCATTTTCCCCTGGAATCTGGATTTTATCCGAGCTAAAATCATCTCACCGCCGAGATTTATTATAAAAGTGAAAATGAATAAAAGCGAGCCGATGAAAAACAAGACGGTATAATGCCCGCTCCCGAAAACGACCTCAGCCAATTCGGCGGCGATCGTAGCCGAAAAAGTTCTGGCAGAATCCAGAAAATTTGCTGATATGATGGCGGCATTTCCTGAAGCCATAAGTACAATCATCGTTTCGCCGATAGCTCTGCCGAATCCCAATACGACTCCTGCCGATATTCCGGGAAGCGCCGCCGGCAAAACTACCGTAAATGATACCTGCCACTGATTTGCACCCAGAGCCGTCGCGGCTTCGCGAAGAGAATGCGGAACCGAAGTCATTGCATCTTCAGCTATCGTGAAAATTATCGGAATGACCGCTATGCCGAGAGCAATTCCGGCATTTAACACGTTTAATCGAAAGGTCAATCCAAATAAATCCTGCAGAAAAGTCGCCAGAATAATCAATGCGAAAAAACCCAGGACTACCGAAGGAATCCCGGCCAGCATTTCGATAACCGGTTTGATGATTTCCCGAAGCCGTTTTCCGGCAAACTCCGATGAATATATGGCGGCCCCGATCCCCAGAGGCGCGGCAAACAACATGGCTATTATTGCGGCTTTTATAGTCCCGATAAACAGGGCAAATAATGAATATTTGGGGACCTCTGAATTTGGCTGCCATGACCATTTGGCGTCACGGCCTTCATAAAATTCCTGCTTGAAAATCATCTTGTCCAGAGTGACTTCTTCCTGAATTTCGGGATCGGTAAATATCGGAATTGCTTCCTTAAAAATGAATACAAAAATAAGGACAATCGCTATTAGCGCGACAAATGCGTTTATGGCAATAAACTTCTCGCCAATGAATTCCCCGAGACGTGATTTTGGTTTGAACTTCAATTCTTTCATTTTAGACAAAGAAGAATTTGATTCCTATTTTATCAAACTTGCCATTGCCCGTTCTTTGGAAAGCGGGACGTAATCAATATCAGCGGCGACCTTCTGACCCTCTTCCGATAATGCCCAATTAACCAACTTTTTCAATTCACCGGCAGGTTTTCCATTAAAAAACCAGTACAAATCTCTTGAAATCGGATAACTTCCATCGGACACAGATTCAGTAGAAGGCTCGACATATTCACTTTTTTCATCCTTGGCAACGGAAGCGTATTTTACACCTTTAGCCCAGGCAATGCCGCCATAACCGATACCGTTTTTGTCATTGGCAATGGCGTTAACAACGGCGGCTGTCCCGGGAAGAGTCTGTGTATAATCCGAATAATCTTCTTTATTCAATACTTCTTCCTTGAAGAAAGCATAGGTTCCGGAATTGTTTTCGCGGCTATAAATAATAATCCTGGCATCATTTCCGCCGACTTCTTTCCAATTGGTAATAGCGCCAGTGTAAATACCCTTAAGTTGGGCAAAGTTTAAATTTTTGATTTTATTTTTCTCGTTTAGGAAAACAGCTATTCCATCAAGTGCCACTGAAATCCGATAGGGTTTGATACCTTTTTGCTCAGCCAGTTTGTATTCCTTTTCTTTCATATCCCGGGAAGCTTCGCAAATATCGGTAGCGCCATTTAGGAGAGCCGCAATCCCTGTTCCGGAACCACCGCCCGAAACCTGGATAACAGCTTCCGTATTTTTCTTCATATATTCTTCGGCCCACCTTTGACCGAGTCTGACAAGCGTGTCAGAGCCCTTAATTGTAATGTTTGATCCGGCGCTTACAACGCTTGCCGCTATTGCCGATGCCAGAATTATCAACATCAATTTCTTCATTGTGGCTTCCTAAAATTTCAATTGCAGGTCAACCTGCAGTTTTTTGTAATCTACCAGTTCGGTTGATTCAAGGCCGGTTTCACTAATTAAATATGAAACGCTGAAAGTGGCATTGGAAGCCAATTGGCAGCTTCCGCCAATTTCATGGCCTTTAGCATCAGTACCGCCGCCGCGGAAGTCAGAATCGGTAAACATACCTAATACGGCATCTTTTTTAACTTCGCGATAGATATATCGAAAATCCCAAGAACCGGCATCTTTGGTTTTGCCAACCAGTAATCCGACCAACCAGCCGGTATCGAGACTATCTGCCGCTGAGTTTTTTACATAATCTCCCATTACAGTAACCGGAGTTGATTCAAATTTGTGCGAGGCCTCGATGGACAGTTCGATCAGATCATAGTCATTTGCGTAAACACTGGTTGTATCACCGCCGTTAACAACGTCAACATGGGAATTACCCATCGGATTTTCATCGTCAAAGAAAAACCCAAATCCCTGGGTATTGGCATAATTGAAGAAACCGACGCCAAAAGCCACACTTGATTTTTTCTCGTTGAATTTGAATTTGGCCATGCCCTGTCCGACGGCTATATATGAATCATCCGACGATGACCGTTCCTCAATCCACAAACCGGCCCCGATGAGATTTATTTCGTAATTATCATCGGATTTATTAATTTTAACCGCGCCGCCTTCAGGATTCCAATCGGAGTCCCAAATCAGCTCGGAACTGCCCGCTTTGAAGAAAGGATTTTTGAATTTGCCGGCGGTAACTGTCAGCGCCGGCGCTTTTTCATGATTAAAATCGAAATAGGCCATATCAAGACCTATGCTTTTGGTCGAAAAAGCTCCATCCAAGGTTTGATTGGTAGAAACCGGGTCAGACGAACCGGTCGCAAGTTGAATACCTATATCAAACATCTCGTTTGCCTTGGCATAAATGCCAAATCTGGCTCTAATCCGTTGCCTGTGCCGGGCAACGTTTTTTCCATCCTTAATCATTTCGTGGCGATACCGCAGGTCGCCTTTCACTTTAACATCGTCATACCAATTCCCAGCCATAGCCGAACCGGAAAAACAGACCACTGCCGCTATCATTACGACAGATTTATCCGCTTTAATCATATAGTCGTTCCCTTTCTTTTCATTTCATATTTTCCCCGTAACAAATCATATGTTATCTAAACATTAATGGCACAGTCATATTTGCCAAACCATCTCTTTGGCAGTGAATATAAAACATTTCTTTATACACACCAACTATTTGCAGAACTTTCTTCCCCGGTCATTCACATTTTACGATAGTTTTTTTTCTTACGCCGATGAAATTCCTTTAACCCCGTTGATGAACTCGTCTCGAAGTTCGCGTTTTTTATATTCTTTTGACTGCGAGTCGGTTGCCACATATATCCAAACTAAATCTCATTCTCAGAAAACTTCCTATTGACATTTTATAGTATTTGGTTATTTTGCCAACTAACAAAGCGGATAAAGGTATAATGATGAGTATGGATAGCAGAACTAAACAGAAATACGAAGCCCGAGCACAGATCATCAAGGCCATGGCGCATCCTACCAGGCTGTTCATTGTCGATGAACTCTCAAAGGGTGAACGGTGCGTTTGTGAACTCCGAGATATGATCGGAGTCGATATCTCGACCGTCTCAAAACATTTATCGGTATTAAAGCAAGCTGGGATCGTTGAAGATGAGAAACGGGGGCTACAGGTCTGGTACAATCTTAGAATGCCCTGCATTTTGAAATTCTTTGGCTGTGTTGAGGATGTTCTTAGAGCAAACGTTAGGGAAGCTCGAAAGGTTGCAGCCCGTTAGAATTTTCTGGCAGCGGTATGTGGCTGTTTTGTCAATCATCTTGGATGATGTCAGTCCACAATGAGGAGTAGGTCAATTGAATTGGAAGGCCGAATGGAAACCGTTAACGTGGATAGTCTCGGTTTTCCTGGTTTTATTTTACCTCCCCATAGATAGTCCTCGGATGAAGGGCGCCGTGATCGAAGCCCTGGCATTAGCCAAGTGGTATGCGCAGGAGCATGTCATATTATGTCTGATACCGGCGTTCTTCATCGCTGGAGCAATGGCAGTATTTGTTAGCCAGGCATCGGTGATGAAATACCTCGGAGCCAGGGCAAATAAAGTACTTTCCTACGGTGTGGCGTCGGTATCCGGACTGATCCTGGCCGTTTGTTCATGTACAGTGCTACCTCTTTTTGCAGGTATTTATCGCATGGGAGCCGGTCTGGGACCGGCCACCGCCTTTCTTTATTCTGGTCCGGCAATCAATGTCCTTGCCATTGTGCTTACCGCTCGTATTCTTGGCCTTGAGTTGGGCATAGCGAGAGCCATTGGCGCTATCGTCTTTAGCGTGGTTATCGGATTGCTGATGCACCTGATCTATCGCAAAGATGAAATGAAAAAGGTCAATACTCAAATGGCTATGCCGGAATCGGATGTTACTCGGCCACTCTGGCAAAATGGAGTTTATTTCGCTGCGATGACTGCGATTCTGGTATTTGCTAACTGGGGCCAGCCGGAGGATACGTACAGTGTATGGTTTCTTATTTACTCATATAAATGGATAATTACCAGTATCACTTCAATTGGGCTTGGCGTGATCCTCATTTTCTGGTTCAAGCTGTCCAAAATTCAGGTCATGCTCACCGGCCTCATTACGGCAGCCGTTGCGTTGCTTTTCCCCCACGAACCGCTTCTGGCGTTTTCTGCTGGAGTTATTGGGCTTTCATTGATATTGAGTTGTCGCAAAGATGAATCTGCCGAATGGTTTTCTCAGACCTGGGATTTTGCCAAGAAGATCCTGCCACTTCTGTTCACTGGTGTTCTGGTTGCAGGGCTTTTGTTGGGGAGACAGGGTCAGGAGGGATTGATTCCGTCAGAGTGGATCAGCAGTTTAGTTGGAGGAAATTCGCTCACTTCGAATCTGTTTGCTTCGGTGGTTGGAGCGTTTATGTACTTTGCCACTCTTACTGAAGTTCCAATCATCCGGGGGCTGGTTGGCAATGGTATGGGCAAAGGTCCAGCATTGGCCTTGTTGCTGGCCGGACCGGCCTTATCACTTCCAAACATGCTGGTTATAAGATCAGTCATGGGTACGAAGAAAACATTTGTCTTTGTGTCGTTGGTAATAGTTATGGCAACCATTACCGGAATTATCTATGGAGCATTATAATAGAAGGAGAATATTGATGAAAGAAGTAAAAGTGCTCGGCCCCGGGTGTCCAAAGTGTCAGGAGTTGATGAAGCAGACAGAGCTTGCTGTTCAGGAACTCGGATTGGAATGTTCTGTCGAAAAAATCACTGATATCCAGCGGATAATTAGCTACGGCGTAATGATGACACCGGCACTTGTTGTCGATGGTCAAGTTAAAGTGACCGGTAAAGTACCCTCGCTGGATGATATCAAGCTGATGATTAGTTAATAAAATAGTAGAACGATGAGAGGTAAAAATGAAGAAAGTTACTATTATTGCAGTCGGCCTGATGCTGCTTTTATCAACTGCAGCCATAATCGCCGAAGATTCTCCAGCGGTTCAGCCGGCAGACGCCACCGAAGCGAAGGAAGCCACAGCAAAAAAGTCTCAGGAATCAGATCGGATCGTTGTCTATTATCTTCATATGAATAGACGATGTATGACATGTGGGAAGCTGGAATCATATTCTCAGGAAGCGATATTATCCGGATTTCCCGAGCAGTTGAAAGACAGCAGCGTTATTTGGCAAGTCGAGAACTTCGAACAAAAGGGCAACGAGCATTTTGCCAAAGATTATCAACTGTATAGCCAGTCGTTGATCCTATCAAGACAGAATGGTGGCAGGGAAACAGAGTGGAAGAACCTGGATAAAATTTGGCAATTGGTTGGAAACAAGGAGAAGTTTATAGCTTACGTTCAGATGGAAGTGCAGAAGTTCAAGAATCACGAAGAAGAAGAGTAGCATGGACAGCTATTTCCTTGCTTTGGGTTCCGCTGTCTGGCTGGGAATTCTTACTTCAATATCGCCATGCCCTTTGGCCACTAATATCGCCGCGATCAGTTACATTGGTAAACGGGTTGATAGGCCTGGCATGGTGTTGTTGTCAGGCCTCATGTACACAGTCGGCCGTATGGTGACGTATATTGTGCTTGGAGTGATGGTGGTGATGAGTGTCTTGTCCATTCCCGAAATTGCCATGTTTCTCCAACAAAATATGAACAAGGCCCTCGGTCCGATCCTGATCGTAGTGGGAGTGCTTTTATTGGGCATCTTTAATCTCAAACTGCCCGGTTTTGGGGTTAGCGAAAAACTTACCACTCGAATCGAAAGGCGGGGTATCTGGGGAGCAGGCGCACTTGGGCTACTATTTTCATTGTCTTTTTGCCCGATATCCGCAGCGCTTTTCTTCGGCAGTCTCATCCCTCTCGCCATTGATCACCAGTCATCAATTGTCATGCCGACCGTTTATGGAATCGGTACTGCCTTGCCTGTTGTTGTATTTGCTGTGTTAATTGCTCTTGGAGCCAGATATGTAGGATCTTTGTTCAATAAGATCAGGGTTTTCGAAAAATGGGCACGGCGGTTAACGGCAGTGGCCTTCATACTCATCGGTATATACTATTCATTGATATTTTTGGCCGGGTTAGACATTTAATCTTATACTTTACAACGGTTTTCACTAATTACCTCAAAGAACAACCGCATTGGAATCCTGAATTCAACAAGTGTTTTCCGAGAATGATATTTGGGCTATATGTGTAAAGGCAATTTGTAGTAAGTAACAAAATCCGTTGAATGATGCCCGCCTTTTTTATATCACAACTCCGCAATAAATTGAACTTCTCTGCTTCACGTATTGGCATCCATCGAGCTCTCTCATCCCTGCCATTGCTTCGAGATAATCGAATAACAAATACACTCTTGCTTATCGAAGGAATTCTATCCATATTAAGAATTCATATCTAACCGTTTGATATTAGAATCTTATGAGGAATAACAAAAATTGCAATGGAGTTTTTATGATGATATTTCTAAAGCCCCATAGACCGTTCACCCTAATAGCCATTACGGTGGCAGTCCTCCTTTCATTGACTGCTCTTAACAATGTAATCATAATGGCCCATAATGAAAACTCGGAAAAAATCGTAGCCGAATCAGATAAGATCATGGTTCTTGCGAATATGTGGTCGGATAAGTTAGCTGAAGGCGATCTTAATTGGATCATGAATTTACACGCCGCTGACGCAATTCAATTTCCGGCCGGCGCGGAAATGATTCAAGGGAAAGAAGCATTGAAGGCAGCGTGGGAAGGAATAATAAGTACTAAAGAGATTGAAATCTCGTGGGAATCCACAACCGCCTTCGTATCTGCTTCAAATGATATGGCCTATGATTACGGAATTGTAAAGGTTAAAAACGCCGATGGCTCTGTAGAAAATGGCAAATATGTTGTCGTTTGGACTCGTGAAAACGGGGAATGGAAGATTGCTCTTGATATATTCAACTCTGATGGAACAGCGACCAAATAGAATTATTTTAGCTTTTGGCCAGGATAAGGATTTCAAGATTTTCCAATTAGGGCCGAAGAAGTATTATAGAAGATCCGAATTGGAGAAATTGAATATGTATAAGATTGAAGAGACGTACTACGGTTATCATACTACGTTTTCAGGCGTGATGAGCGAAGCCGAGGCATTACGATTTAAATCAGAGGTAAAGACTATTCTGTCATCTCAGAAACAGCCATGGTCATCAGTTGTTGATTTACAGGCATGGATTCCGGCCGGGCCGGAGATTCTGATGTTGCTGCGCCATGTTGAACAATTAACGAAAAAACACGGCTTGCAACGGAGGGCCGTCATCGTGCGTTCACCGGTTATCAAGGCTCAAGCCACTCAGTTGTCTTTTGCCTCAGAAACGAACAGCTATGAACGGCGCATCGACGCATCTAAAGTTGACAATTGGGAAGAGCAGGCGATCGCCTGGGCTGCCCATGGCGTGGAACCAGTTTCGACCTTTTCAGTCGTATCATCTGACTAATTAGCGATCTTTTACTCCGGCCGCACCCTGCAATTTACTTGAGTTCATATGTCGTGGCTTATTTGCATACCTTTTATCAACGTCGGCTAATTCCACCAACCTGCTTATTAGAACTCTGCGATCAGGAAAATTCCAAAGCCGTTAGTAAGAGCCCGCCATAAACTTGAATCTTATCGAAAGAGGAGGTTTTTTTGCGGGTTGGCCAAAGTAAAATAAGCCTTGACAAAATAAGATTGAACTATATACTTATCAGGCTGTTATGATTTTGCGGACAGTCAAATATCTGTTCGGATTATTCTGCGTGATTATTCCCTAAAAGTTTAATCGGTAGATTTTATTGAAGGAAGTGATTTGGCTGATATTTCAGCCCTTGAAAAGGTGTAATGATTAATGAATGATATCGCTCGTATCCGGAATCTTGCTATTGTTGCCCATATTGATCACGGCAAAACAACACTTATAGATTCTGTATTTAAAGAGACACAGACTTTCCGCAAGAATCAGGAAGTAGTCGAACGGCTCATGGACAACAATGAATTAGAACGCGAACGCGGTATAACTATTCGTTCAAAACACTGCACCGTATTGTGGAACGATTACCTGATAAATATTATAGATACTCCCGGTCATGCTGATTTCTCAGGAGAAGTAGAACGAGTCCTTTCAATGGTCGACTCGGTTCTGCTATTAGTTGATGCCAACGAAGGGCCGATGCCCCAGACCCGATATGTGCTGATGCGTGCCTTAAGGCTCGGACTTCGCCCGATTGTTATTATCAACAAAGTCGATCGCCCCAATGCCCGTCCGGATTATGCCCTAAATAAAACATTTGACCTGTTTATAGAATTGGGCGCCACTGATGAACAGGCTCATTTCCCCGTACTCTATGGTTCCGGTCTGGACGGATGGTTTGTCAATGATTTGGACAAAGACGAACCCAAAGGAATGGAATCTCTCTTTCAGACAATCATTGACGAAGTTCCTCCTCCTCCAGTCAATCAGGATGGCGATTTTCTGATGCAGGTCAGTTCACTTGATTGGAATGCCTATATTGGCCAAATTGCTTGCGGACGAGTTCTCCGAGGTACATTAAAAAAAGGTGAAGAGTTTACTCGCCTGGTAACAAAGCTGAAAGATCCATTATCTCAAGATAAAAACTGGGAGTTTGATTCTGCTTCAAAAGTCAAAGGAATCCACATGTGGATTACTCGCGGTCTGACACGGGTTGAAACTGATGAAATTTCTGCAGGAGATATTGTCTGGCTAGCCGGACCTCCGGAGATTGGCATTGGCGATACCTTTTCCAAAAATGAAGATCCCAAAGAAGCATTAAAACCGCTTGAGATCGAAGAACCTACTCTTTCAATGTTTTTCTTAGTCAATAACGGGCCATTCTCAGGTCAGGATGGTAAAGCGATTATGCTTCGCCAGTTAAAAGAACGACTCGCAAAAGAACTTCGCGTAAATGTTGCTCTTCGAATGGAAGATGTCGGACGCGCTGATGGTGTGAAAGTTTCAGGACGCGGCGAACTTCATCTGGCTATCTTAATTGAAGAGATGCGGCGTGAAGGGCTTGAATTCTGTATTTCCCGTCCGAAAGTCATCACTCGCCTTGATGACGATGAGAATGTCCTGGAACCGATAGAGCATCTTATTATAGATGTTCCCGAAGAACATCAGGGAATCATTATCGAAAAACTTGCCAAACGCAAAGGCGAATTGACCACAGTTGAAATTTCCGGAACAAATACTATTCGTATCGAATATGAAATTCCTACCCGGGGCTTGTTCGGATACAGGTCGGAGTTTTTGACCGATACGCGCGGCCTTGGAATTATGACATCCCGTTTCATCGGTTACGGATCGTGGCGAGGTGAGATTGAATCAAGAAGTAAGGGCTCTGTCATTAGTATTGAAACAGGATCTACGACCGCCTATGCCCTGGAAGGGCTTCAGGAACGGTCGGTCATTTTTATTGAACCGGCGGAAAAAATCTATGTCGGTCAGATCGTTGGCGAAAATTCAAGAAATAAGGACATGACCTGCAATCCAACCAGAAGGAAAAACCTGACCAACCATCGCTCATCAACAAAAGATATGGGCATCAAGCTTGATGTCCCGCGCAAGATGACGCTGGAGCAGGCAATGGAGTGGATCAGAGGCGATGAACTGGTCGAGGTAACTCCAAAATCTATTCGGATAAGAAAAACAATTTTGGATTTTGATGAACGAAAACGCGATATGCGAAAACAGTCTGCCTTAGACGATAGCTTCAATGCGATGCAATCACGCCCATCGGTGTAATTTTACACTTAAAGAGGATTAATTGAACTTAAACCAACGAATACATGATACTGCTTTGGATAATCACAGTAGAAGAAGTAAGAAAAAGACTAAACGAGCCAGTAACGAATTTTCTGATTTGGGTATTACCCCAAATTTAGTAAGGGAGATCGATAAACTTAATTTTGAGCATCCGACTCCTGTTCAAAAAGAATCGATACCGCCTGCCATTCAAGGCGATGATATAATCGTTGTTGCCAAAACAGGCTCAGGCAAGACTATTGCGTACGGAATTCCTACGTTGCAGCGCTTGTCAAAAATGAAAAGTGGCATCGGGCTTGTTTTAGTTCCGACTCGCGAGCTGGCAATTCAGGTGGATGAAGCACTCCAAATATTTAGCCGCCCATTACATATGCATACGACAGTTTTAATCGGTGGAGCATCGATCTCTTTGCAGCGGGATTCTCTAAGGAAGAATCCCCGGATAATTGTTGCCACCCCCGGACGACTTATGGATCATATTGAAAGAAAAACCGTCGATCTTTCTGAGGTTGGGGTTTTTATATTAGATGAAGCTGACCGGATGCTGGATATGGGATTCATCCCCGACATTAAGAAAATAATGAAATCAATTCCTGATAATCGTCAAACGATGCTGTTTTCGGCAACCATGCCGAAAGAAGTTGAAGCCATCGCTGAGAAACTTATGGAAAATCCGACACGCATCGAAACTGATCGCTCCGGTGTTACCCCTGCAGAGGTCAGCCACGAAATGTTTTTCGTCAATAATCAGGATAAAAAACGACTTCTCGCCGTCCAGCTAAAACAGTGCTCCGGCCCGGTTCTTGTTTTTACCCGAACAAAACATACGGCACGCAAATTGACCGGCAAAATAAATGAAATGGGTTTTACCGCGGCTCAAATTCATTCCGATAGAAGTCAGGGACAAAGGCGGTTTGCTTTGGAAGGATTTAAGCGGGGAAGATATCAAATTCTTATTGCGACTGATATTGCGGCCCGTGGAATCGATGTCTTGGGAATTGAACTGGTGGTTAACTATGACATGCCAGCTACTTCAGAAGATTATGTTCACCGTATCGGCCGAACCGGCCGTGCGGGAAAAACCGGCCACGCCGTCTCTTACGCTACCATCGCTCAAAAAGGATCGATCAGAAATCTTGAAAGATTCATGAATACCAAATTGGCGATTTCGGTTTGGCCGACCCTGCCTTCCGAAATGAACCTTTTAAAAGAAATCGATCAATTGAATTTTGGAAGCGAATATTCAAGAGAAGAAAAACGGTCGAAACGAAAACATTCAAAAGAGCGCTTATCAAAACGATCGGATTTTAAAAAAGTGGGCAAGAAGCCAACTAAATCAGAAAGAAAAGATTTTCAAAGAGAAGATTCAAAGCAAAAGAAATCAAAACGTAAATACTCACGCTCAACCGATTTAAATCAAAATGATTCCAATAATGAAAATTCTTTCCGGTCGAACTTCAAAAAGAAACGATCATCTAAAAAGAAATCTGTGGGTCAAGGTCCAAGGCGGAAGAGAAGTACCAAGCGTACGTAATATCCGGTTCACATCCCAAATTTCATAATTACAAACCACTATGAATATTTAAGCAGGCCATTTCAAGCCTGCCTTTTTCCATTATTAATGAATTTTTACGAATTACCCGAATAAGGAAACAGATGACAATCCCCTAAGTTCACAAACGAAGTGCAACACCTCGTAGAGGTGTTATGGGACATAGATACAAACAATTTAACCTTGAAGAGCGGTGTGAGATTTCCAGATTATCAGCCTCGGGCTGCT
>JBDREQ010000018.1:0-4049 GCA_043819555.1 Candidatus Zixiibacteriota bacterium | reverse complement strand
TGTTGAACTCAACCTCCGGTAGCTAAAGCAGCTACCTTACGTATAAGCTCATAATATTAACTTAAAATTAAAATTATGGGCAATTTACGAAAAAAGGCTGAAAAAGGCCACAATAGTCGATTAAAACCTTTGGTTGAACAGGCCATAAAGGAAGTGCCTGACTTTGCAAGGGTTTACAAGAAGTTTTGCCACAAGCTTACCATTGGCAGCTATTCCAAAAGTACAGTATCTAATTATACGCGGCCAGTAGCACGTATGAGCCTGCATTTTGGCAAAACACCTTTAGATATTGACGATGACCAGGTCAACGAATACCTGTATGAGCAAACATTGTCTGACACTCCATCGAAAAGCTATTTCAAGCATGCCGTTTTCGGCCTTAGGTTCCTATTCCGGATTTTTGGACAGGAAGGCAGGGCGATCAGCCTACCATCTGTGAAGCACGACAAGAAGCTCCCTGTAGTTTTGTCACAAGAAGAAATGCGAAGGTTGCTCTTTGCACCGAACCGCATTAAACAACGGGTAATGTTTGCTTTGATCTATTCTGCCGGTTTACGTATCAGCGAACTGATAAATCTGCACATCGCCGATATTGACAGCGACCGAATGAAAATTCATATTCGTAAGGGAAAGGGTGAAAAGGACAGGTACGTGACCCTATCTCATTTTGCATTGAAAGGTTTACGCAAATACTATGATGCAACCCGCCCCGAAGTTTACCTGTTTAACGGTGTCAAAAAGGGAACACAACTCAGCAGAACCGCTATCCGGGATTCTTTTCAACGGTCAGTAAAGAAGGCAGCTATACTCAAAGAAGTTTGCGTTCACACTTTACGTCACTCCTATGCTACTCATTCGATTGAAGCAGGGATGGATATCGTAACACTAAGCGAACAAATGGGGCATGCCAATATCAAATCTACGCTTGTTTATCTTCATGTAGCACAGATACCGAAGAGTAACATATTCAGCCCGTTGGATTTGCTGTATCCAAAGGCTTAGCTTGAAGCCCCGGTATGAAGTAGCAGACATTATCGCTTCTTACGGAAAACAGTTTTTACAGGCTTATCCTCAGCGTATACAGGCATTGAAGACCTTGAATTCAATACGTATATGCAGAACGTCAGCATTGGGGGGGCATAAGTCGCAATGTACATGCTGCGGGCATGAACGGTACAGCTTCAACAGCTGTCGCAACCGGCATTGCCCGAAGTGCCAGACCGTAAATCGAGAGAAGTGGATTTGGTACAGGGAAAATGAACTTTTACCTGTACCTTACTATCATATTGTCTTTACTCTGCCTGATCACCTGAACCAAATGGCCATTGATAATGCTAAAGAAGTATACGATAGTCTATTCACTTCGGCTTGGGATACGTTGAAGACATTCTTTGCAGATCCGAAGCATCTGGGTGCAAAAAGCGGAATGACGGCCGTTCTTCATACATGGGGGCAAACACTGAACCTACACCCTCATCTCCATTGCATTGTCCCAGCGGGTGGTATCACCGCCTCCGCTAAATGGAAAACGTCAAAAAGTAATGGAAAATACCTCTTTCCCCAGAAAGCCCTGGCAAAAGTATTCCGCGCAAAATTCATGTCTGCAATCCGTAGCAAAGACATTAACGTGAAGCAAGATATAGCAAGGTTGTTGTTTAAAACGGACTGGATAGTCTATGCCAAACAGCCTTTTTATGGTCCAAAACAAATCGTAGAATATCTGGGAAGGTACACACATAAGGTCGCAATATCAAACCATCGTTTGGTGAACATTGATAACGGAAAAGTCACCTTTTCATACAAAGATTATCGGCATAACAGCCTGGCAAAACAAATGTCCCTTTCAGCATCAGAGTTCCTGCGGAGGTTTTGTCTCCATATTCTGCCACATGGGTATATACGCATACGCCACTATGGAATACTGGCTTCAAGAAACAAAAGCACAGACCTGAACATTGCAAGAGAATTTTTTGAGGTGGCGCAGTGGACAAAACCGCTGAAAACAGAATGGAAAGAGGTAGCAACCCAGCGTATGGGCTTCATCCCGGATCAATGCCCTGTATGCAAAGAAGGTGTAATGATAGTGGTAGAAGTCATCCCAAGAGGACCACCTCAATTATATTTTTCTAAAATTCAATACATTACAGCCTGTGCATAGCACTATAAAAATATCACCCTCATACGTGAGATGGGAGCGTATTGGCATAAAGCAGGCTAAATGTGCCCAAATGGACTGTTCACCCTATAGAACCAGATCCATGGATTCAATAAGCATCTATAATATCTCTGAAATTGCACGGAAAAGCTCTTGCAAACGTCAAAATGTGTCGAATAATAATCCTCAGAAAAGCATCGACAATTATTAAATCCCCATAAACACAAAAGCCCGCAGTCCCGGAGGTTGAGTCAACACAAGCTCATCAAAACGTTATGCAAACAAACGTTTTTTGGAGCTTAGTTGTTACCTGCTGGGCGTCTTTCCTATCAATTTTAGTTGTTCAATCAAGCTGTCAAAACCTAAACTTTTTCTATAAATCATCGTTCCTTGCATTTCTATGTAATCTTTTCTATATAACTCTAAAAATTCACCATGTGGAATTATCTTTAAGTTTTGTAATGTCAGTTTTTCATATGCAACATTTTTCATTGGTGTAAATTTCTTCCTGTGTTGCACAATTTCATTAAAAAGGTTTGTATTATTGAGAGCCCTCTTCCCATAATCGGTATTCATTATCTGTCCTATATCGTACAAATGTCTTGACATTCTTTGATATCTGACCTTTTCCTGTGACTTTTGAAATTCTTCATGTAATAGTATCAGCTTTTCTAAAAACGTCTTTTCCGGTATTACTGTATTAACAATAAACTCATCCTCTGAAAAATCCATGTCAGGATAATTTTCCCTAATAATCGATTGTATTTTTCTTTGCTCAAAAGGTTCAATTAATGAGCGAGCTCCTATTTCAATAGTCACGTTCTGTGTCAAATATGGAAGCACTTCGAATACAGATTTGTAGTTAATCTTAACTATTTCCGGATCCTGATCTGTTATGTTGGTATTGTCAACAATTATTTCGTATAAATCTGTGTCAATTTCATGATTGTCAAGTTGAGTTCTTAATATTTCGACCATTTCTGATGATGTAAAATCATGTGATTTTCGTCGTAGCCTTCTGATTTCTCCTTTTGTCAAGTCTCCTTCAAATCCAAGATATTTCCGGTCTATTGCAAGGTCAATATCTTCAGAAAACCGCTCAATCAATTTATAAACCTTACTCAATGATGTCCCACCCTTGAATACCAAATATTCACTAATTTTTGATGTGAAGATCATTCGCAAAGCTAACGTCACCCAAGCATCTTTTTCAATTGCTTGATGCGGGATACCTGTTCGGGCATTTAATTGATTGAATAAATCAATTTGTCTTTGAATGGGCAATTTAAGCCAATTTTTCATTTTGATCTTCTTTAAAAAACTCTAAGACTATTTTTTGTATCCATATTGGTGCATATCTAATATCTTCCTTAACGTTTTCAATTTCACCGCTATTTAAAACGATTTCTTTGATTTTGGAACGTTCGTTTCTAGTAAGATTTGTTTCTCCGATAGTTCTTAATCCTTGAATAATCAGATTACTTAATTTATGCTTTGCTGATAGATTTTTCGGGCTCGTTTTTTTGAAAAGAACGGTCTGATTCCCGATTTCTATTTTTCGCGCAGATCCGTCTGTTAGATAGACAACATTCATAGGGATTTGTGTAGATATACCAAGTAAGTGTAAAGCGTATAGACCTGTCGGAATTATCCGGGCTTGATCTCTCATTGCTATGGCATTGGCAATTTGTTCAGTATTTGGATACAATATTCCCAGTATTTCATCATGTTTAGGGTAATAATAAACACCTTTTGACAAACGAATCAATAATCCTTTATCGGTCAGCCGTTGTAGCGATTTTCTTACAGTATCATAATCGCCTATATCGGAAAAGTCTGATATGAAAAGCAATACCCCTTTGTTTTTACTTTTTAGGTCTTTTTCTATTTCCTT
>JBDREQ010000017.1:0-12421 GCA_043819555.1 Candidatus Zixiibacteriota bacterium | reverse complement strand
GCTTATGCCAAAGACCCTCACCAAGGCGGATATCATTTCAGCTATCCAAACCGCAAACGGCTATTCCCTCAAACAAGCCACAGACATCACCGAAACTCTTCTGGAAATCACAAAGCGCACATTGGAATCCGGTGAGGATGTTTTAATATCGGGATTCGGGAAGTTCCAGGTCAGGGACAAAAAGGAACGCAGAGGGAGAAATCCGGCCAACGATGAGGACCTGATCCTGCCGCCGAGGAAGGTCGTCACTTTTAAATGTTCTGGGAAGCTGAGAGATCACTTAAATAGGATCTGACCACACGGTGCCTTGGTGAGTGCTATCGTATCGAAGTCATGAAAATTAAAACCCTCAAGTTCCATTGATTTCTATAAGAAATATGATACGTACAGAGTGAGAATCATAGATTCGATTTTTGCTCTACCGCTTCTCTATCCCAGAATTTGATCCTCATTATGAATAGGCGAATAGGCCCTTAATCTGATTGTTCCCTTTATTGAAAAGGAGGAAAAAATGGCACAAGATGAGGTTTTCAAGGTCGCAACAAAACTATATGGCCTGTACGGGGTATTTTTCAAGGTTGTTGCACAAGAAGTAGGTATGGAAAAGGCTCTCGCTCTTCATGCTAAAGCTCATGAGGATCAGGGAGTTGCATCTGGCAAAATGCTTAAAGAAACGATAGGCAATGAAAAAATCGATATACAGAGGTTAGGATCTATATTGAGAGAAGGAAGTAATCTTAGCATCGGCATTGACTCGAATTTGGACCAGTCAGATTCCACATTGGCTTTGTTTGATAAAGTCATCTAATCGACCTGATATGGCATAATTCAGTGTGAAAAGCTCTATGATTTGATGCTCTAAGAATAAGACGAAATTGAAAAATGGCCAAAGTCGAGTTGGATTAATTGGATAAAATCGAAAGGTAACTATTGACTTTCGATTCATGCTATGTTTATGGATAATACAAGCTTTAAAAAACATTAATACCTGATAATCTGGTCGAGAAAGAAAAAAAGATAAATTTCTTTAAATTTTAAATACAATTCAAAAAATAAAGTTGATGAAATCGTAAAAAGTCATCTTAACGTCTGGATCCCCGCTTTCGCGGGAATCCGGATGAAAGGGAAAATCAGACTTTTTACGAAACCATCAAAGTTAATTACCTGTAAATATAAATTAATCCTAAATTTGTCTTATTAGAATTTCTCGCTTAATGTCAATTAAAACTTCCTTTCTTTTAATTTAATGAATGTTAAAAAAATAAGAAAGGAGCAAAAAATGCTTTTAAAGCCACCCCGTCTATTTGTATTCAATGTAAACGTAATCCCTTTCCTGATATTTGCAATCCTGGTTTTAAATACGCTACCTGCTATCAATCATGCCCAGGAACCCTCGATGACTCCTGACGGTTCTTTGGGCTCCAATGTTGCTTTAGATCAGTCCAACTATACCATCAGTGAGGGTACCATACGCGGGAGCAATCAGTTTCATAGTTTTGGCCAATTCAATTTATTCCAAGGAGAAAGTGCAACTTTTACCGGTCCAAATACGATTAATAATATTATTGGACGGGTTACGGGAGGCAGCCAGTCTTTCATTGATGGACTTCTCAGATCAGAGATCAACGGGGCAAACCTGTATTTACTAAACCCGGGTGGGGTTCTCTTTGGTCCAAATGCCAGCTTGGATGTCAGCGGGTCATTCCATGTTAGCACAGCGGATTTTCTTCGACTTGGAGATGATGGTGTTTTTTATGCCAGGTTATCAGAAAATAGCACACTCTCTATTGATCCGCCATCGGCATTTGGATTTTTAGGCGGCAACCCGGCCGGGATTACAATCCAGCAAAGTAGTTTACAAGTTCCCCATGGCGAAACCTTCTCTCTAGTTGGCGGAGACATTGAAATAGTTGGCAGTGGGATACCTGATCAAGCCCAAGAGGTCATTGTCGCTCCGAGTGGAAGAGTTAACATTGCAAGCGTCGCCTCTGCCGGGGAAGTTGCTTTTAATGCACCAGGAGAAGTACCCGACTTGAAAATGGAGTCGTTCGATCGTCTCGGGAATATTAACATCTCCAGCAGTGCGTACATTAATGCCATAGGTAACCCCGGCGGTAATATTATCATCCGGGGAGGAAATTTCTTTTTAACCGAGAGCATCATGTCAGCTGCAACGAACGGGGATATAGATCATCCCGGTATCGGGGTAGATATTAAGGTATCCGATGATTTGGTTCTTACAGCAGGGGAATTAAATGCTGCCGAAATCTCAACGTCATCCCTACAAGGCGCTACCGGAGATGCAGGAGACATAGAGATTGAGGCAGGCAGTTTTCAATTGACCGGCGCACCTGAATTCACCCGAATCGCTGATATTGCTTCAAGGGTTTTCTACTCAGGTGACGGTGGAGACATATTTATAAAAACCGGCAGCTTGCATCTGAATGAATTTTCCGGCATCTTGGCCCAGGTTTTCGGCTCCGGCATCGGAGGCGATATCACGATAGAGACGGATAGCTTGCAGATTGACGGCGGACCGAGTCTATGTTTCATATCGACCAGTACGTTCGCTCCGTGGTACACGGCCACTTCCGGTGATGCCGGCAACCTTACCGTCAATGCAAAGGAGGTTGTCATCCAAGGTGGTGAAGGCGGTTTTACCGGATTGGCATCTCAGGTTTCCACTGGAATTGGTGATCCCAATGGCGGCAAAATAAGCGTAAACACAGACACCCTGAAATTGTTTGATGGCGCCCAATTCAATGCAGGCATATTCAGCGGGGCCGGGCAAGCAGGCACCATAGAAGTGACAGCTGATGATATTCTTATCTCCGGCAAGAATCCTGGGGGGTTTTCGGCAGGTATTTATTCAAATGTTGCCGGTGCCGCTACTACCGGAACCGGAGGTGATATTCTCATTAACGCTAACGACTTACAGATGAAAGCGTCCGGTCAGATTGGAACCTATTCTGAAAGTCCCGGAAACAGTGGCAATATAATTGTCAAAACCAGCAATTTAACGGTTTCAGATGGTTCTTATCTTAGTTCCACGAATTTTGGTACCGGTGAAGCCGGCGATATAGCGGTTGAGGCTGACAATACTTTAGTTGCGGGCCCGAGTCCTGAGAACGAATTTACCGGTCTTTTTGCCATTGGTGGTATATTCGCCACCGGTGCAGGAGATATCAGGGTGGAAACAGATAAATTGCAAGTGCTGGACGGTGCTCAGATCACCGCCCGGACGACAGGGCCCGGAATGGGCGGCAAAATAGACATCATCGCAAATCATGTGGACATTGGAGGCGTTGATCCGAGTTCGATCTCTATTGATGGACCAAATGCCGGCATTTTTACTTCTAGTACTATATTCCAGGGTTTTGTCGATCAGGCTACGGGCGATGCCGGCGATATTAACATTCAGGCAAACAATTTGAATCTTAAGAATCACGCGACGATAGGGGCGTTTTCAACAAGTCGGGGCGATGGAGGAAATATCAATATCAACGCCAATAATGCAATCAGTAGCAGCAACAGCTCGATATCAACAGTTGCCGAACAGGCTGTCGGGGGCGACATCACCCTCACGGCACGGCAAGTGCGGCTAACTAATCGGACAGTGATATCGGCCGAAAGCTCCGGCGAAGGTAATGCCGGTAATATCGATATTACAGCCAAAGATACATTTTGGATGAAAGACAGTGCTGTAACCACCGAAGCGAAAAAATCCGATGGCGGCAATATCAAAATTAATACGGAGTCTATGGTTATATGGGACAGCGAAATTACCGCCAGCGTTGGCGGGGGTCGTGATACGGTGGGCGGAAACATCAACATTGACCCCGAGTTTGTCACCCTGTCAAACAGCAAAATTATTGCGAATGCTTTTGAAGGTAGAGGGGGTACCATCCGGATCACTGCGGATGTTTTTATTGCCGACCTGGATAGCGTAGTGGATGCTTCGTCTCAATTGGGAATTGACGGGGTTGTTGATATTCGCGCACCAGTCAAAGTCGTCGCCCAAAGCTTGAAACCTTTATCCGAAGAATATAAGAGCGCTGTCGCCCTTCTTCGTGAACCCTGCATTGCCCGGATTTCCGGAGGAAAATACAGCAGTTTTACGGTTGAGGGCCGCGATGCCTTGCCCATTGAGCCGGGTGGTCTTTTGCCGAGCCCCCTCATACCGTGATGATTATGTCATATATGGTCGGGCAACTAAAAAGTTGGCATTCATCTGAAATAGCTATTTTGGTAACCGTTCAGGGTTCACGTCCAATCTGAACCGTTGATTCATGAGCGTTGAACCTGTGAACGCTTACGAAAGAAAGGTAACCCTGAATTCCGCCTGCCATCCGTCGGGCGGGGGTGAACTCTGGACCTATGAACGCCTACAAATTTACATTAATTCTGGCCGGATTGATTATTGCCTTTATGGCAGGCAATTCAGCTTTTGCACAAGAGCCGATTCCCATGGAACCGAGCGGGCAACCCGGTGATAAACGCCCGCCGTTGATAGAAGAAAAACCACCCGGTCCTCCTCCGAAATTGATCTTACCACTGCCATCTCCCCCTCCCCAAAAAAAACCAGGTGAATTACCTTTTGAGCGCGTTTATATTCGCAAAATCATTGTGACGGGCAGCACGGTTTTTTCTGATGAAGAACTGGCAAAAGTAACGGCGCCTTATGAAAACCGCGAATTAACAAGCGAAAACCTGGAGGTGCTTCGCAAGGACCTGACACTTTTTTATATCACCAAAGGGTATATTACATCCGGTGCCGTCATTCCGGATCAAACCGTGGTTGACGGTGTAATCAGCTTACACATTATCGAAGGCGAGTTGAAAAACATAGAAATCGAAGACAATAAGTATCTTCGTGACAGCTACTATAAGAAACGGATTGCTCTTGGAGCCGGGCCGCCTGTAAAAATAGAGAATTTGCAGAAAAGGCTACGAATTTTACAGGAAGACCCACGCATTCAGAGAATCAATGCGGAACTTAAACCCGGTGTAAAACGCGGTGAAAGTGATTTAAACCTGGTTGTTGAAGAAAAGATACCCCTCAAATTTTGGGCCGGATATGACAACTACATATCCGATAGCGTCGGAGGTGAGCAGGTACAGCTTACCGGTGAGGCTCTTAGTCTGACGGGGAACGGTGACATTTTAAGCTTTACATGGGGCCAGGCGGAGGGGCTGAAACCCAAAATCGATGCCTGGTATTCATTCCCCTTCACGGCTAGAGACATAACCTTAAGTTTGAGGTACAGAAAAAATGATTTTGATCTTGTTAGAGAAGCGTTTGAAGATTTGGATATTGAAACCGATACAGATATATACTCCATCGCTTTGAGATACCCTATTTACAGAAGTTTAAGCCAGGAGTTTGCACTATCTCTTATCGGGGAACACGCAAAACAAAAAACAACCTTACTGGACAACCCTTTTTCATTTGAACCTGGTGAGGTGGATGGTGAAGTTAAGGTTACCCCATTGCGTTTTGCGCAGGAATGGATGTATCGAACACAGAAACAGGTAATAGCGGCAAGATCTCGTTTCAGCCTGGGAATCGATGCCCTTGACGCTACGACACGTATAACCGGACTTCCGGACGGGGAATTTTTTTTATGGCTGGGGCAGTTTCAATGGGCAAGGCGTTTTAAACCATTGGACACCCAGTTGATTTTTCGAACTCTATTACAATTTTCCGCCGACCCTCTTATATCGCTTGAACAGGCTGCCGTGGGGGGTAGATACACCGTTCGCGGATACCCCGAAAACTTTTTTGTACGTGACAATGCCGTGGTCGCCTCATTTGAATCTCGCATTTCGTTGATACGTGATAAACCCTGGGCTGATTACCTCCAAGTGGTCCCTTTTTTTGATTGGGGATGGGCTAAGAATACCGACTTTCCGACTCCTTCCGGTCCTAGAAACATTTACAGTATTGGAGTTGGATTGAGATGGGCTGCTACTTTTTTTCCTTCCCTTCGTCTGAGACCGCAATTTGAAATTTATTATGGCTATAAACTTAGAGATGTCGATATCGATATAGAAAATAATATGCAAGACAAAGGAATTAGTTTTCAATTTGCTGTTTCAGCGTTTTAAAGAGTAATAGAAGATATTGATTGACTTCATTTATTCTTCTTGAAAATGGCAGGGGCAGGTTATGAGCTTAAGTATTGTAATTAAAAAAAGGCAACTGCGCAAGCGTCAATACACCCGGCCGTTATTGGTTTTATTATTTTTTCTTTTTTCCCCCAGCCTATGGATGACATGCATTCTTGTAATTTTATCTTATGGTTGCACGCCCCAAAAGAGAGTTGAAGATCAAACATTAGCAAGCATATCCTCTCAACCAAGTGAACAATCATCAAAAAAATTGCTAACTGAAGGTATACAATATTTTCAAAGAGGTGCTTTCGATCAAGCGATTTCAAAATTTGAAGATGCTGTACGTTTATACGGGAAAGAAAAAAACCTTAAAAAACAATGCGAAACACTTATTCAACTCTCTCAGGCATACCAGTCCATCGGACAATTCGAAAATGCCCTGGAAAGTTCAAAAGCAGCTATTGAAGTGGCAAAAGATTCGGGCGACCAAATCCGAGTAGCCCTGGCTTTAAATCTTACCGGCAGTATCTACCTTGGAGTGGGTCAGACAAATGAAGCTTATCGATATCTGGATGAAAGTCTTAAGATGTCTAGAAATTTGGGGGTTCCCAAACTTACGGCATCCATTCTCAATAATCTGGGGAACTTTTACACCAATGGGAAAAAATACAATGAAGCTTATGACGCATACATGGAAAGCGTGATGCTTTCAGAAAGTATCGGTAACCGTCAATTAAGAGGGATAGCACTCACAAACGCGGCGACGGCTACAATGCGAAACGGACAATATGAGAAGTCTAAATCGCTGCTGTATGAAGCTTTGGTTCAGACTCGGAGTTTGGAAGATTCACACATCAAAGCATATGGACTGATCAATATAGGTTTGGCATATCAAACTTTATTTCCATATTTTCCTGAATCAAAGAATTTACTCTTGAGACTAGCCTCAGAAATGTTCAATGAGGCTGCCGATGTTGCTGAAATAATTGATGACAATCTCGCGTTGTCCTATGCATTTGGTTATTTGGGAAATTTATATGAAAACGGACAGCGGTATCAGGAAGCACAGCATTTAACGCGAATGGCAATTTTTAAGGCACAAGAAATTAGTGCCGGTGAGGCACTATTCAGGTGGCAGTGGCAAGCGGGACGAATATTAAAATCATTGGATAAAATTGATAACGCCATTTCGCATTACAGGAGTACCCTCTATACACTTCAATCAATTCGTTTAGAAACGTCCGGGTGTTATGGAAGGTATCATTCCACAATCCGTGAAAGCACTGCACAAGTTAGTTTTGAATTAGCAGATTTGCTTCTTAAACGTGCTGCATCAATTAAGGAGCCCGATAAGTATAAGCCATATCTTGTTGAAGCGCGTGAGGTCGTGGAGCTACAAAAGATTTATGAATTGCGTAATTACTATCAAGACGATTGTGTAGATGCTGCCCGATTAGGAATTACTAAGCTTGATGAAGTCTCAAAGGCAGCGGTGATTGTTTATCCTATCGTACTAAAAGACCGTACCGAAGTGCTTTTCACTCTGCCTGATGGTTTGAAGAGGTTTACTGTGAAAGTCAGAAAAGAAACCCTCGCCCAAGAGGTTAAGACGTTTCGTAAAATGCTGGAAAAGCGAACGACCCGGGAATTTCTTCCTCACGCCCAAAAGCTTTACGACTGGCTTATCCGCCCCATGGAATCCGACTTGGATTCCAGCACCATTGATACAATGGTCTTCGTTCCAGACGGTCCTCTGCGGACAATTCCTATGGCAGCCCTTCATGATGGCAATCAATTTCTAATCGAAAAATATGCACTTGCGATTACGCCGAGTCTCGATCTTACTGACCCCAAACCCATTGCAGCGGAGATTAGAAAAGCTCTGATATTTGCATTAACGAAATCTGTTCAAGGATTTCCATCCATGCCTTATATTTCTTCAGAGTTGCGGACCATCCAAAATCTTTATGCCAGTAAGTTATTACTCAATCAGGATTTCCTCATTTCGAATATTGAAAAATATTTACATGATGAACAATATACCATTTTGCATATTGCTTCCCATGCCCAGTTTGGAAATGAGGTTGACAAAACGTTCCTTCTTACATTTGACGAAAAACTATCAATTGACAATCTAAATCGATATATTGGGCTGCTTCAATTTCGTGATAACCCTTTGGAAATCCTGACACTCAGCGCGTGTGAAACTGCTGCTGGTGATGATTTGGCTGCTTTAGGACTTGCCGGTATAGCCATTAAGGCCGGTGCTAGAAGTGCTCTTGCTACGCTCTGGCATATTAATGATTTAGCTTCATCCATTTTGGTTGGAGAATTTTACCGCCAACTTCAGGGGCCGACGACGACCAGGGCCAAAGCTCTTCAGCGTGCACAATTGAGACTTTTCGGTGATCGGCGTTTTCAGCACCCGGGCTATTGGTCTCCTTTTCTATTGATTAGCAACTGGTTGTAAAACTGAAAAGCCATCATGGTTAAATTACGCAGTCTACCATTTTTTCCCTATATTACAACAATTTTGGTCAGTGGAGTTATTTTTTTGGCCATCATCGCCTTACGCAGTGCGGGGTACCTCGAGTATCTTGAGCTTTTGGCGTATGATGGATTTGTCAGATTACAGCCGGAAACTTCCGGATCATCACCACCCATTGTTATCATCGGAATAACTGAAGACGATATTCGAACTCAGGGGCGCTGGCCAATTACGGATGCAACCATGGCGGAGGTGCTTGATACTCTCATTCGTTATAAACCGCGCGCAATAGGTCTGGATATCTTTCGAGATATCGGTGTGCCGCCCGGAAGTGAGGAGTTCGATTCAATTCTTAAAGAAAATCAATATATCATAGCGGTATCGAAATTCGGGGATAATGGAGTACCGCCGCCTCACGTGATCAGTGATACTGACCGGGTAGGCTTCAATGATATTTTGGTTGACCCTGGCGGAATTGTTCGTCGAGGGCTGCTTTTTTTAGATGATGGTGAAAAAATATTTTATTCTTTCAGCCTACGACTGGCATTACAATATTTGCGGGTCGAAGGCATTCTACCGCAACCTGATTTGTCTAATCCGCAGTATATTGCACTTGGAGGAACTACTATTCCCCCCCTGGAACCAAACGAAGGTGGATATGTTCGAGCAGATGCAAGAGGATATCAATTTTTAGTTGATTTTGGCAGTACCCCGGAGATATTTCAAACATTTTCATTGACAAGCCTTTTGTCCGGGAAAGTTCCTTCGAAGGATATTAGAGACAAAATTATCATCATAGGCGTTATGGCTCAAAGCGTGAAAGACTTTTTTTATACACCACACAGTCGAAGATTTCGAATGCATCAGCAACTATCTGGAGTTGTTGTACACGCTCATATCGTAAACCAGCTGCTAAGATTAGCCCTTGAGGGAAGACGCCCCAGAAAAAGTGTCAGCGAAAAACAAGAAATGGTGTGGATATTGATCTGGAGTGTGATGGGAGGCCTAATAGGGTTCCGTATCAGGTCGCCTTGGCACTTTTCACTGATTGGCTCAGCCAATCTTCTCACCCTATTTTTGATTACATATCTTGCCTTTTTGAGAGCATGGTGGATTCCGGTTGTTCCTCCAGCCATGTCTTGGCTTATTTGCGCCTCTATTGTTACCGCTCATATGTCGAACCGTGAGAAAAAGCAGCGGTCACTTCTGATGCAATTGTTTTCAAGATACGTCTCCCCTGAGGTTGCCGATTCTATATGGCAGCAGCGAGAAGAATTCTTAAATAATGGCCGCCCTCGTCCTCAAAAATTAACCGTTACTGTATTGTTTTCAGATTTGAAAGGATTTACTTCGCTGTCTGAAAAGCTGGATCCGAATTCGTTTGTGGATTGGCTGAATACTTATATGGAATCCATGACCAAAGCGGTGATGGACCATGGGGGTGTCGTTGACGATTATTTCGGCGACGGTATCAAGGCCAATTTTGGCGTACCACTACCTCGAAACACCCAGGATGAGATTAGCCAGGATGCTGTCAATGCGGTAAATTGTGCCCTTGCCATGGAAAGAGAAATTCGCAGACTAAATAATCTCTGGCGTAAGCAGAACTTTCCCAGTACAGGAATACGCATCGGGATTTTTACCGGATCTGTAGTGGCCGCAGCATTAGGAAGCACAAGAAGATTAAAATATACAACTATAGGAGATACGGTCAATATCGCTGCAAGACTTGAAAGTTATGACCAAAACTTTGCTAAGGAAAGTCTTTGTCGCATTCTGATTGGAGAATCAACTATCTATTACCTGGGCGATCAATTCAAGAGTCAGATGGTTGGAAAAGAGAACCTCAAAGGCAAGAAGCAGAAAATAACCATTTACCAAATCCTGGGCAGAATGTGAAAACCCAGAAATAAATTCCAGGAGGCATGCTATGTCGAATATCAACCTTTCAACGTGGATTATAATTGCAGGATATATTTTACTGATGCCTCAGTCAGTTTTTGCCTCAGATGATCAAATTAAGGAGGAACTACAAAAGATTGTCCAGGCAATAGACGAAAAATCCAAAATGGATGATAATATGGTACCTGAAAAAAGAAAATCAAGATCCCCGGATATAAAGCTAAAGAAGGAAGAGATAACATCCCCTGCTCGTATGCCGGCTTACAGACCTCCTCTTCGCGGCGCGCCGGTAGGTCGTATAGCAGGAGGAACACGAGGTATTTTGGATGAATACCCTTCTCTTCTATGCGTTATTACACCGGATGACACGGCGTTGACAGTCCGAGATCAACCCCGACTCTACTGGTTTCTTAGGGAATTGACAACTCATCCCATCGAACTAACCGTCATTGAGGATCAGGCAATCTACCCACTCTTAGAAACGCGCCTTAGCGCTCCTGTGCAGCCGGGTATCCGGACTATTCGGTTAGTCGACTATGGTGTGCATCTCCAGCAAGGTTTGGTCTATAAGTGGTTTATAGCAATAATACCCGATCCGAACCGCCGCTCAAAAGACATTCTTGCATGGGGGGCTGTCAAATACATTGAAATTTCAGATGAGTTGAAGGCCAAACTATCTCTTTTAGATAAAGCAATAGCATCTAATATATATGCGGCTGCAGGGATTTGGTATGACGCTTTTGCTGAAATTTCAGCTTTGATTGAAATCTCACCGCATGATGTAAAGTTAAGAAAAAAGCGCGATGCCTTGCTGGAACAGATTGGGTTGCCGGAAATTGCACAATATGAAATCAAAGCTAGTGTTCCCGGGGTACAATAGATAGTACGCGTTCACAAAAATTGCTTGGTCATAGTGAGGATAAACCGAAGCCTTTTTACCAGGATCTTGCCTATCATGGTTCCGTTCCAACAAACCGCCGTTGTAAAGATTGATGTTTTTCGGTGGATTTCCTTCATCAATTGATCTGAATAGACCCCTTAATTGATGGTCTTATTCCAACAAAGGTACGTAAAGTCTCATAGGACCAACAGAAACATAGCTGCCGTTTGGGGCAACAAGGATTTATTACGATTTTAATACCGCATCCGCTTACGGTGGCGAGCTTCGTTAATATCATCGATTTGACTGTCTAAAAACCATGTTATATTGGCTGCCTTTTAATATCTCAAATGGGGATTCATAAACGCATTGAAAACGACGGCCCGACCCGTGTATCGCCTGTTTTCAGCGGGAAACATCCAGACGGCAAACCCATTAATGGCCATCGGCACGCCTTCTACCTGCCTACAGATGAAGACGGTGACGGTAGGCTGGATCATTTGCTTGTTTTTGCTGCCGAACCCTTTAACAGCTCGGAGTTAGCTGCTCTAGATGCGCTGCGGTCGGTATGGCAACCCAACCGCTTGCCGGATGTTAACCTGGTTCTCGTTTCTTTATCGCCTGAAATTCCGGGTCAAAGCTCAAACCGATGGGTGAGCGCAACACCGTTCCGGGGGTTTTTCATTGATTTTTCTCAGCGACTATGCCAATATATCGTATCGATATCGCTACTCAGCGATACCCCTAAACCCTAAAGATTTCTATATCATAACTTTAACGCAAGTCTCGTACTGAATGCCCCCTTTAATTGATATCTACCCGCATGTGTTTTTCATTTCCATGACACAAAGTGTGTAAATATTTGCAAATAATTATGGACATAATTTCATGGCAGATAGCCTGAATTTTCACCTTACTAATTGGACTAAGAAATTCCCCATCGGGTTCGGTAGAGCGCGAGAATAACAACTTCGGAAACAACGAACTATCGTAGGGTTATGAGTACGGCCTTGTTATGGAGCCATGGTAGTCGGAAG
>JBDREQ010000016.1:0-17275 GCA_043819555.1 Candidatus Zixiibacteriota bacterium | reverse complement strand
TCGCGTCTCCGGGTGAAAGTACTACTGAAACAATTACCTGTATCAATCCCGGTTTATTGGACAACAACTTTAATGTCACTGCCACTTATGACCAGGGTGACGGTTGGATTACAGCCGATCCTTCATCGGGAACAATTACCGGCGGCCGTGCCGATACTCTGGATATCGAGTTTACTTTCACAGCTCCGACTGATGTCGGCGATCCGGCAACGATTGAAGGAACTATCATTATTTCTCATGATTCTGATGATAGTCCGCGAATAATTCCCGTTTGCTTTACGATAGCCTCTGAATTCTATCTTCCCGATACCGCTACAATCGCGACCACCTGTAAGCAGTTGAGAGTATGGAATACCGGTCGCACCGTCGGAAATGGTGCTCTTGACTGTTCTCTCGACTATATCGACGAATGCGATACTTTCAATAGTAACATTGCCGCAAATTCTTACTTTTATGGAGGTTCAATTGTATTTGCCTGGGATGATGGCGAAGTCCAGATGTGTACTGACATCTTTACCAATGACCCTTTTGAAGAGCGCACCGCTCGCGCCATGGGCGAACTTGTCATAGATGATACAAGTGATCCTGATTATATCATGGCCACGGGCGATTTCACAACCTTTGATTCGACTATCAACGGTACCGTGGAATATTACATTCCTCAGGGTGATACCGCTTGTGAATTTGCGATTCAGAAACTTTATGTTACCAGCGCTTCGGGCGCCAAGAACAATGTCGCTCTCGGTTATATTTGGGACTGGGACATTCCCGGTGACAGCGGTGCCTTGAACACATCTTTCGCCAATGAGGCTCGTAACTTAATGTATATGGTGGGCCTGGAGAGTGACGATGATGGTGAGGCCGAGTCTCTGGCCGAGTGTGGTGTTGCGCAGCAGGAGGATGACCGTTTTGGCGGTGTTCGCTTCATGCCGACCGAAACCAACCCTTCTTTCAAGAACGCTATGACACTAGATGTTTACACTTGGCTGTGGGGCAACGGTCCTTGGCCAGACGTATTACCGACCGGTCCGACTTATGACCTGATGCTGACGACCGAAGGTATGGTTCCCTGGGTAGCGGCATCCGGCTCTCCGGATTCGATCTACGTTGACCTGTGCATGCTGGCCACTTTTGGTGAGTTCAATCTTTCCGAGACTGAACCCATTGAGATTGCATTTGCGATGATCACCGGCCGTACCGGTGAGACCGATTTCCTGGCTGAAGTTGACAAGGCTTATGCCTGGGCGGCAGCGAAAGGTTTAATTGTAACAACCTGTTGTGTGACTGCTGGTGACGCCAATAATGATGGCAGTTTCAATGTTGGTGACGCTGTCTTTACCATTGCCACAGTCTTTAAGGGCGGTCCGGCGGCAGTATGTAAGTCGGCGGCTGACGCCAACCATGACAATGCGGTCAACGTTGGTGACGCGGTCTATTCCATTGCCGCTGTCTTTAAAGGCGGTCCGCCACCTCAGTGCGGTCAAATTGACTAAAAAGAAAAGCGAAACAATTATCTGATTTCCCCCGGATAAGTTGAGCTTTGAAAGATAGACGCCGTGCCGGATTGACCCGGCACGGCGTTTTTTCCTAATATAACCTGTTGATTTTCACAAGTGAGACTATATCTATTTAACATAATTAATTCTTTTTTCATTGATTTTTTTTCAATTACGTATAAATTACTGGTGGATTGATTCCATTTATCTCTTTGGAATCAACAGATTTTTTGAGATTTCGCCCGCGAACTGGCTAACTCGATAAATAGATATGACTTTTCGACTGGCATTAGAGGAAGTAATCAGGCAATAATTTTCCTCACCCTTGCCTGAAATTATAAATGTGAAAACACTCAATTTGAATAAAAATAGAATTGCGGAGTAAATAAATGTCTTTTTCCATGAATTTTGTTATTGATGCTGATATTGAACGCCGAATTGTAGTCTCGAAAATATACGGTGTTTGGAAACGAGAAACGGCCTTGCATTACCATGAAGATTATATTAAGGAGGCGGCTCCTCTGGTTGGTAAAAAATGGGCCAAAATCGTCAATTTGTCCAACTGGAAACCTTCATACCCCGACATAAATAGAATTATCGGAGACCATATGCGCTGGTCAAAAAAAATGGCAACACTCTGGCAATCTATGTAATCGACAACCCCGTTACCAGAATTCAATTGAAGAAAATGTTCTCTGCGGGCGAAACCAAAACCATAAGCAAGACTGTAAAAACTCGCGAAGAAGCTGAAAAAATACTGCTTGAGCACGGCTTTTAGATTTTCATTTTAAGTATTTATCAAACCAATTCCTAATCAACTCCATGCGAGCGATTCGCCTGTCGGGGCGGCCATGCCGCGATAAACCATGAGACTCTTCCGGAAAACGAATAAACTCAACCGTTTTCTTCATCATTTTCATGGTTACGAACAATTGTTCCGCTTGTTCAATAGAACACCGCAGATCCTGCTCGGAATGAATTATCAATAGAGGTGTCCTTATGTTGCTGACATAAGTTAAAGGCGAACATTTTTTATAGTTTTCTTCGGCTGTCCACGGCGTGCCAAGAAACTCTCGGTCAAGGCTGTATCCCATATCCGAGGTACCAAAAAAACTCCCTAAATCAACTACCGATCTTTGCGTTACGGCCGCCCGAAATCTGCTTGTTTGTCCGATTATCCAATTCGTCATATAACCGCCGTATGACCCGCCCGTTACCCCCATCTTTTTTGCGTTCACATATGGCAAACTCGCAAGGTAATCGGCCGCGGCCATACAATCCGTGTAATCAATCGAGCCCCAATCGCCGACAATTGTACCGGCGAATGTCTCTCCCCGGCCGGCTCCTCCTCGGGGATTGGTATAAAAAACAACATAACCCTGCGACGCCAAATAAAGCATTTCAAAATAATACGTATAGCCATACTGAGTTCTGGGGCCGCCGTGTATCTCCAAAATGGCAGGATATTTCCGATGTTTTTTTAACTCGGGTGGTGTCACCAGCCACCCCTGCAGTCTGGTTCCATCCTGAGCCTTAAACCAAATTTCCTTGATGGCCGGCGCCTTTAATTCAGCCATGAGTCTCCGAGATGGAGCCGCTAACGTTCTTGACCTGCTGTCGCCATTATAAACAGCGGGAATAATGTGCAATTCACCGGGGATCTTCTGATCTGAATATACAGCCGCAAATTGTTTGCAGCTTTTTCCGAATGAATATTCCTTTATATGGCATTTCTTTTTTGTAACCCGGGTTGGCAGCCCGCCTTTGGCCGATACATAAAAAACACTGGTTTGGCCGGTATCCGATGATGCAAAATAAATCCGCTTCCCATCTGGCGACCAGACCGGGATTGGTACCATAAAAGCCTCACCCATATCCCCAATAGTGGAATCCATTACCTGACGATCAAATTTGGGGATTAAATCCCTGGCCCTTGACCTCTCGTTAACTCCCACCGTCCACAAATGAAAATTAGTTACCCCCCACGGATCATCCGGATTGGTATGGCCCGCATACGCCAATTTCTTACCGTCAGGCGAAAATGACAATTCCGTTTTGGGACCAGCCGGGGTTTGAATTTTCTTCAAACTGCCTCCATTTACCGGGATAACAAAAATATCATCGCGCAGCATATCAACATCAGGATTTCCTGACCGATTTGATACAAATGCAATCATTTTGCCGTCGGGCGATAGCGCTGGTCCTGTGTCATCATACTTGCCTTTCGTCAATTGAATCATTTTTCCGGTTTCAATATTAATTTTCCAGATATGATATCTATCACGGGGAATAAATCCGGTTCCGTTTAATCGATAGTATAATCGTGTAATGCGTCGAAAAACCGGCGCTTCTTTCTTTTTCTTTTCATCCTCAATGTCATGTGAGTCATTGAGACGAAACTGGAAAACTATTTCTTTATCATCGGGCGTCCAATTCAGATTCGAAAAAGCGCCATCCAGCTCAATAAGTTTTTGTTCGCCTCCTCCTTCAACAGGCATCAAATATATACCTGTTTTTTTATTCCGGGTAGAAACAAAGGACAACGTCTTTCCATCATGCGACCACGCTACCCCTTGATCATATATTTCTCCAAAAGTATATTGTCGGGATTTGCCGGATGCAACATCAACGACATGAATCCTCGAATAGTATTCGCGCCGATCTTCAGACATGGTTTCAGTTGTATACGCGATTCTCTTTTCATCAGGTGATATTTTGGCTGAAGTTAAAAGTTCAATATTAAATAATTCAGCCGCCTCGATTTTACGGCGTATTTTTCTCTTTGACATATATTTAATCCTCTGTTGGAAAGATATCTTTTCAAAATAATTATTTGTAATTACGGCCTGTGAGAAATTAATCCATAGCCATTAAAAAGTCAACAAATGGAAAGTATCTATGATAGGGAGCGATAAGCGCCCTTTTCAAAAGTAATCGCGTTGTTTACTGTCGAAACGTAGAAATAATTTTCACAGCTGAAGGGAATATATATCAACCGTGAATCCTCTATCGCAAATGTAAAATCTTCGATTGATAGATTTGGTTTGTCGGCTGCATGGGAACAATATAGAGTTATCTCGGCCATCCGATGCGCCTTCTGCAAGCCTACTGTTGCCGGCAAAAAACGCCGATCCAATTCATTGACCGTTTCGACGTTCAACGTTTGTCCTGAAGCTGTGACTCTTTTAGTCAGACGCCGCATAGCGTCAAAGTTGGAAAAAGTAAAAGCCGGGACAATAATGTTTTCACAATTTTCATTTTGATTATATGATTTCACAAAATTATTTATTAATCCCCCGGGCCCCCGGAATGACCAGAAGGGAAACAATTGAAAATTCCTGTTTTTGCCGGGGTTTGGCTCTTTGACCTGAAATATCCCTTCATTCAATGTCAAATTACTATCGAAAGAAACCGCGATCCGACAATTGCGGCATATATAAACCGAGGAACTGTTCGCTGGAAGATCAGCTCCGCAATTCTTACATCGATGCATTTTAATCAAAACCTGACCATAATCAATTAATGATGTCTGACCCTGATGTTCGCTGGTTAACTCGTCTGAGGGATTAATGATCGCCAGGACCCTGCCAACGACTCCATCGCAGACTATTCTTTGGCGATCCCCATGAGATGTATGCTCAAAAATCGCGAAAGGAAAATATACAATCGATCCTTCGGGAAACAGAAGTTTTGTTTCAGGGAACATTCCCAACTCGCAGGTATGTTTTTTCATACCTGCTGAACCACTGAATTGTTTTTCTATCATCTCCCAGGAATTCTCAATCGGATAATACTGAGCCGAATCATCATGACCTTCGGCTGATTTCGGATACATTTTTATATAATCGGTGCGCTGACCCAGAGATGACGGTATTCCGGATATCTCCTTCGCCGCCATGCGTGTTGTCGAATATGGCGAAAAATGCGCTACTAATTTTTTTTCATCCGGAATCGATAGTTTTGCTGTTAATGAATTTCCAATAACACGTCCGGTAACGAAGACACCATGATAATCAAGTTGAGTGGTCATTATATTGGAGTTTGAATTCCCGGAATAATATTCAGTCTCCCTGGCTTTAATCTGCAATTTAACCGCGTCGATTTTCCAGTATGGATAATAAATGACTCTAAAAGATAAATCCGCACCGGTCAAAGGCAAACCGGCATTTCTGAGATAGCGATCAGCCTGAAATCGAAGCTCGCGCTTTTTCATTTTCATCGGGACATAATAGATCGGAAACGTTTCTGGCATCTCCAATCTTAATACTGAACCGCAAAAGGAGCATTCAATTGAGAAAAAATCATTCTGCAATTCCAGATCCGCCCCGCATCCGGGACAGGAGACGCCTATATAAAATCCGGTTTTTCTAATTGGCTGCTTCATCTCCGATGACCTTTTTACCGCATTCGCCGCAGTACTTTGAACCCGGAATTATCTCCTTCAAACAATGAGGACAGCTCGGATTGACATTTAATTTATGTCCGCAGCTCATGCAAAAACTCGCCTCAGTAGGGAGTTCGTTACCGCAACTGGGACACATATTTAGCCTTATCATGGCATGACCGCACCGATAGCAAAAACGCGACTGTTCCGGCGTATCGGTATGGCAGGCAGGGCAGGTCACCGTCAGAACCGGTTCGCGGCGAAGTTCGGTCTGTTCCGGAGAAAACACTTTTTGCATCATCCCGGGTACCATCAAACCGACCCCGGCTCCCATCCCAATGCCGGCCCCGGCCCCGGCCGGACCGCCGGATGTCCCCAGGCCCTTGGCTATTTCGAATTTCAGGAATTTATCAAGATCGCCCACTGCTTCCATTCCGGATCGCTGGTCGATCATTTTCGAAACGTCTTCCGGGGGGGTGATCGATGATATATAGAAATCAACCAATTCCAAGCCATACTTACCAAATTCATCAGACACGATTCCCTTGAAATCCTCGGCCAATTCGGTATAAATCGCGGGCAGATCAAGAATTGAATCAAGCTTTTCACCAAGCATATCATTCATCCGCGCGATAATCACATCGCGCAGATAATCCTGAATTTCTTCAGTAGAATACCGCGATTGACGGCCGACAATTGAATTCAAAAACAGAGCCGGCTCAGTAATCTTCATCGTAAAGGCGCCATGACAGCGCAGACGAATCAAACCCAATCCGGAATCTCTGAAAGTCACCGGATGCCTGGTGCCCCATTTCAAATTAGTGAACGTTTTAAGATTTACAAAATACACTTCCGCCCTGAAAGGCGAGTCAAATCCATAAGGAAAAGCCAGTAATCGAGTCAGGATCGGCACATTGAGAGTTGATAACGTATGCCGTCCAGTCGTAAATGAATCGGCGGCATGGCCGTTTTTGAAAAATATGGCCATCTGGCTGTCGCGTACAATAAGCTGCGCCCCCAGCTTAAAATCGGCCGAACCTTCCTGAGGAATCCGATGAATCATTTCCTCGCCCGAAGGATCCATCCACTCGATAATTTCCATAAAAACTGACATATTATTCTCCCACATTTTCAAATTCAGACTATATACTTCTATTTTCGGCCAATATTCGCCAATTGTCACTTTTTTAGACATTTTCCCTCCATTTCCACCAGTAATGTTCAAATAATGGACCCACAAATATGCCAGTTCCGGATGTCTCTTAATGAGCATTTCAAGTTTTCAAATTCCTTCCGAATTCAAACCCGCCCTCAAAATTCTTCGTACTTTTTTGTTGAATTCTTGTTGAGTATTTTTGAATATTAATCCGGGTACAAGTAAAAACCGCGTTTTTCTGCTTGATTTTTGGGAGGCAAAAAACTAGCAATTTATAAAGGAGACAAAATGAGACATATCAAACTTTCTCGGATTTTGATTCTTTTTGCCATATTATTTGTTATTGCGCCGGTTGCTATTGCTCAGGCACCCAATACTATTATGTATCAAGGGCGGCTGACCGATACCGACGGCGCTCCAATCACGGCAACCACCCAGGTCATTTTCACCATCTACGATGCCGCAACTCTCGGCACCGATCTTTTTGCCGATACGATAGATATAACGCCTGATGCCAACGGTCTCTTTACCGCCGAACTCGGCCCCGTGGATGCAGGCATTTTTAATGGCGCTCAGCGTTTTATTGGTATCAAAGCCGGAACTGACGCCGAAATGTCACCACGCCAGCTTATGACTTCAGCGCCCTACGCCTTAAGAACACAAATGGTTCCGGGAATTGCACATGCATTTAGATATTCCGGTTTCAATTTAAATAATACACTCAGACCGGTCGATTCAATTTCCATAACAGTCCCATCAAACGGATATGTTGTGGTACACGCGCAGGGTTTTTTCCAAATGAGTAAAAATGCCACCTCTGATGACTATATGCGGGCATCCATTAGCTCCTCCGCTACCGGTATAGATTTTGATAATTTTGCATATTGGCGTATGGATTCAGCCCCCGATGGATCATATACCAATACAATGTCAATAGTCAAAGCCCAATCCGTAACTGCAGGAACCCATAAATGGTATCTTAATGCTGATTGCGGTAACGGTATTACGGGAAGTATAAATAGGACTCATATACTAGCGACTTTTTATCCCACTTCATATGGAACAGTAATTAATTCATCTCCAACAAATATAGATCCCAACAGTGTTTCCGGTGAGGCAATCGATTAATAAACTTTGATAGCTTTCAAACAGGAGCCGATATTCCGGCTCCTGTCTGACTAATGAGTTTTTCACCCTGCCCAAAATTTTCACCCTATAATTTGTGGACAAACTCTCCTCCCTTTTATAAATTAGGCTTCCAAATGGAAAAACAACTTTTAAAACGCGAATAATATAAATAAAAGGCATGAATAAATGTCGGACAAAGAACCGAACGCGATAATTACCCAGAGAATTGAAATCACCAAAGATTTAATCAAGCTGCGCATCGTTCCTGATGGATGGGAACTTTCCGAATTTAGGCCGGGCCAATATGTAACGCTGGGTATGGCAGGGACATCACCCCGCTGTGAACGAGCCGATATCGAAGAACGCTCGCCAAAAAATCCGGATCGAGTAATCATGCGCGCTTATTCAATAGCCTCATCTTCAATTGCCAGAGAATATCTTGAATTATATATCGGAATGGTTTACACCGGCTCTCTCTCCCCGCGCCTTATTGAATTAAAACCCAATGACAGAATCTGGATGTCCACGACCTTTCGGGGAATGTTTACTCTGCAGGAAGTCCCCCCCGAGTTCAACGCTGTCTTAATCGCAACCGGAACCGGCGTCGCACCTTACATGAGCATGATCCGCACCGAATTGTCAAGCGGCCTCAAACGGCGTTTCGCTGTCTTTCATGGCGCTTATCACTCAATCGATCTTGGCTATCATTCGGAACTTTCGGCCTTGTCCGCGGTATGCGAAAATTTCTCTTATCTTCCAACTCTATCGCACGCCCATGAAGAAAAAACTCCATGGAACGGGCATAAAGGATTCGTCCAGAAATTATGGATTGATGGCATTCTTGAAAAAGAATGGGGAATGAAGCCGACGCTGGAAAATACTCATATTTTCCTTTGCGGAAATCCTTATATGATTGAGGAAATTACCGGAATTTTGAAAAGTGAGGGCTTTGAAAAACACTCACGCAAAAATCCCAACGGGCAAATCCACTCCGAACAATATTTTGTAAAATTATAGATCCGAGCCACTGTCGTTACCTAATAGTAAAAATCCGTTCAACGGCCTATTCCCGAAAAATGCAAAATTGTCCGCTAACCGGTACTTCAAGGGTTATGCCAAATTCCAGCGCAGGAGAGCCGGGATGCTGATAAGGTTCGATAATCGAGATTGTATAAGTTCCCGGAGCTAAATCCCTAATTTCCATTTCAATATCGTAAGGGCAAACACAATGACAGGGTGATACCAAAAATATCTCTTTTTCAACAATTGTGATAATTCCATTTTCAACATCTATCTCTACCGAAAAACTATCGGCACAACAATTGGCGGTCATATCTGTGTGCCTTAAGAACAGTACTCCGGCGATATCATATATAAACTCTACACAAATTTGACCAGAACCGCTTGCGGTTAAATCGTTCTCATCAAAAGAATCCTTGCATTCTGATAAATTTGTTAATTCAATCTGAGGTATTATTTTATCGGGGGTATTGGTAGGCTTGTCACCCCCACACCCGGAAAGCGTTGGCAAAACGCTTAATGATATGATCATTAATCCCAGGATAATTAAAAACGCTAATCTTGATTGTTTGTTATCTTGCATTGTAATCCCTAACTACCTTTCTCTACCCCCAGAAATCAAAATACAAATTGTCAAACGCAATTACCATGCCGGTAAATCATCTTTCAATTTATCAATGCGGGACAGCAACATATAAGGGTAAATGCTGCATAGAATGAAATACATCGTACCCTTAAGTACACACTTAATCCAATAATGTACAGTGAGGTTCGATATAGAAATTAGATTATCAACCATTCTCGCAAGGGAATTTAAAAAATCCGAATATCTGTCTATAATACGGTGGCGTTCGCTCTTGTGCGCCTGCCAGAATATTCGACGAGCATTAACGTGATGTAACTATAGGCACTTATTCCGGCTTGATGATCACGCCATTGTTATTGTGGCCGTCCATCTTAATCGTCAGCGGTGATTCAAAATGAAGATGTCTGATCAATCCTCGGTTTGAAATCGGCTTTTGGGACATCAGCCAGCCCCAGTCCACGAAATCATCTGACCGTTCGCCGCCGATTGTAAAATATCCTATTTTGAAGGCATTCAAATTATGAAAGAAATGCGTTCCCTGCGACGGCGTGACCCGCATATCATTAAAATCGGATTCGACTATCACGCTGGCCCCGGATATATCGTCCCAGGTAACAGGAATACCAAGCCAGGGATCGGCCGAGCCCCATCGTCCCACACCTATCAAAATGTATTGGCGGCTTTCCGCCTGAAATTGCCTGTTAAATATTCCGATTTGCTGCGCGACGGAAACGCTTTTGGAGCGGTCAAACTTATCTTGATTGATGACGATGATATCATGAATAGTATCAATCAACCCGTTCCCCATAACCTGCGAACTTCGGCATATCAGGCCTTCGTTTGGTGTGCCGCCGATATCGAGATCTTCCCGCTCATGCCTGAGAACTATTGGCCGCATCTGAAGCATACAGAATTCTTTGGGTTCTTTGGGCGGTACGTTCAGATTTACTGAGAATTCAATTTCAACCGGAGCGCTCATACCTTTCCGGCCCAAATTCATAATCTCGGTCATTATATCGGCCAGTGGAAAAATACCGCTCTTGAGGATACCTGCGAAAGTTACCAATCGCATCCCGGGGCGGGAGATACCATCGTAAATGACATTGTTTTCATGACTGTACGTTGATCCGACCGGACCCAAAACACCGTCATGCTCGGCAACACTCATACTGAGCTTAATCGAATCGGTTTTCTCTTCCGGATCATAGACTGCGTCTTTGGCGGTTATTTCAACCGCATAAAATTCCCGCTGTGAATAATTGAGTGTATCTTCAATGGTTGCAAATTGTATGGCATGCCGCGGGTAAACCGGACAGAATCTGATAGTATTGCCGCCTTCAACAACCATCTGCCCCAGTCCAAGCGCAACGGAAGCGATGCCGTCATCTGATTTCATGGGCGATACCGGATAAAAGTTATGCGACCGTAACACTCCTGAAAAATCGGGATAGAAATATTTATCGTGGGTACTGCCGACCAGCTTTTGCAGAATAACGGCCATTTTTTCTTCTTCGAGGCGATACGGCGTCGCTTTGATATAGGCTTTGGCATACCGCGAATAAGTCGAGGCATAAACTCTTTTTATCGATGAGATTAAATGCCGCAAACGAATTTCCATATCATTGTGATTGTTGGGCAGCATAATGGTCTGATAAACCCCCGCAAACGGCTGATACTGCGAATCCTCAAGAATGCTTGATGACCGAATCGCGATCGGATAATCGACTTGCTCCAGGTAAGCGCGAAGCCAGATTTTAACATCGCCTGGCAATTCGGCTTTTAGGAAACGGTTAACGATTGTTTCTTCATCAGTCTCACGGATGGCAAAATCGCTGAGATCATTTAATTCCATGAAACGGTCAAAAACATCGGTTGCAAGAATCACCGACGGTGGGACAAAAATCCTAACGCCATTAAATTTGTAAGTTGTATCATAAGAATTAATCAATGTCCCGGCAAATGCCAAACCGCGGCCTTTACCACCCAGCGAACCGCCACCGATACGGGCAAAGGTCGCCTCGGGATCAAAAGTCTCGGGATCAAAATCAATGATGGCGCCGCGCTGCTGAGAAACCCGGTATTCCTGCAAACGTGAAATCAGGTACTGCCGAACCTCATCAATCGATTTAAAATCAGATACCTTTTGGGGACGTATTTTATATGCCAATAAAAACTCGGTCCGCGCTTTGAGCCAGTTGGAAAAATGGTTTCGCTCGGCATGAAATAGTAAGCTTTCCTCTGGAATGGTCTTCAGTTTATCGCGCATTTCCCGGAGGTCCGAAGCCCGTCCGACGACATTGCCGTTCGGAAACCGGAAAACGAAATCACCAAAGCTAAAATATTCTTTCATAAAACGGCTTAATTCCTGAAGCAGTGTTGGCGAATTTTTAAGAAGAAACGAAGCACCGATCTCATGCGCCTCTAATTCCCTTTGCGGGTCAAATGATTGTAATAAAATCGGGATATCAGGATGATATTTTATGATTTCCTTCGCAAAAGTCACGCCGGCTTTCGGATCGAACTTCCCTTGTCGTGGAAATTGAACGTCGGAGATTATCCCCAAAATCGATTCATGATACTTGACATAATAATCCCAGGCTTCCTCATAATCGGTACATAGTAGAATTTTAGGACGGGCGCGCATGCGAAGCAGTTTATGAGCGAGATTGATGCCCTCTGATATTACATGTTGAGACTGCCGCAGAAGTTCGGCATATATTATTGGCAGATATGAGGAATAAAATTTGACATTATCCTCGACTAAAATAATCGATTGGACGCCGATCAGATTAGTGTCATGTTCGACATTAGCGAGATCTTCGATACACTTGATAATCCCCAGAAGAATATTAAAATTCCCCTGCCACATAAAGATTTTATTAAAGTGCTTAATCTCGGGACGGGAAGTCAATTCGTTGAGTTCGCGATTATCGTATGTCAATAAAACCAGAGGCGTGTCATTTCCGGAATTGCGGAATTGTTTGGCAAACTCCAGAACATGCATATCATCCAGGCGCAGGGTCGTTATAATTAAATCATACTTAATGCCTTCATGAAGTTGTTCCAAAGCTTCCCTGCCGCTGGAAACTCGAGTCAGTCCGGGCGGCTGCGACAGATTCAAACCGATATATTCGCTGACGAGCATTTCGTATAATTGCCCGTCTTCTCCGAGAATAAATGAGTCGTACAGGCTTGAGACCAAAAGCACATTGTTTATCCGAAATTTCATCAAATCCTGAAAACGGACAAACCGGCTCCCGCGCCCATGCTCCAGATCATTTAAATCATAATCTCTCAAAATATTTGGCTCATTCAGGTCATCGGTCTAACGTAATAAAGATATACGGGATAATACGCAGGGAACGGGAGAAAATCCAGATTGAACTGCGGATAGAATCTCATTATAATACGATAGGTTTTTGGTAAACCGAAAGGACTGAAATATGAGACGGAAGAAACTTGAATCAAAAGATATGGCGGTGTTCGATCAAATCGCATCCGAAGCCGACGTCGGGTATCTGGGAATTATGACTAAGGATGGCTATCCACGCGTCATTCCGGTGAATTTTATCTCAATCGACCGCGTTATTTACTTTCATGGAGCGGTCGAAGGCGAAAAATATGATTTATTGGTACTCACTCCAAGGGTAACGTTCAGCGTTGATATTCCTCTTTCGATCATACCTTCTTACTGGCTGTCCGATAATAATGCGGGAGGAGCAACGCATTTGTTTAAATCAGTATTAATCAAAGGGCGGGCGGGAATTGTCAATGACAAAAACGCAAGATGTTTCGCTCTCCAGAAATTGATGGAGAAATATCAACCCGAAGGCAACTTTCTCCCGATTACCTCGGGTGAAAAAGAATATGATAAAATACTTTTGATAACTGCCGTATTTCGCATCGACGCGGATGACGTTACTATCAAAGTCAAACTCCCAACTGACAAACCGGAAGGCTACAAGCTTTCTCTTATCGAGAACCTCCGCAAACGAGGCACACCAATTGATTTGAAGACAGCGGATGAGATAGAGGGATGATTAAATTTTATGCGTATCGCCAGAAGAATAATCCGGTAGGTCGGGTTCCAAACGAATGAAATGAATGAGAAACCCGACATTATTGGGTGGGCGGCAGGCGTCAACTACACCTCGTGTGCTTGAACAGACCCATACCCGGGTAACAAAATAGACCTGGCACATGGGTAACACTTTTTTTTTATTAATATCAAGAACGTTTCCTTTTTCTTTTTGGTTTGATGATTTTCTTTTTGGACACGTGGCCCATCTTAAAAAAAGCGCAGCGTTTTTTTGAGGTGGGTTCCCGCTTTGAGCATTTGACACAGGCTTAATATATTTTTGTCGAAACCGCGAGGATTTCGACCTACATAAATAAAAGCGGGAAGAAAATTCTCCCCGCTTTTTATATAGCAGTAAAAAATAACTAACGATGTGGGTTGCTTATCCGAAGATACCCTGGTCAAGCATCGAATTGGCAACCTTGACAAAACCGCCAATGTTGGCGCCAACGACATAATTGCCGCTTTGGCCATATGCATCGGCCGCTTCAATACAGGTTTTGTGAATGCTCTTCATGATGCCATGCAACTTACTGTCAACTTCTTCGCGAGTCCAGCTGTAGCGCATGCTGTTCTGCGACATTTCAAGACCGGAAACCGCGACACCGCCGGCGTTGGCGGCTTTGCCCGGACCATAGAGAATCTTGTTTTTCAGATAAATATCCACACCTTCCGGAACGGTCGGCATATTGGCGCCTTCGGAAACAACATAAACGCCGTTGTTGATCAGATTTTGAGCATCGACGGCATTGATTTCATTCTGCGTCGCTGACGGGAAAGCGCAATTGGCTTTGTGATCCCAGAGTGGATTATGATCAAGCTTAGGATCAACCGGAGTATAAGTAGCGGATTTGAATTGGTCGCTATATTCTTTGATGCGGCCGCGGCGAACATTCTTGAGATCCATAATCCAGGCCAGTTTTTTGCGATCAATACCATCCGGATCATAAATATAACCGCCTGAATCAGAAGCGGTGATAACTTTGCCGCCGAGATCAAGAATCTTTTCAGCAGTATACTGGAAGACATTTCCGGAACCTGAAACCAAACAGGTTTTGCCTTCGAGAGTTTCGCCGCGAGTAGCCAGCATTTCGGCCGCAAAATAAACCGCGCCATAACCGGTCGCTTCCGGGCGAATCAAAGAACCGCCCCAGTTGATACCCTTACCGGTTAATATGCCGGTGAACTCATCACGGATTTTCTTGTAGGTCCCAAAGAGAAAACCAATTTCACGGCCGCCAACGCCAATGTCACCAGCCGGAACGTCTGTATTCGGCCCGATATGACGGAACAGTTCCATCATGAAGCTGGTGCAGAAACGCATAACTTCATTATCGCTTTTGCCCTTGGGATCAAAATCGGATCCGCCCTTGCCTCCGCCCATCGGCAGAGTTGTCAGGCTGTTTTTGAAAACTTGTTCATAGGCCAAAAACTTCAGGATACCGAGGTTGACTGAAGGATGAAAACGCAGCCCCCCTTTGTATGGCCCAATGGCGCTATTCATTTCAATACGAAAGCCGCGATTGACTTGATAATTGCCCTGGTCGTCCATCCACGGCACGCGGAACATAATAACTCTTTCCGGCTCAGCAATACGTTCCATAATTTTGGCATTGCGATATTCGGGGTGTTTATCCAGAACCAGCGAAACCGATTCAATGACTTCCTGAACGGCTTGATGAAATTCGGGTTCAGCCGGATTCTTGGCCTTAAGCCTGGCCATAAAATCAGCAACATAATCAGACATTGTTTTTCTCCTTAGTTAATTTACAGACTCACGTGAAAACTGCTGTATTATTTCTCCTTGCCCGGGCGGCATAATACTCTGCCCTGCTCGACTCTGTGCAAAAGCGGCCGCACGGTTTCCAAAATAACTCATGAATATACAATTAGTGAAAATTTTCACAATAGCCAATAACAACTATTGCGCAAAATATTATCCCTATATTTTATAATAATTATACCTAAGTGTGGTCAAAATACTCTATATTTTAATCAGATTATTTCGAATACAGAATTTTACAATATCCGTGACGTTTTTAGCCTTTATCTTTTTCATAATTGCTGCCCGGTGATTTTCGGCGGTTTTTATACTGATATTTAGGTATCCGGCGGCTTCTTTTGTTGAATAGCCATCGGCGAGTAAAACTGCCAGTTCTTTTTCACGGTGTGATATTTTCCCGTATTCAACATCTTCGCCCAATGTTGGGCTAAGGTATTCGTCGACCATTTCGCGTCCGGCGGGGCCTGTCAGGTAAAAATCACCCATCGAAGCTTTCTTGATCGCAAAAACCATTTCTCGAAAGTCGCAATCCTGCAATAGGTAAGCTCGTCCACCGAGAGCAAAGACCTCTCGCATCATCTGTTCGTTATGAGAGTTCGCCATAAATATGAATTCAGGAGTTTCAGTCTTTTTTCTTAAGCGCCGTGCGACTCCCAGTCCATCCAAAAGAGGCAAACGTATGTTCAGAAGCACTACATCTGGGTTTTTGTTCATAACGAGTTCGAAGGTTTCAACACCATCGCCGCTATCGCCAACGACAAGAATTCCGGGTTCCTTGGTAAAAAGGGCAATAAGCCCCTGCCTGAAGAGTTTTCTTTCGTCGGCAATCAAAAGTTTAATTTCCGAACGAAACTGCGGGTCATGACTGAGCGGTGCGATAACAAACCTCCCCAATAAATGAAAATCGCCAAATTAAGGATTTTGCCAATCTATCCGTATGGTTCCACCAAAATATAATAATTCCCGCCAAAAGGCAAAGAAGATTAGGCCTTTTTTCATCACGATACCAAATACATTTTACATTATTGTCCACCTCATCCGCTCCGTCTCGGCATTGCTTTTGGGGATTATTATAGCCGTTAAACGCCTGATGAACTTTGCGGCTGGAACAGGCATTCATGAATCTTAGCAACGTCGTCTGGCTACCTTTGTCCACATCAGATGCAGTTTGTGACCCCGGACACCATTCGGAAATTTATGGTTCAAACCTCGTTCCAAATAAGCCTTGTTCAAGATTTGATCGCGCCATCGATAAAACTGCGTCGGACCAACCTAGTACTCACCTCAAATCTTTTATACTGAACGACCCGCCAATCCTTCCAGAACGATCCTGGCTTTCATTTTCGAATCCCATTTACCACATCGCATGACTGAACTCCTTTCAATGTTCAGCCACAAAATTCTATATTAACACGACATGTCACTAATGGGGGGGGAATCTGTTGGGTTTTTCGGGCTGTCGCCCTCGGAACACCGATCTGCAAAAAACAAAATGGGTTTGTTTCCTCAGATTAACGTTTTCGGTCATATCAACTCGGTGGTGATTACGAAACCAAACCGCCATTCAAATTTTCATACCCGAGCAAGATCTGAAAGGGCTTTTGCGGGTATCCAGAATTGTCGGTCGAAATCCCCGTGGTTTCG
>JBDREQ010000015.1:0-52126 GCA_043819555.1 Candidatus Zixiibacteriota bacterium | reverse complement strand
CTTCTTGATGATTATCATTGCAGCATTATCAGACCACCGAATACAAAAAAGAGAACAAAAAAAGACTATGATTGATTTATTTAACAAAAAGTGTTACCTATCTGCCCGGATCAATCTGTTACCTATGTACCCGTCCGTTCATCAGCCGGACGGGGTGTGTTCGTAATCAACACCGATTTGATATGACCCAAAAGTACTTATTTACAAAACTAATCCATCTTGGAGTGTTGATGACGGCAAAATCGCCTTAGAAATCCGATCTTTGGAGATAATTACTATTTCTTTTTTCCAAAGATACTGGGAATGAAACGCGGACCTTTACGGCGCTCGACTTTTAGATGCGAATTGAGTCTGTCGGAATGATCCATCATCCATTCGCGCAGGACCGCTTCTATTATTTCGATATTTTTGGCCTTATGGAATTTGAGCAAATAGCCGGAATTATAAAACCCGGTTTCTTCGTTTTTCTTGCACCACCGGCATTCGGCATCAAACGATAATTCACTGTATCCATAGATTTTTTTATCGAGCGGCACCCGGCAGAAATACAAATGATGAACCCGGAGCGGATATACGCTCAGCAGTTTCATACCTTCCAGCGACATATCGAGAGTATGACCCATAAGTTGTTTAGTATGAATATCAAAGACTTGCAAAGCTTTGGCGGCCGGACGCCTGAGTTTTCGATTAGCATCTTCCTTGAATAAACTTGTCATATTCGGATTATCGGACACGCAGACACGGCAATTTAAATTATTTTGAAAAAAATCATGATTTTACGCTTTAACTAAAATCAGTTAACTTATATAACAGCAACTGCTTAATATTTAGACATGGATATCAGATGCTTTGGCATGATTTTGGCTATTATTTAAGGATTACAAACTTATCCAATCGATATGACAATTTTTCCGCCATCTTTTTGGAATTCAAAGCGACTTTACACAAAGCCGAATATTTTTTCTTAGATAGTGATTTTTGGGGATTTTTAATGATAGTTAAACTCAAAAGAGTCTCAATTAATTTTTCAAAATACTCTTTATTAAAATACCAATTGCCTTCATATTCGTTGACCTGTAAATATTCCTTTACGAACCCGGTATCAATAAAATCTCCGCCGAATTTTATTTCTTCCTTCTCATATAAATCGGACACAAGTTCCGGGAATTTAACGAGAACCTCAGTCAGCAGAACATCTGCATATGCCGTGGATTCATCACCTGCGATTGATTCAAAACATGATCTAAGAGCAGGTCTCAACATCCAGTCATTAAACAAGTCATTTATGAATTCCCTTTGTCTTATCTCTGATTTTCCCGCCTGCAATTTCTTAAAGGAATCAATAATTATAGCGCCCAACAAAATATGCTCTCGCCCGATTATTGAATCTGCCAGGCGTTTATCTGAACACAACAAACTTAATTTTTCAATATTCATAATTGATGCGGACATTATGCTTTCATCCATGGTAACCCAATTCATGTATGCCATTATTGCATCATACAACTTACTGATATCTTTTTTAATGATACTCATGCCTTCTTTGGCGCCGCCTTTTATGGAATCAATTGTCTTCTGCGATAAAACTGCCCGCAAAGGATTCAGAACCGGTTCCAATTGCATAAATTTTAATTCTTCTTCCAGATTCCGAACTCCTCTTCCCCCAAGCCTTTCATTCAATTTTCCCCACACGCCATTTACGTCATAAATTTCCACGAAATTCAAAAAGGCATGATACTGATAGCCATTAAGGAATACATGCAATCCATCGTTTGCTATTTGCCGGGCGCTGCGCAAATATTCCAATCCCACATTGTAATCATGGAATTTGTAAAATATGTTTTCGTTAGCGTTGAGACTTAACGCCTCGCCTATTGATTTTTGAATAAGTTGTTTATCCTCCCCTTCTTTAATATTGATAGCCGTGGAGGTATGAATCCGGCCTTCGGTTGAACCGTAAGAATTATTATAAATGATAATAGCCCGTTCATTTTCGAAGCGATTGCAGTAGGCAAAACATTTTCATCGACATTTCCATCATGTCGTACAAAATCGAAAAAGGCGAAATTTTCAGAGCCGCTGAATAGATTGCGGCGCCTCATCAGGGGGAATATTTCATGTTTATGACGGCCAATTAAACTATTGTCAGGGGTTTCATCCCAGTAAGCGCGGTAATATTCCATACCGTATTTTTCGGTGAATCCTTCTATTTGACCATGTCCGAACATGGGCAGGCCCGGCATAGTGACCATCATGACCGCTATTCCTATATATTTGTCGCCCTTACCGAATTGGCCAACCGCAGTCTCTTCGTCAGGATTGCTCATAAAATTGACAAAACGTTTCAATATTTGCGGGCTAAACTCAAGAACGTTTTTAATTGTCGTTCGATATTTTGAATTATCCTCATCTTTAAGCATATTCATAAAAGCGCTGTTATAAACCCGGTGCATCCCAAGAGTTCTGACGAAATATCCTTCCATCAGCCAGAATGCTTCGGCCAAAAGAAGCGTATCGGGAACTTCCGCGGCAACTCGGTCAACTACTTCACGCCAGAATTCATGTGGAAAATACCTGTCAAAATCTCCGCGCGACATCGCAAATTGAGAACGGGTGGGAATATCGCCTCCCTCTCCCGGTTTGGGGAACCATAGTCTTTGATAATGTTTTTTGGCCAGGGTCATGGCGGCATCGAAACGGATTATCGAGAATTTTCGGGCAACCGTAAGGATTGTCTGAATTACAGCCTCACGCACTTCCGGTATTAGAAAATTCAATTGTGCGGTATCATTCCAGGGGGTGCTGGTGCCGTCGTTGCCGTGGTAGATATATTTGGCTTCCCCGGTCCATTTGTCGATTCTTTTGAAAACCACAGCGGCATCTCTTTTCTCCCAGTATCCGTCCTCAATCTGGATAACGGTTCTGTCATTTTCCGACAAATTCACACCGGTGTAGCTGTACCATGGATATGGCGCTTCAGATAAATTTAAAAACCGATCAGGGTGTTCAATTACCCACCTGGAATATATGCCCATGTGATTAGGAACCATGTCACTGGCCAGCCTGATGCCTCTTTGCCAGGCGCGATCCTTGAGATTCGCGTAAGCCGACTCGCCTCCAAGGTCATGAGCGATGGCATAATCAAATATTGAATATGCCGATGGAGCAGCTTCCGGATTGCCCATAATCTGTTTTATTTTTTTGGATGCCGATGAGCGTTCCCAAAGCCCGATCAGCCATAATCCCGTGAATCCCCAACCGGACAATAAATCCAGCTCTTCATTTGGGACATCGCTGAGATATTTTATATGATGCCCGTATTTTTTCGAAAGCTGATCGAGCCAGACATAAACCGATTTGGCCATAAGAACGACATTTGACATCCAGTCGGCGTCATGGCTAAAGGCAGCATGCTCAGGATAAGTTCCTTCAAACCACTGTGCCCGATTATCGAATGTCAATGGGATATTCGGGCCGGGTCCAGCCCCCCTGATCTTCTTTTCTTCAGATGAGATATCTCGGGCTCTAATTATTGCTTCAAGAATCGACTTCGGCAAAAATGATAACCAATTGGCCTTTATATATTCGAGTTGATCTTCGAGCGAATCAGGACAGGCTTTCATTGGGGCTTTGAGGCATTCAAACAAATGCACCCCCAAAGGTTCAAATACGGGCAGGCTGGCGAATATAGTCTCCAGCTCTCTTATTAACAACGAATACCGGCTCTTGGAATCAAACTCGGAATCATCGAAAAGAGATTTCAGGATATTGAAAGCCGGATTAGCAACGGTCAGATTCAAGATAATCGCTTCGGCAAGAATCAATTCCTGATTTTTAATATTCCCGGTGTTTTCGATCAGGTATTCGTCCCGCGCACGCATCCCATAGATTACTTCCGGGGGCGGATAATGATCTACAAAAACCGGAGCCGTTTTTTCCATGGCTTTCTGAGCGCCCTCTGTTTTTACTTCTCTCAGGGCTTTATCGATAATATCCGGGTAGTCTTGATGACAGTACCGAATAAGCAGATACCTGAGAATATCAGTAATCAGCCCGGCAGTGTTAATTTGTCCGGCATGGATAAAAACTCCGGTCTTCATTTGTCGTATATTATCCTGATTGATAAGATGAGCCAGCTCTCTCAGGTATTTTATATTTGTCGCCTGGTAAACGTCTTGATAATTCGTCAGATGCGATCTTAAATTGAACAAATTCCAGGAGGCCTTTGAAATCTGCAATCCAAATGGAAAATACGCTCTCAATTTGTCTACTAACCAATCAGTCATTTACATAACTCAACAGCGTTTGGGTACATTCATAATTTGCTTACCTGCGGAAGATAATATATTGTTAATTGACGCTCAAGGGCTACTAAAAATAGTTTGAGGAAAAGTTCATATTGTCTTATTTGCAATCTTTGACTAAATTGGCGGTTTATACATTAAATGAGGTTTGGAAATGGATATTATAAAAAGTAAAATTACACAAGTTCCGCATTTACTGGAAGAATTGGATATCGATTTGTGGATGGTTTTTGTTCGAGAAACAGAGGTCACGAATGATCCTGTCATGTCTCTTGTAGTCGGACACGAAGTTGTCTGGCCTTCATTTTTTCTTTATACTCGCTCGGGCGAGGCGATTGCCATTATTGGCAGTATTGATCAGGCCGACCACCAGCGCAGTGGATATTTCACGGAAATTATTCCTTATGACGAAGGCGTGACCGGTATAATCCAGGAAACCCTTGCAAAACTAAATCCCCAATCAATCGCGATAAATTACTCCGAAGAAAATCCTTCAGCCGATGGCTTGACGCACGGGATGTATCATCTGTTATGCGATTATCTAAAAGGCACGCATTTTATTGATAAATTGATTTCGGCTGAAGAGATTTGTTCAAAACTGCGCAGCCGTAAATCAGAGATTGAAATTGATAATATTTCCAAGGCGGCCAAACTTGCATGTCAGGCATGGGATAACGCCGTCGGCAGGCTTAAAACCGGTATGACCGAAAAAGAAATATCAGACCTTGCGGAAGCCGAAATTGAATCTCTGGGATATACCATTTCTTTCCCGACAATTGTCAATGCCGGAGATAAAACTATGCCCGGTCACGGCACGCCGACCGATGCCATAATTGAGCCGGGAGAAATATTGCATATTGATTTTGGAGTGAATTATAAGGGTTATTGTTCTGATTTGCAGAGGCTTGTTTATTTCAAAAAAACGAATGAGAGCGGAGCACCCGATGGAGTGCTAAATGCTTTTAAGTTAATAAAAAATATTATCAGCGAATCAGCCAGGCTATGCATGCCCGGAGATGTCGGACTGACGGTGGATTCTTACGCCAGAAGTGTCTTGAAAAATAAAGGATTTCCAGAATACAAACATGCCCTTGGTCATCAACTGGGACAATTTGTTCATGACGGCGGCGCCCTTATCGGGCCGCAGTGGGAGCGTTATGGAAAATCGCCCAATATTCCCATGGAAATCGGAAATGTATTCACTCTGGAATTGGGAATTACCCTTGAAAATATCGGCCATGTTTCTCTTGAAGAGGACATAGTAATTGAAAACCATGGGGCTCGTTTCCTGTCACCCCGGCAAACCGAGCTGGTTATTCTGTAATTATTAAAAAGCGAGGAACAATATAAATGTCACAAAGTCAGGTAGCCAAACAAAACGTGATTCTTCAACGCTCAGATATTGAGGAAAAACATAAATGGGATCTATCCGTAATCTTTGATTCAGATGAAGCCTGGGAACAAGGCTATAAGAAGGCAGAGATGCTAATTGAAAAAGCAAAAAAGTATGTGGGAAAATTCCCCAATTCTCCCGGCATTTTGTTTGACTGCCTTGAACTTCGTACCGAACTGTCGCTAATTGTTTTTGATCTCTTTCAATACGCCCGGCTAAATAAAGATCTTGACGGACGTCTTTCGAAATATCAAGCCATGACTGAACGAGCGGCGATGATTTCATCAAGGGCGGAAGCGTCTTTTTCGTTCATCGAACCGGAATTATTGCAAATCGACAAAGAATCGCTTGAGGAAATGGGGCGAAAGTTCCCTCGCACCGATCTGTATGATTTTTACATTAAAGAATTTAATCGCTCCCGAGAACATATCCGCAGCGGAGAAGTTGAGGAGTTGTTGGCGCAGTCGGCGGTTATCAGCCGGGGGCCTCAGAGCATTTTCTCGATGTTTGACAGCGCCGATATCAAATATCCTGAAATTAAGGATGAAAACGGAAATGCGGTCAAATTGACCAAGCAGCGCTTTGCGAAATTTATGGAATCGCCGGATCCCCGCGTCAGGCGCGATGCCAATGAAAAATTCTTTGAACCTTATATCAATAATGCCAATACCCTGGGAGCGATGCTCGCTTCATCTGTTAATTCCGATGTATTCTATGCCCGGGCGCGCAATTTTGACAGTTCTTTGCATCATGCTCTTGATATTTATAATATACCGATATCGGTTTATCATTCTCTTCTGGATTCGACCCAGAAATATATAAAAGGTCTGCATCGATATGTGACTCTCCGCAAGAAAATATTGAAACTCGATACCATCCATGCTTATGATTTATATTGTCCCCTGATTTCTGAACTTAATATTGATGTTCCCTACACCACCGCTGTCAATGAAATTCGCGAAGCGACAAAAACTCTCGGGAATGGATATGATCAGGTACTTATGGAAGGATTCAACTCCCGCTGGGTGGATGTACATGAAACCGAAGGAAAAGCTGGAGGAGCTTATAACTGGGCCAATTATCGCACTCATCCGTTTGTTTTAATGAATTACAACAATACCCTGAGCAACCAATTTACCCTGGCCCACGAAATGGGCCACGCTCTGCATAGCCGCCTGGCTAATCAAAACCAGCCATATCAAAAAGCCAATTATTCCATTTTTGTCGCCGAAGTTGCCTCGACCGTTAATGAGGGATTATTGCATCATTATCTCGTTCAGCAAACCGATGATGATAATAAAAAAGCTTTTCTGACTGATCGCTGGTTGATGGGCGCCCTGGGAACCTACTTTCAGCAAGTGCTGTACGCGCACTTTGAGCTGAAAATTCATGAATATGTTGAAGGCGGGCAGGCATTGTCTCCGGATGTCATGAATGGCATGCTCGAGGAGCTGATACTTAAATATTTTGGCCCCGATTATACAATGGATAATTTCACCAAGTACAAATGGTCTCGGGTACCTCATTTTTATAGGGCCTATTATGTCTATCAATATGCGACGTCATTCGCCGCTTCCCAGGCAATACTCAAACGATTTTTTGACGGTGAGGCGGGAATTATAGAAAGGTATCTCAATCTCCTGCGCTCGGGAGGCAATGATTACCCCATTGAGCAGTTAAAGAAATGCGGCGTTGACATGACAACTTCTGAACCATTTGAGGCGACTCTCAAATTATTTGCTTCTCGGGTTGAAGAGTTGGAAAAGATTCTTGTATAAACTGAAAACAAAAGGCCGCAACTGTGGCGGCCTTTTGAACATCGAACTTTAATTTATACTAAAGCAAATCTTCCGTCCAGTAAATCAGATAATCTGAAAGAGCTTCGCTATAACCGATTTCTTTATAGCGGATTTTGCCTTCTTTATCTATCACAACCAGGGTTGGAATCCCGGTTATTCCATATTGATTCGCCAGATCATCATTACCGTATAACAGGATCATGGCATAATCGTTTTCGGTCATATAATCAATTTGCTTTTTGCGGCCCTTCTCCCAGACATCAATCGAAAAAACCACAACGTCTTTATGGGCATCATTTCTAATAAAATTATTCAAAGTCGGCATAGTCATGCGGCACGGTCCGCACCATGTCGCCCAGAAATCAAGGACGACTATTTTGCCTTTTAAGTCGGCCAGATTGACTATATTGCCGTCTTTGTCCGGTAATGACCATTCCGGGGCAATCTCGTCGAGCTTTTCTTTCAATGCCTCTTCTTTGCGCTCTGACGCTCCCTTATCCCAATTGGTCTTGATGGTTCCAATTATTGCCTCCCAGAGAGGATCATCATGCAAAGATTCCAGATCCTTATCTTTCTGAGTCGAGCCTATCTGGTTCCATCCAAGTTCGGCGGCGATTTTTAATGACGTTATAGCATTTTCCAAATCCCCGGTCAGATTATATGCGCAGGCAAGATCATAATGAGCTTCTGCGTTCGTCGCAAAGGCCTCTTTAGATTTATGATAATTAATCAATTCGTCAAACGCACCGGCGTTTCGTAACGCTCCGCCATAATAATAATCGCGATACATCGCAATCTCATCATCAGGTGAGCCCTGAGCTTTACGCTCTTCCAAAATTGCGTCAACCTTTTCAAGAGCTTCAGTGTATTTTCCCATCAGAGCATATAGATTGGCATAAGTTCTGTCAGAAGCCCAACGGGCTTTGGCGGCCTGACCCTGATTGAGCAGTTCAAGGGCTTTATCATACTTTTTCTGATAAACATTAAGCTCAAAAATGAATTCAAGCGGATATGATTCTTCCGGCTCAAGCTCGGTTAGTTTACCAAAATACCCAATATCTTCTTCGAGCATTTTTGCCAATTCAATGGCATCTGGATTATCGTCGTCGGCATTGAATAAATCGCTGACATAGGTCGTCAGTAGAAGTCGATATCCATAAGGCCAATCGGCGTCGAGAACAATTGCTTTGCGTCCAAGCTTTATCTTCTCAATCGCAGATTCAGCAACTCGACCGTAAAGATATGTATATTTAGCTGAGTTGATATCTGATTTAAGCAATTCCTGAAAAAACGCCCGAGCCGCGTCCTTATCATCTCGTTTCCACCTATCCTGTACTCGCCGCATCACATCAATATCTGCAGTGTTTTTAATAAATTCCCCGCATAACTGTCCAACTTCCTCTTCGGTACTCACGGCCTTATATTTCTCATCAAAGACTTCCCGTGTGTACTCATCCCCTGCAACAATGGCCGATAAACACATAACCAAAAACAGACTACATAAAATGCTTAGCTTGTACACAAAATCCTCCTACTCAAATTCCAATGAAAGAAATAAGCTTATTGCGTTCTTTCATTTCTTATTGTTCCAAATCAAAGTAATTGATTGTGGCATAGTCTCCAAACTGTTTTTGGGTCATTTTTATTGCTCCTAAGTGGTTAGGAATGGCAAAAAACCGGGCTTGACGAATTGGTTAAAAAAACTATATTGATTTATACCTCATTTACTTGTTCCGCCAACAGGAATGACAGGAGACCATAATGTTTAAACATCTTGTGATATTTTTCACTGCATTTATTTGTATTGATGCCACCGCCTATGCCGATGATTTATATAAAGTTGATGTTAATAGCTCAAGTGACGCATTAATATTAAAATCATCTATGGCAGTGCCAATTTCCAGACTAAACGATGGATATTTGGTTTTAATCGATGAGTCGGGCGCTCAACAAATCGAAGACGCCGGGATAAGAGTGCATCTACTGGCTAATAATATCTCAAAAAATGAAATTGCGATTGACCAACGCCGGGATGAGCAAAATGTTGGCAAATACGAACTATTATATTCCGAAATTGGGCTTAGATTCTTCAGGATCGATAAAACCATGGCGCCGGATAAAATGCCGGAATCCGAATTGTTTCCGGTTCGTAGTGATGGAATTGAAATTGAGTATATCGCTCCGTCTGAGCATGCTGTTGATCCAGGCAGATATCCTGATAATCTAACAGAATTGATTTCCGGAGTTCTTGAGGATTCATTGTATTCTTATGATACTCATCTGGAGTCTTATCCTCCTCGGGTTTCCGGCTCACAGTCAGCGAAGGATTCACGCGATTGGATTTTTAATAAATTAATTGAATTTGGTTATGATTCGGTCATTGTTGACACATTTCAGGCGACTATTTATAGTGTTCTCACCGAATGCTATAATATTCACGCCTATAAAATTGGTACGGTTATGCCGGATCATCATATTATTATCGGCGCTCATAAAGATGCCGTCCCCGGTTCTCCTGGCGCTGACGATAACGGTTCGGGGACCTGCGGAGTTTTGGAAGTCGCTCGAATCCTTAAAGATGTTGATACCGATTTGACTTTTATTTTCTCATTGTATTCAGGTGAAGAACAGGGACTGCACGGTTCCTGGCATTATGCCAATGATGCCAAAGGCCGCGGTGACAGCATCGTTTATATGCTCAACATGGATATGATCGGGCACTATGAAAACAATAATGACGCGTCTCTGTACTATGGATCACAAATGGAATATACGTACTTATGGCAGGACCTGGCAGATTCTCTTACTGGCATAACCGGTCATCTTGATGGAAGCTCCGGCGGTTCTGACCATTATCCGTTTATACAAAATGGATATCAGGCAACGTTTTCGGCGGAGTACATATTTTCCAATGTATATCATCAGCCAACTGACAGCACGACTCATATGAACTTTGAATATATGACGAGAATGGTCAAGGCTTCGTTGGCGACAGCATATACGGTTTCACAAACTTATGTACCATTTAACAGCTTGGATTTTAGCGTAATTGGCAGCCCTCCCAATGTTGTTTTTCCCGGCAAGTCAATGCCTGTGACGATTGAAATTGTTGGCGCCTACGGTGGTACTCCGGTTGAAAATAGCGGATACCTGCATTACAGCATCAATGGCGACGAATATCAAATTATACCTATGGCTTCTCTTGATCCGACAACTTATCAAGCAAACTTACCGGGCTTATCATGTGATGACGAAATATCATACTATTTCAGCGCATCCGAAATTATAAATGGCCAGTTTTATTATCCGCCGCCTGAATCGCCGTTAACGGCTATAGTCGGGTCGGAGCAAATAATTATTTTTGAGGATGATTTTGAAACCGATAAATCCTGGATTGCAACCGGACAATGGGAACGTGGAACTCCTCTGGGACAGGGCGGCGATCATGGCTATCCGGATCCTTCGTCGGCCTATTCCGGTGATAATGTATATGGATATAATTTGGCGGGAGATTATCCGCCCAATTTACCCCCAAGATTCCTAACGGCGCCGCTTCTTGACTGCACCGGTTATATTGGCGTTTCTCTAAATTTCATGCGCTGGCTGGGTGTCGAACAGTCCCGCTACGATCACGCCTCTATTGAAGTTGCCGGTTATGGAACAGGCTTTATAACTGTCTGGGAAAATGACGCCACAATTTCTGATAACGAATGGATTGAACAGACAATTGATATTTCAGAAATCGCTGACAATGAAAGCACCGTATTGCTTCGCTGGACAATGGGCAGTACAGATTACGCCTGGCATTATTGTGGTTGGAATATTGATGATGTCTCTATCGCCGGTTACACCTGCGATCAGGCAAATGCCCCTCTGGCAATAACAACCGAATCGATTTCCGGCGGGATGACCGGAGTTATTTATTCTTATCAACTCGAAGCCATTGGCGGCGTCGGCAATTATTCATGGTCTGACAGGGACAATGCTCTGGCAGGAACGGGATTGTCAGTTTCCGCCGAAGGTTTAATAAATGGAACACCAATAATTCCGGGCACAATTGAGTTTGTTGCTTCGGTTGGTGATGAAGACGGTAATATATCCGAACGGTTATTTGCGGCAGTATTTGAACCAGGTTATAAATGCGGCGATGCCAATGGCGATGGTGATGTCAATGTCGGGGACGCGGTCTTTATAATAAATCATGTTTTCAAAGGCGGCCCCGCTCCGGAGCCGTTGGAATCTGGCGACGCCAATGACGACGGCCAGACAAACGTCGGAGACGCCGTTTTTATAATCAACCACGTCTTCAAAGGCGGCCCGGCGCCGTGTAATTAAGTATAAAAAACATCAATAAAAAAGGTCGGGATATAACCGGCCTTTTTTATCTAAAGAATTTTAAATATTTAATTCAGATGAATTACTTCCAGTAAATTAAATTTGGTTTTCCCCAATTGGAAATCATCAATAAAATTCTCTTTGATTATAATTCCAGATGTGTCAATGAGCTGTATTTTCAAATTATGCTGTCCCGGAGGCAACTCAAAATCACCGACCAGAATATAACCCGGAAGCAAGCGCGAACATCGCAAGTCGGCATTTTCGGTAAAGTCAGATACGGCGTCTATTACCAGCTTTTTGAGCCAGCCTCCTCCGCCCTCATCCGATTTCTTCTTCATATTGTGGGTTTTCAAACCTTTTGCAATTGCCCGTGCCAGGGTCTTTAGATATATCAAAGACTTCTTCGCCTCAAAAGTCTCAATAGCGGTTTTTCCGATATCTTCAATTAATCGCAAATCACCCAGATAGGCATCGTCGGCGAAGACGCGAATACTTTTTATATAGGTGGGCTGGGTAACTATTTGCGGAATAGAGAACTTGAAATAATAATCCTCTTTGACATCCATTGGGATATGGCCATACTCGCTATTCGGCTTATTGGGATCATCATACAAAACCTGTACAAGTTTTAATTCTTTATCGGTCCGCAATCGTAAATTCATAGCTTCTTTGACCGGTGCAAAGCCAATCAATCCCACGATTGATAAAACAGCTTGCGAATCAGAAGCGTAGATAACATCCGGCATATCGAAATCATATATATGGGGCTGCTCAATAAATGCCCGCCGCATTAAATCATAATCAAGCTCGGCATCATCATATTTTCCGTCGGCGGCATACATATGCATGCTCAAATAGCGGGCAAAAGCGGAATTATTAAATCGGGCTGCCTTGGCCTCGTAGTTAATATCGACCCGGGAAGATTCATCTTTGTTTTGAGCATTCAGCATATCGGCTTCATCGCGGTACTTTTGCTCAAGAAGATTCAGTTTCTCGTTGGCCCGGCGAATCTCGACGAAGGCATCGTCAAAAAAATCCAGGGTACCGTAATTCAAGGCTTTGATAAGATTTGAATATAGTATCTCGTAATCCTCGCCGGCATACTCAAGGATATTATCATTTAGTATCATAGAACCTACCGCCCGTGAGATACTGCGGGTATATAATTCGTCTGCGGCGTCTTCAGCTTCGGTCAGGCGTAAATTGCTGGAATCAAACTGAAGATTATAATGATAGGCCAAACCGGCATCAAGAAAGTACAAAAAGCGATCCTTCTTTTTGTACTTTCCGTCAGTTTTTGCCTTCTCAATTTGAGCCACCGCCGATGAAAAATTGCCCTGCCTAAGTTCGGCTTCAATCGGTTCATAAAAAGCCTTTTGTGTCGCAACCGAGCTGCAACCGGAATAGACACCCAGTGCAAAAATAAGCAGCAGAGTAATTATCAATTTGCTTCGAATTAAAATCAATCGCGTGATTCCTACCAACTCGTTTTACCCTTTGAAATTTCTTTCTTGACTTTCTTGGTCCCTATCCAGACTTTTTCGGCCGTCTCAATATTGATTAATTCCAAATCGGTTTGATAATAAACTACTCGAACTCCTCCCGCTTCATCAACGATTGATTTTATCGCGCCCAGGAGAATAAAATCGGCGCCGGTCTCTGCCCGCAGTTGTTTCATCGTCTCGCGCGACGCGAAATCCCGCTGGTCATACCTTTCCGCGCGCACATCCTCTTTTTGATCGCGCGTAGCAACGAACTTTATTTGGCCCGAGTTTATAAGCTCGCGTTCAAAATCGGTCGTGAATGTCTCCGTATCGATATGTTCGCTGCTCTTATTGCGAATCGGACCAACCGTAACAAAAGGTTTCTGCCCGGCAGCCGCCACAAAATCGGTAAGCCAGACCCGCGAGAGGCAATCGCCGACCATTTCCTCAGCGACTAATCTGGCGTCGGTATCATTCCACTTTCCGCTGACATCGGTGACGGTCTCGGGATCGAGCCGATGTACCTGCCGCGATGATCCGCACCCTAGCAAAACTGCGGAAATCACAATAATAACAAATAAATTTTTCACGCTTAATCCTCCGTAATTTATTGATTTAAACTTCTATTTAACACAGCCTTGTATAAGTATTGACATTTCTATTCTCACCACAATTAAAATATCGGCCAAATCCCAATATTTTTCCCAAAAACTTCTCCAACCGCTATATCCAGTTTATAAATAAATTATATGTCCGAAACATCACATAAAGACCAAACATTGTCTTTGACTATCGCTAAATGGCGCAACTATTATTGTAGTAACGAGATACATAAACATGGTTGTCTGCGCATTTTATTATTCTTAAGCCTTGACATTAAGTAAAAGTGATCTATATTACTGCCAATTGATAATGATTATCAATTTCTATTTTCAGGAGTGTTTATGAGCGTTGACGCCCATAAGGTCTTTAATAAGTACATAAAATCTTCGGGACTAAAAGAAACCGCCCAGAGAGAAATTATACTCGACGCCTTTTTATCGACGAACAAGCATGTTTCGGTTGATGATCTTAATTTAATCCTAAATAAACTCAGTCTGAAAGTCGGATATGCCACCATTTATCGGACTATGAAAATTATTGCCGGCAGCGGCCTGGCGCGAGAAGTATCCTTTAATGACGGCATAACCCGCTTTGAGCATACTATCAATTCCAAACATCATCACCATCTGATTTGCCAGAATTGCAATAAGATTGTTGAATTTTCCAGTGAGATTCTGGATGCCGAAGAAAGGGCTATTGCAGGAAAATACAAATTTGAGACTCATTCTCATCATTATAAGATTTTTGGAATCTGCAGGGACTGCCAGAAAAAGGCTGAGTTGAAACAAAATAAGAATAAACGGGTTAGATAATTATGTTTGGTAAAACGCATTGTGCATCGGAGAATAAAATGACTACCGCGACTGAATTCGGCCAGCTTAGCCTTAGTGAAGCCAGAGTTGGCAAGATATATCAACTGGTGGGTTTGGATGGGGGATTCAGACTTCGTGAAAAAATCGCATCGATGGGGCTTAATTCGGGGGTGCATTTTACTATAATTGCCAATTCAGGGCATGGACCGGTGGGACTTGAAGTCCGACAAACCAGATTGGGGATTGGACGAGGGATAGCCTTAAAAATCAAGGTGAAGGAAGTTGAATTCGGATAAACAGGAATTTACAATCGCCTTGGCCGGAAATCCCAATTCCGGGAAAACTACTATCTTTAATAATCTTACCGGCGCTAACCAGCATGTCGGCAATTATCCCGGCGTAACTGTTGAGAAAAAAGAAGGCATTTCTAATTTTAATGGTCATCGCTATAAATTGATCGATCTTCCCGGGACATATTCCCTTTCAGCCTACTCCATCGAAGAAATAATAGCGCGCAATTATATAATAAAGGAAAAACCTGACGTCGTTGTTGATGTCGTGGACGCTACAAATATTGAGCGAAATTTATACTTGACGACGCAAATTATTGAACTGGGCATTCCGATTGTAATCGCACTCAACATGAGCGACATGACTGCTTCTCGGGGAATCCAAATTGATGCCAAATTGCTGTCTCAGCTTCTGGGCGTCCCGGTGATTCCTACAATAGGATCAAAACGAAAAGGTATGGATGATTTGATTCGGGCCGCAATTGAAACGATCCGAAATGGCAGGAAAAACAACCCGATTGAAATAAACTATGGACGAGAATTTGAAACTGAGCTTACCCGGGTCGAAAAATCGCTCGATAATTATTCATCCCTGACTGATGGATATCGCGCGCGCTGGCTGGCTCTCAAACTTCTTGAAAATGACAAGGAAATCCTATCCTATTTTGAAAATGCCGTTTCCGATGCCAAATTTTACAAGGCCATTGATGATTCTCGAAATAATATAGAGACTTTTTTTGGCGATGATACAGCAGCGGTCGTTTCGGATCGAAGATATGCCTATATCAGCGGCGCCTGCACGGAAGCGATAACATTTACCGGAACTCACCGCCACGACATTTCCGATAAAATCGATATGGCTCTTATCCATCCCGTCCTGGGTTTGCCAATTTTTGGTTTTATGATTTGGCTGATGTTTAATCTGACTTTTACTCTGGGCAAATACCCCATGGATTGGATTGAAAGCGGCATCTCAATTTTATCCGGTTGGCTGCAGTCGGCGTTGCCTGACGGCCTGCTTAGTTCATTATTAATTGACGGCATTATCGGAGGGGTCGGCGGCGTTATCGTCTTTTTGCCCAATATTATGATGCTGTTTTTATGTATTGCGATTCTCGAAGACAGCGGATACATGGCTCGAGCGGCCTTTATCATGGATCGCATCATGCATAAGATTGGCCTGCACGGCAAATCGTTCATACCGATGATTATCGGTTTTGGATGTTCGGTGCCGGCCTATATGGGCGCTCGCATTCTTGAAGACAGAACCGATCGGTTAGTTACATTGCACGTGACCACTTTTATGAGCTGTGGAGCCCGGCTGCCGGTTTATATTCTCGTGTGTGGAGCGTTCTGGCCGGAAAACGCCGGTAATATTGTTTTTTCTATTTATGTTCTGGGAATAGTTATTGCCGTCGCAATGGTCAAGATTCTCCGTACTTTCAGATTCAAAGGCATGTCAGCGCCATTCATTATGGAACTTCCTCCCTACCGGGTGCCAACTCTTCGTTCGCTGTTTATTCACATGTGGGAACGCTCATGGCTGTACCTGAGAAAAGCGGGCACAATTATTCTGAGCATCTCCATAATCATGTGGTTTTTGATGACCTTTCCACAGACCGATACATTTTCACAGGATTATGCTTCTCTTGCCGGAGAGGCCCTTTCACTGCATGAGACTGGTAATTTGACGGGAGGCGAATTGGAAGCGACCCCGGCCAATTTTGAAAACAGTAAGGCGGCCGAACAATTATTGAATAGTTTTGCCGGCAGACTTGGCAAAACAATTGAACCGATAATTGCCCCCCTTGGATTCGACTGGCGTTTGGGTATTGCCCTCGTTTCATGTTTCGCAGCTAAAGAAGTAGTAGTGTCAACCATGGGGACTATTTATGGAGTCGGCGACTCCGGTGGAGAATCGACATCGCTAAGGCAAAAACTGGCCCATGACCCGGCTTACTCCAAATTAATCGCCTACGCTTTTGTTGTTTTCATCCTCTTGTACACTCCGTGCATGGCTGCACTTGCTATATTCCTGCGTGAATCAGGATCCTGGAAAGAACTGTTTTACCAAATAATTTATACTTTGTCCCTTGCGTATGGACTGGCGCTGATCGTATATCAGGGTGGAAAGCTCTTGGGGTTAGATTAATTGAGGCTGATATGTATGAGCTAATAATTGTTTCTGTTGTTGTTATTGTTGCTGTCTGGTATGTCGGCAAAATTTTATGGAAAGAAAGTAAAGGTCAGGGATGTGAAGGGTGCGATTGCTCATCAAAAAGTAATAATGCGAAGAAGATCGTTAAAATAAAAAATATCGGTCCCAAAAAGCTATAACAAATTTTCTGTTTATTTCGAATTAACAACCAATGCAGAAAATAAATCATGGATCTTGATAAAAACAATCATGCTCGGTGGATAGGCAAATCACTGACTGTTGATATTTTATATTCCCGGGCAGGGATTGCCAATCAAATATGGATCGAAAATTCAGAAGGCGCAATATTAGTTGATTGCGGTGATGGCATTCTAAGAGATTTATTAAAAAACAAAATCAATTACGGAATATTAACCGCCATTTTCATTACTCATGGACATTTTGATCATATGGGCGGACTTCATTCGCTTTTGGGTTTTCTCCGCATGATTGGCCGCGAAGATACGCTCGTTATAAATACTCCGGTCAATTGCATTGAAGTTGAATCCATTGTGCGTGAATTCATACGGATGTACGATTTGACAACTGAATTTCCAATTATTCTGGGTTATATTGGCGATGGCGACGCGCGTTCCGTCGCCGGGATGAATATTAAAGCATATAAAATGACTCATCACGGCAGTATTGCCGGAGCCGGAATAACCGACCCTCTCCCCGCTCTCGGATATCGAATTTCATGTGGCGATGAGACTATCGCCATAACCGGTGATACCGGAACGGAAAAGTTCAATAAGAATTTGATCAAAGGAGCCGACCTTGCCATAATTGAGTCAACGTTTCGAGATGCCAAAACGGCAGACAAAAAAATGACCAGCAAAGTTCATTTGACCGAAAAATTAGCCCGCGAATATGGAAAACTTGCCAAAGAATATATTCTGGTACATAAAGCATATCGCTAATCAGATACTCACAAAAATCCGGGCCAGCGATTTGCCCGGAGCCTGAATATCCAGATCAAGAAAATATCCCAACGGCGTTTGTGATACTTCGTATTCCGCCTTGGTTAATCTTAGCTCAGCGCTGTCAAATAATTGTTTTGTAGATTCGAGTGAAGCTTTGCTTTCAGATAAATGGGCGAATGAATGCAGAAGTATTTTTCGCGTATCGTTTTTTCGAGCGGCCCATTTAAGGTTTTTAATCATTTTTGTCTCGACCACTGATAGATTTTCTTCATCTTCTTTTTCAACCTGTATAAATCCAACCAGCGTATCAGCAATCTCGCGTTTTTCCTCAACATCGGGAAGCTCATCAACCGCCTTGACGCTGGTTTTATAAGCAAATTTGTCGGTGTATATCATTAGCAGTTTCATTTTTTGCCCCTAATTATATCTATTCACTTTCATCTTTTCGTTTCTTTATCAATCGCTTAATCTCATCTTCACCAAGCGGCAAATTATTTTTTACTTTTAAACTGTCCGACCATTCCCGGGCAAAATCTCTTTGCAGGCGATAGTTTATAAAAGCCGTCACCAGCATTGCCAAAAACGCCCCCAGGCTGGCCAGACCCATATCTTTGTGAGCGTCCCAGATATCTCCCTGCGTACCCAGATAAGCCACCCCCAGATCGCCTCCAAATATCCTGGCGGCGCCCCATTCGAATAATTCAAAAAGCATCGAAGTTGACATCGTTACATCCAGCGGCAAAAAATATCCCCAGAATCCGGTTACGTGAGCGACTCGAAAAAACACCTCGCGGATCGGATACGCCAGAAGCAGCCCATAGCTGAAATGAACAAATCTATCGAAATGATTTCTTTCCCATCCCATTATCAAATTAAATGTCCGGCCGAAAAGCGAGTCAAACCAGACGTCATAGGGAACCTGGGCATAAGTATAATGGGCTCCAATTTCATGAAGACACAAAAATAAAAATATCAATGAATAGGAAATTCGGGAAAGTGGAAATTTACTTGCGGTGAAGACCAGAACACCAACACAGATAACCGCCAGGAGATTCTCCAGAGCCCAATCCTGCCGGTCATGAGGATTTATTGACAGCATAATCCAGAGAATTAAAAACGCCGCCCCCAATATCGCGGCATACCTTTTATGAGATAATCTTGAATTTTCCAACCTGGCCTCTTTTTATTGAATTGATAATTTGAAATAAGAGAAGAATATTTCGCTAAGGCAAGCCTAATATTTGGACAATTCAACTGTTGACAGCAAGTGTCCAATCGCATACATTCGCCGCCATGGAATGGTATATGTATCTGGCCGTTATCGGAGCGGGCTTTGCCGCCGGATTTATAAACACGCTGGCTGGAAGCGGTTCGCTAATTACTTTGCCACTTTTGATATTTCTCGGTCTGCCGGCTAATGCCGCAAACGGAACCAATCGCATCGCCATTCTTCTGCAGAATATTGTCGGAGTCAGGACCTTTCATAACAGCCATCTTTTAAATATCAGGCATGGTCTCAGGCTGGCTATCCCGGCCATAATCGGAGCCATTATCGGCGCCCAAATCGCGTCCGATTTGAATGAGCGCCTAATGCATCATACCATCGGCGTTATTATGGTTTGCATGCTAATCATACTCTTATTGCGGCCCAAAAGATGGTTCAAAGCGAAAACTCTTGATGATATAACTAAAACATCATTTGTCCAGATGTTAATCTTTTTCGGAATAGGAATATACGGCGGGTTTATTCAGGCCGGAGTCGGAATTTTCCTGCTGGCCGGATTGATGCTCAGCGTCGGTTTTGATGAACTCCATGCCAACCCCGTAAAAGTTTTAATCATTCTTTGTTTCACTTTTTTCGCCGTAATTGTTTTCGCCATCAATGATCAGATAGTATGGACGGTGGGGCTAATCATGGCAGTCGGAAATATGCTGGGCGCATGGGTGGCCGTAAAAGTTGCCATTAAGAAGGGAAACGGCTTTATTCGCTGGATACTTATTGTCGTTGTGGCGGTATCCGCGGCCAAACTTCTTGGCGTTATCGATTTGATATTTTAGCATTAATGATCGGGTTACTCGCATGTTCATTCTGAAAGGAATCCGCCTCCAATGTTCAATCTAAATAATAAATACTTCAAAGGAATTGAAAACTACGACGACGGCGATTTCAATCAGGAGACAGTCTTTCATTATCGTCAGGATAATAATATTGTCTGGGCGACGTTTCAGGGCGGTGGCACTCGTTTTGGAACTATTGTCGGTTATATTAATGATAAGGGATTAATCCAAATGGTCTGGCAGTATTTGAACGTATCACATGAATTCATATCGGGAACGACCGTTTCGAAAGTTGAAATTCTTCCTGACGGAAAATATCGCCTGCATGAAACGTGGACGATTGACAAACCTGAACCTTTGCAGGGTACATCCGTAATCGAAGAAATTTCTCAATAATTGTTGATATTCACATCGTTTCTATATTAGTTTGTCGCAGGTTCCGGATAATTATTAGACTTGCAGGTATAGCCATGTTTTCAACATACGTTTATATCATCGTTATCTCTTTGGTATTGGGAACGCCTTCTTATGGCACAAATAACTCCGAAGCAAATGATTCTGCAAAATCAGAGAACCATTCAGCGGCAAATATTGAAAAAAATACTAAGCCTAAAGAACCTGATTCATATTCCAAATCGTTTTTATCCAATCATTATTATGAGGGTTCAAAAGGGAAATACGGAATCTGGATTAATGATAATAAATGGCTCAGGGGCAAATTGGGTATTAATCCCGACGCGGAGTATGAATTCGAACACATCAACGGAGATGCACATGCTGTCGTTCTGTACAGCAAAGCCGAATTGGCTATTGACAGTCTTAAAGAAATAGCTCTGGTCAACGCCCGTTCTGCCGCCACAAATGCCAAAAGCATTTTCGAAGAAGAACGAATCGTAAACGGAGTTAAGATACTATGTCTGCAGATAGATGGTTCGATAAACACAATCCCATTTACGTATTACGGCTATTACTATACCGGTCGAAACGGAACTCTCCAGGCAATAGCTTTCACACGGAAAAATTTATTCGCCGAATATAAAGGTGATTTTGAAGAACTGTTAAACGGTCTCGAAATTAAGAAATGAGCGTAATTCTCTTTAGTGAATTACGTTAATCGCTCCCGATAAATAGTCGGCCGTGACAAACTAAAATTTGGGTATAAATGGGGGTCGAAATGTTAAATGGAAATGGGAAAAATCAAACATCAATAATTTATATGTTGTGCTTCCTTTTATTAATCTGCGCATTCGGTAGTTCCGTTCCCGCCGATAGCACAACCAAAACGAAAAATCCGCCTCAAGTGGTATCAACTTTTTCAATTGTCGCCTGTGATCCTGCCACCGGAGAAATCGGAGTTGCCGTGGCATCCAAATTTTTTGCCGTTGGCAGTGTCGTTCCCTGGGCCAAGGCCAATATCGGAGCTGTCGCTACTCAATCTTACGCCAATACTTCGTTTGGATACAAAGGACTTGAATTACTGGGATTAGGATTCACTCCCGAACAAACTATGGATATATTGCTCAAGGATGATGATAACCCGACTCAGCGTCAGGTCGGAATCGTCTCTCCCGATGGCAAATCGGCCACTTACACCGGCGAAAATTGTCTTTATTGGGCCGGAGGCAAAAACGGCCCCAGCTATGCCGTTCAGGGCAACATCCTTACCGGTGAAGATGTTGTCTCAGATATGGAAAAAGTGTTTCTTGAAACCGAAGGCACTCTGGCATCCCGCATGTATGCCGCATTGGTTGCCGGGGATGAAGCCGGAGGGGATTCACGAGGCAGACAATCGGCGGCAATGTACATCGCCAAAGAAGGCGCCGGGTATGGCGGATATATCGACAACGCCATCGACATTCGGGTTGATGATCATCCTGAACCATTTAAAGAACTGGGACGCCTCCTGCAAATGGCCGAAATGAATTACGATTGGAATGTCGCCTGGACAGCCTTTTCAGAAAAGAGATTTGAGGATGCTTTACCTTTGATGGAAAGAGCCGCCAAATATGAACCTGCCTATGCCGAAGTGTTTTACGATTTGGCTGTGATTCGACTGGCCGCGGGAGATTCGGAAGGCGCCATGGGAGCTTTAAAAAAAGCAATCGAGCAGAATCCCAAATTAAAAAAGCAGGCGGCAGTGGACGGCGATCTGGATGGATTGAAGGATCATACTGATTTTGAAAACCTGATTGCACCGTGAAATAAATGGCTCGCAAAATAATCATTATCATTGGAGCCGGAGCTTCGGGGCTTCTGGCGGCTGGGACAGCGGCCGGTGCGGGTGTCCAGGTTGTCGTTCTGGAAAAAATGCACCGCCCGGGAAGAAAACTCCGCATTACCGGCAAGGGCCGCTGCAACCTGACGAATATCGCCGGTATCCCCGAATTCATTTCGCATTTTGGAAAAAACGGTAAGTTTCTGCATCAGGCATTCGCTCGTTTTTTTTCTGATAACTTGATTACTCTTCTGACAGAATTGGGCGTTGATGTTCAAACCGAACGAGGCGGCCGCGTCTTCCCGGCCGGTAACGATGCCCGGCAAATCGTCGACGCTCTGACCGAGTGGGCAGAATCTCAAGGCGCGACAATCAAAAGGAAATATCCCGTAAACAAAATTACTATAAAAGATAATCATGTGATTGGCATCTCCGGCAATGATGAATTACCGGCCGATGCCATAATAGTTGCCACCGGAGGTAAATCATATCCGCTAACCGGATCCACCGGCGATGGATATAAATTTGCAAGAACCGCCGGTCATACAATTGTCCCGCTTCGTCCGGCCCTCGTTCCAATTGAAACTTGTGGAAATACGGCCGCGCGTTTGCAGGGTTTGAGTCTAAAAAACATATCCGTTTCGGTATTTATTGAGGGCAAAAAGAAACATTCAAAATTTGGCGAAATGATTTTTACTCACTATGGCGTTTCCGGTCCGATTATTCTGTCGTTGAGTAAACATATTGTCGATGCCTTGAGAGATAAAAAAGCCGTGGAACTATCAATTGATCTCAAACCTGCTCTTGATGAAAAGAAATTGGATAATCGTCTTTTGCGAGATATAAAAGAAGGCGGGAAGAAAAAATATCAAAACATGCTAAAAGGTCTTTTACCTTCAAAGCTAATTCCAGTATTTTGCGAATTAACGAATATTGAGCATGATAAAACAACTCAACAAATCACAGCCGAGGAGAGAAAACGAATAAAAAGCCACCTTAAAGATTTTCGGCTCGAGGTTTCCGGTCACAAATCATATGATGAAGCCATTGTTACAGCTGGCGGGATATCTCTCAAAGAAATAAATCCTCGGACAATGGAATCGAAAATTATAAAAGGTTTATATTTTTGTGGCGAAATTTTAGATCTTGACGGAGAGACCGGCGGCTATAATTTGCAGGCCGCTTTTTCAACCGGTTATTTGGCCGGCATATCGGCCGCATCTGCGGCAATTGATAAATAGATAAAGGCGGGCAAAAGCCCGCCTTCACCAGAAATTATTTATCTCACAAATCAATATTGAGAGTTCGATTGGCTGCCTTGACCGCGTCAAAGGTCACCGTTACTTTGCCACTGCCTTTGACAATCCACTCTATGTTCCGAATCCCAAACGAGGGAACGTTTGAAAATAGTATAAAGGGACGATGATCGACATAATCAACGCGATCATAAAGCAAATCAGAGACAAATCCGCCGGCTACGATTTCAACGCCCCGTCCCTCAATTTTGAAAATATCCTTACGCGTCAGATTATTTTTCATGGCTTTATCCGACAAACTTGGAATAGCCCTGGAATTCTTTGCGGCCACTCGCACCCGCTTTATACCGTCACCCAAATCCTTGACTTCAATCAATTCAAGGGATACTTCGGGTGTATTCTGAGCCGTGAAAATAACCATAGCCGCACAGCGATGCGCTTGTTCCAATAATTGAAAAGGCGGAGTAATTCGACTGGCATACGTCCTCCAACCGCCAATTTCAATTTCACCCAATTGGGGATGATTATATTTCTTCCAGTCTTTGAATAGATTACCCTGGTAAACTCGATCGCTAAATAACATTTTTTCCCGGTCACGGTCCGTTTCGTAGGTATTTCCCCAGTAATCAGGGATTTCCTTTTGCACATCACGAGGGCGATATGTCATCTGCTCGCCGCCCATATAAAGCTCGCCAACAAAGCCAAAAACGCCGAGTCCGGAATACATAAATTCATCGAAATCGCCGTGAGTGGTATACATATCCAAACTGCCTATAATATATTCGTACCCGGGAACGATTTTTTCGCCTTCTCCGCCAAGATAATCATAGACGGCAACATCGCGGGGCGAGTACATACCGGCCAGCTTCGACCCAGGGCCGCGCACCCACAAACCGCCGGAGTTATGAAACGCGAAATCAAAACATATATTTGGCTTGGTTAAGACAAATTTGGTGATGGCCTCATTTGGTTTAGCTGATAGCGGAAAATCGCCTGCCCCGCTTTGAACATAAGGCGGCTGCCATTTAAACCCATAATTGCGATTCATATCAAGGTAACCAGGGGTATCTTCATTAATCCGCCCATCGCCGTCGTTATCGATTCCTTCCCGCCCAAGCTGACGCCATTCACCTTTTTCTCCGGGCTTAATGCGCACCATGACTCGAGGATCATCGGGATGTGTTTTAAAATTTCCCTGGGGATCGCGAATTCGCATCTGAAGAATTTCACCGTCGCCATCAACATCATCATAATCATCTTCATCGAACAACCCGTCACGGTCATCATCGTAAGGTACTATAGCGCTGCGCCCGATTCCATAGTTTTTATGTTGAGACATCAACCTCTCGCGATTATCCACATTGACAATGGGAACAATATAAAACGCGCGTGTATCAACCAGTTTCGTCATTACTTCATTGGTACCGTAAGAATCAAGCAGATACCAGGCCAGATATAGACAGACTTCGGTCGCCTGGATTTCATTCCCGTGAATGGTTCCGTCAACGTACACGGCCGGTTTTTCCAGGTCATTTCCGGTGTTCGAATTATTAATCGTAAACAGCATTATATCGCGGCCTTCTTCACTCTTGCCAAGAGAACGCAATTCAGTTAATTCAGGATACGCTTTATTTAACTGTTTAAGCGCGTCATGGATCTCTGCCTCATTATAATAATGATCAAAAGATAAATTGACCTTTCCTGCTAACGCTGAAGAGGTGAGAAGAATGACGGTGCAGGCGCTAATCATTAATATCCTTGAAATCATTGGGCGCCTCCTTTCAAAGTTATCGACCGGGAATCTTCGCCAAGGCTTGGCGCAGACACTTTCAATGTAATGTCCTTTCCGCCAGGTCCTTTGATTACCCAGCGAACCTTTTCATAACCGCCGGACCCGGGTAAAATATCCAATCCGGTCCGCACCTTCCCCTGCAGCAATTCTATATTCTTATCATCGATGGTAACCACCGCCGGAGCCGGCCTGCCGCATCGCTTACCCTGATAAGTCGGATAAGGCAAATAACCGTTATTTACGACCCATGCTTCAATCTTCCAAATCTCGGTTGACAGTTCTTCGATATCTATCTGTTTAATTTTAATAGACGGAGTCATTGACACTAATTTGCGCAGGAATGGCAATTGCCTGGTGATAAGATCATCGACCTTATCAGCCGGAGGCAGAACAGTTGAATACGGAATCATCCCTCCGATTTCTACTTTGCCCAATGTCGGATGATCATATTCGGTCCATGATATAAAAGCGTTGGGATTTTGCGCATAAAGAGCTTCTTCCGTTTCGGAACCGCCTACATCCTCGTCATCATCTTTTTTCATCCGCTCCAGCATTTTAGCCATTCGCTTGGTATCCATCCGGCCGCCCTCCAAACCCTTGATGACTCTTTCAGCCGAATACTGTTCCGGTGCGCCGGCATTCTCGAGAATTTCCGATATTTTTTCTTCGCCCAGCTCAATAAACTCCTCGTTTGACATCTTTTCAATGTCTTCGGGAGTTACCGCGCCGCTGTCGGCTTCATCTTTTTTCTTTTCAGGCTTGGGCAAACTCCAGAAATCCATACAAAAAGTCGGGACGCCATATTGGTAATAGGCCCATTCCTCAACACTGCCATTTGAGAACTTCGGTTTATCCAAACTCTTGGCATCAAGCTCTGCCTCTTTCAAAAACTCTTCATATTTCTTGGTAATCTCTTCCCAGTACGCAATATCGCTTTTATTGGGATTAACCACAGCGCCAAGGCCAAGAAACTGAACGACGTCCTCTTCAGTAACGTCGTCATTTCCCCAAAAGGCCTTTGCCATTTCGACTATCTCAGCGATATCGTATTTTTGTTCCGGATCAACTCCGGCTCGGCGGGCCATCCATTCCGGCAATTTATGTTTACCACCGGCGGATTCGCCCTGATTAGAACTGGGCGGAACCGCTTGAAGCGTGTTGCTCCGGCCCAGGACAATTACCATCGCAATTTCTGGATGGGCAAAAGCAAAATTCAATATCGCGCGCGATTCTGATTCCGAAGCCGCAAACATACCATCGGTTTTGGTATAGTGCTGGAATTTATGCGGGAAATTATGCCCCGGATTGATTCCTCCCGGACCATCCTCATTTATTTCGCCATCTTTATCGTTATCCAATCCTTCGGGAAACAGCCGGTACATGCCAATTTCACCCTTTTCCCCTTTAGCCTTCTTCATAAATAGAGGATTGTTCGCAGCCGGCAGCCATCGCCCTTCGGGATGTTTCTGGCGCATTTGGGTGATATATCCGTCATTATTCAAATCATCCGGGCCATCCTCATCGGTCGCGTCATCTTTATCATCGTTGAAAGGTTTCTCATTTTGAAAATTACTATAAAGTGGCTTGTCAAAGAAATTCGCATAACCATCAGGATTGCCAATCGCCACGATATACCAGTTGTGGGAATTTAATTCTTCTTTCCAATCCCCAACCAGTAGCTCGCTTAATTTAACAGCCGCCTCGGTCGCAATCGGATAATTCGCTTCCATATTGGCGACTACCAAAATGGCCGGTTTTTTTGATTTATCAGTACTTAATTCCAATAAATTAAAATCTCGCCCCCCCGGCGTCACGGCCAGTTTATGCAACTTAGCCACATCCTTATTATCCCCGGCGATCTTCTGAAGGTCTGTATTAACTGCTTCAGGATTGCGATATTTGTACTCTGCGGCGGCCTGCAATATACTTCCAAAGAGAAGAAGGTAAAACACCGCTATCACGCTTGTAAACTTTAATAGCCTCATTACACCTCCATTTGAACATGTGTGCGATATTGTGAGAATATATTGTGGTTAAATACGAATTTTTGTCGATTTTAGCAAGCGATTGCCTGGATTTAGTTCGCCAGACGTACTCTTTGACTAAATATTTCCAGAGATACATGGACAGAAAATTGCCATCGCAATTTTCTAATTTACCGCGACTAACCGAAGTTTAAAACGTTGTTCTCAATCCAAAATAAATAATCCTTGGCTGGCCATAATTTAACGGATTCCTCTGGGCAAGATTATAACGATAAACAAATTCTTGACCATATGTGCGCCCCGTTGATGAATCAATAACGCTCGATATTTCAGACCGCGCTATACCTTCAGGTGTTGACAAATAACCGGTATTATCCGGCTCTCCGGTACCAGAACCTTCTTATCAACAATATAGGTACCAATGAAATTCGCAAAATCCTAATTAGCATTTGAGAAACTTTTAGTCATTCCAGGAATTGGCAGCCTGAAATATAATTCAAAATTATATCCAAAACTACCCTGCAATCTTTGTTGACCTGCTTAATACTGCTTACTATATTGACGGCTGAAAAGTGAGGAAGGCTTTCTTATGTGGGACAACAAAAGTATAATCCGTAACACCTGTACGGGTTGTTTTCTTACACTTATTTATCTTCTTAGAGAATTTAAAACAGGAGTGCGCAATGATATCTAAACGCGCCGGGGAAATTATGATTCCCCTTGAAAATTATCCCCATATTCCGTACTGGTTCACACTCAGGCAGGCTGTGGCGGAACTGGATAAATCCGAATTGACTCACAAGGATCGTACTTCTCTTCCCAGAGCCCTGCTGGTATTTGACGAAAAATATCAATTACTGGGAATTGTCCGTCGGAGAGATATCTTCCGCGGCCTGGAACCAAAATTTATGAGAACCATGACCGCCCCCAAACGCGGCCAACTATTCGACGTTGATATCGATCCTGACCTGGTTGATTTATCCGCCGGCCGCATAGCCAAAGCTATGCAGGAACAAGCTGAGCAACAGGTCAGCGAGGTGATGCAGCCAATAGTGGCGACCGTTCATTTTGATGATCACCTGGCCAAAGTAATTTATAAAATGGTCAGCCGCGAATTGACCTTGTTACCGGTTCTCAAGGATTCTAATGTCGTCGGCGTTGTCCGAAGCGTTGATGTATTTCACGAAATCGCCAATATTTTACTGTAGAATTCAATGTTTAATCCAATAGCGCAATCTCGCAGGAGCGGTCATGAATGACGAGTTTAAACCTAAAGGAAGCGTACCTCCGGGAGCAGAACTTCCTGAAGCGCCGCACGATATTCATGTCGCCGGCGTTGCTCGCCGCATAGACTACCGGCGCCTGGTTTTTATCGCGCTGGGTTTAATACTCTTTATAGGAATATATATATCGCCTGACTGGCCCAATGCTGTCAGTCCACAGGGAGAACATTTTATCTTGTCTCGTGAAGGAAAAGCCGCGCTGGGGCTGTTTTTACTTGCCGCAACCTGGTGGGTTTTTGAGGTCGTCCCTATTGGAGTTACAAGTATTGTCATCGGGGTTGTTCAAGCAATCTTCTTAATCAGATCGGCCAAAGTCGCCTTTAATGATTTCATGGACCCGTCGGTTTGGTTTATTATCGGTTCGGTCGTAATAGGAATGGCTTTCACCAGGTCCGGTTTAACCAGGCGTATGGCCTACAAAATGCTGCTGGTCGTTGGTGAAAAAACAAGCATGATTTATTTGGGTACTTTTATTATGACTGCTGCCCTGACTTTGATCATGGCCCATACTGCCGTTGCCGCCGCTGTCTATCCGCTCTTGATGGCCATCTATGCATTATACGACGATAGCAACCGACCTACAAAATTCGGTAAAGGTTTGTTTATGGGTATGGCCTTTGTCGCCGGTGCGGGAAGTATAATTACCCTATTAGGTGCGGCACGAGGAGCGGTCGCTATCGGCTTCTTTAGAGATATCACTGGCCACGAAATAACTTTTTTCCAATTAACGTATTATATGTTTCCGATCGGCGCTCTCATGGTCTTTTTGCTATGGGGATTTTTCATGGTTTTTTTAAGGCCGGAACATAAAATTATCCCCGGCCTTAGGGAACGAGCATTGACGCTAAATAAACATTTGGGGAAAATTACCAAAACCGAAAAACTGACTCTTCTTATAGTAGGACTAACAATCTTAGCTATTAGCATTAGTAAACACATACCCGGACTTGAACATGTCGATAAAAGTGCCATCATCCTGACATCCACTGCCTTGTTTTTCCTTTTTAAAATTCTGACTATCGAGGACCTCGAAAAAATCCCGTGGAATATCGTATTACTGTTTGGCGGGGCCATGAGTATCGGCTTTTGTCTGTGGCAAACGGGAGCCGCCCAATGGCTGGCTATTCAATGGCTTGTCATTCTTCATGATTTAGGCTGGTTCGCGTTCGTGATTGGGATCGCGCTATTTGTGCTTATAATGACAAATCTTATAATGAACGTCGCCGCTATCGCCATTACCATGCCGGTGGCTCTGACCATGGCGCCATATCTTGGTGTGGCCCCTGAAGTCGTTTTATTCGCGTCTCTTGTAGCGGCCGGAATGCCTTTCTTGCTTCTCGTCGGAGCGGCGCCAAACGCAATTGCCTACGAAAGCAAACAGTTTACAAGCGGAGAGTTCTTTAATTATGGTATCCCGGCCAGCATCCTCTTAATTGTGGTTATAGCTGTTTTTGTCAGATTCGTATGGCCACTAATGGGCATGCCTATAACGCTATAGAGTCATTATGTAAAGTACATCTTTAAACCGATTTGGATGATTTTCCCCCGCTTTTACGAAATGGCCCTTATTAGTTTTGTTTACATTTACAACTGGCCGGCCGGTGGATTCCCGGTCCAATTTCATCCTTAATATTAATCAAGTATCTCTCAGAAAATGAAATACTCCAAATTCTTATTCCCTTCGTATAAATGATAAATTGCAATATTTTTTGCCTTGCCAAAGAAAACTAAATTGGTATATTATTCGCATAAAAGAGACTGGGCTGGCCCAATTTTAGGGTCGTATTAAGACTTGACTTTTTACTTTTCGGAGATCAAATCATGACAAGAGTTTGTTGCAATGCAATCCTGATTTTATTTCTTGTCTGCGGAGGAATATTGGCTGATAACTCCGGGTATTCATCTAAGGAAATTACCATAACAGATGGAAAAATAAATTCAGAAGTTAACGTCCATAAAGATTCACCGTCGAAAAAATCCCTTAGCGCCAATTATGATGCCACTCTTCGAGTTTACGTAATTGAACCGGTATCTCGCTGGAGAGATTATAATTACTCGACATATGAAAATGGATTTCTTGGTTTTGCTTTTTACGATACTCTTTCCATTCCTTATCTTGGCACTTTTGAAGAGACCCGGGTTTGGAGCGGCTCGACGCATGGGTATGGCGATATTGCCGAAGATAATATCATGGTTATCGCGGTTATTTCGGGAAATGACGGTGAATTCAGATTGTCTTACCCGGGTGACGGAAGCGGCCCATTTACAGCTTATTTCCCGGACGCTGTAACCGGAGCTCATCCGGGTGAAACCGGCATTGCAGGAGGTGATGGCAACTACACCCATTCGGTTCTCTTTGAAGAAGGGACGCGAACCACGTGACCATTTTGCCCTTACGCCCGTGAGGCGTTAGCAGCGTTGCAAGCGGCCGGATACAATGTGTATCATGCTTCCCTTATCTATAATAAAAACAACGAAGCCAGTCGTCGGGTTTTTGATGATTTTAATTTACAAGCCGCTCCTACCGTTTTTGTTGACGGGGGTTATCAAGTAGTGGTCGGCGCATCACCGGGTGACCTGTCCGGCAATCTTTCCAACTACGTTGTCGCTTCTCAATCCTCCGGCGTAAGAGAAGTCAAGAATATCAGCCTGTCCGTAACGCTTAACTGGCTAAGCGAAGGTAATCTCGGAATTGCGGTTTCCATAATCAACAATCAATTTATAAATCAGACTCCGCCCCGGCCTATGGATATAAGCGGTCCGTCAATCGGAATAACCTACGGAACGTACGAAATCGCCGCCAATGGCACCGATCCTGACGGCCAGGATTTATGGTACAAATTCGACTGGGGCGACGGAAATATATCTGATTGGACTGGTCCTGTGGAATCGGGAACGCAAACAATTGAATCGCACGCCTGGAACATGGCCGGAAATTATAATTACCGTGTAAAAGTCAAGGATGAAATGGACGCCGAAAGTATATGGTCGCCTAATCTAAAGATAACCGTTCACAATCGGGGTGATGCTAACGGCGACTATGGCATAAGTGTCGGCGACGCCGTTTACATTATTAATATTATTTTCAAAGGCGGTCCTCCAAGCGATCCCGCAGAAAGGGCTGATGCCAATTGCGATAATAATGTCAATATCGGTGACGCTGTCTTTTTAATAAATCATATATTCAAAGGCGGCAATCCGCCCAATTGTTTATGATCGTCATATTTAAAGTACATTCAGGGATTGGCTAAAAATCTATCCCTGAACCATCATAAGACAGGTATTGCCAAAACCGCCAGCAGTGGATAAATTAACGGAGCAAAAGCATAGTATGGATTGGGATTTATATGAAGTTATTGCTTCTAGCATTTACGGCGCTTAGTTTTATATATTCTACGGATTCAGCCCATGCCGAAGACTCGATGAAAATATATAATTCAATATATATCGATTTTGACGGTGACGGGATCAACGATAATTATCGTGATAATGACGGCAACGGCATTCCGGATGATTTTGAAAATAAAAACGCTGAAAATAAGGCTGCCCCAGGCATTCTGGGTCAGTCGCTAAACGAATCTTTAAGTAATAATACCTCCACAAAGCTCTATTTGAATAATCGGGAAGCCTTTGGGGCTCGCGAATTCCATGTTCGCTGCCATTCCAATCAACGGATAGGCTTTACATTCGGCATAGATTTCGGAGTCGGCAATGGAATTGGATTGGGTAATATTGCCAACGGCTGCGCAGGTGGCGTATGCGGCATATAGTTTCAATCCTCTCCGCTTTAATTTTTATTTTAGCTTTTCTCTCGCCGGCTCTTCAGGCACAAATCTCTATCGATTTTTCCGCCAGTACTAAATCAAGCAGTAATCTGCTTCAGGACAGCAGTTCTACGTATGACGCCTGTTCAATAACTTCGGCGATAGTTGATTATATTCCTCTCCCCTCACTGAAAGTGTCTTTATCAGGAGAGCAAACATATTATCGTGAAACGATAGGCCTGAGCAATATTTTTGGCAGATTTAATGTAACCTATATCCCCCTATCTGAGATATCACGATTTTCCCTCTATTTTGCGGCAAGCTTAAACGGACGGAAATATCATAGTGATTTTAGTGGTGTCGATAATAATTTTGGCGAGGTAAAATTAATTGGCGGATTCCAACTCAATCCGCGCTTCCATATTCGAGGCGGCCTTTCTTTTCGCTCGACGGTTTATATCAATACCGGCAACGATTATAAGCGTGATTTTGATTTTATTATGGGAATAAATGCTGTTCTCCCCATGCAGACAAGTTTTGATTTTGAGGCCGGATACGGACGTACCAATTATTTATATAAAGACGCCAACCTGACCGGAGATGGCTGGCCGCTGTCGCGCCCCGATTTGCCCGAACCCATTCCCTATGATATTATGTGGATTAAAGATATCGCCGACACTAAAGACGATTTATGGGTGCTTTATCTATCACCACGTTTATCCCGTTCGCTTGGCAGAAAAACTGGCCTGAATCTGATCTATACCATTCAGAATTTTCAAAATTATCGAGGCGGATTTTTGTGGGATATTTCAACCGGATATTTATCACCTTGGGCGACAGTCTGGGAAGGGCAAAGCGCTTCAGTCAATATTAAATCGTTTGCCATACCAGGATTAATAGTAAACACTGGATACGGCCATTGGAATAAACGATTTTTGACCACTTCCAATCGATATGATGCCGATGGACTTGATCGAACATATTTGGAAGTCAAAACTGAAGATAAACCACGTGAAGATAGTGTCAATCGATTCTATTTAAGCCTTCAATGCCCTGTCAAATTAAATCATGAGTATTTGATCGAACCGGTGCTTAATATCGAGCATATGAACAACAACTCAAATAAGCCATTATACAATTTTGATGATTATTCAATAACCACCGGCGTCTCATTTCGATTTAGATAATTTACCCGGGCTGGATTATTGAACTATCGAATATTTGATTTCAGGAATTTTCGTATTTCCGGCGTTCCGCCCTGATAAATCAGATATCCATCATACGGCTCCCGCTCAGTAATATCTCCGCAAATAGGCGTCAACATTATTTTTTTGACTTCCTCCAGATCATCAGTCTGCCCCAGCGCCCAGCCGAGTTTGATATATGCCACTTCTGGGAGCATATTTTCTGTCGGGATTATTCCCTTGCTCATCAAATCGCGACCGGTGTCATAAACGAACATATGAACATAACCCCACAGCGTCTGGACTGTCATATAAATCGCAACCCCGGCTTTAGTGGCCCGCTCTATGGCTGGATAAACCGGCTTATTGACATGCCCCAATCCGGTTCCGGCAATAATGATTCCCCGATAACCGTTATTCACCAAAGAATCAATTATATCGGAATGCATGTTGGGATAATAATAAACCATCGCCACCCGCTCTTCAAAAACCGGCACGACGTTGACATTTCTGTCCTTCCGCCGGCGATTATAATCATCCCGAATCGGCGTAATTTTATCTCGATCGACAGTAGCGATAGGAATGTCGCCGATTGTCCTAAAAGTCGAACGATAAGAGGAGTGCATTTTTCGAACGCGCGTTCCCCGGTGCAAAAGCCCGTACTGGTCCGACGTCGGCCCAAACATACTGACAACCACTTCGGCAATATCCGATTCGCCGGCGGTTTTGGCCGCATGCATCAGATTCAGAGCCGCATCCGAGGACGGCCTGTCCGATGAACGCTGCGATCCCACCAAAACAATCGGAACCGGTGAATTTTGTATCATATATGACAGGGCCGCCGCGGTATGATGCATCGTATCCGTACCATGGCCAATAACAATTCCGTCAATTCCGTTCTCAATCTCTTTGCCTATTGCTTTGGCAAGAGCGATATATTGTTTTGGCCCCATATTTTCGCTAAATACGGCAAATAGCTTCTCGGTGGTCAAATTGCAAATATCTGCCAGTTCCGGAACGGCTCCATACAATTCACCCGGGGAGAAAGCCGGAATCACCGCACCGGTTCGATAATCGAGCCTCGAGGCAATCGTTCCGCCTGTTCCGAATAGTTTAACATTTGGCTTGCCTTCGCTATAGGGGAATTCCTTTTCGGGGATTTTATAATGCGCTTCTTTGTATCCCGTCTCGCCCATGGCTGTTATAGTTTCTACTGTAATTCCGACATTATATCCGGTCGCTAATTTCAATACGATATGCCGATCGTCATCACTTTCCGCGCGCGGCAGAATTATTCCCGAAAAATCTCCGCGAGTGGTTTCAACCAGCGCTTCTCCCCAAACCCGCATATTGAATTTTTTCAGAGCCTCCAGAGCCGCGCCTTTATATCCTTTGAATATATCACTCATTTCGCGCACTCCTCTTCTACCGTCTTCGCGATTTCATTGAGAGCTACATTTCCCAAAGCCATCTTTCTAAGATGCCCCATCACCCAGTCACGTTTCGCAAACGGAGATATATTTCGTTTTATCGAGTCAAATTTATTTATGAGATTTGGAATCAGGCCAATTATTGATTCCCGCACGCATTTTTTATATCCGATAATGCTTAAGATAGAATCGAAAACCATTTTGGGGTGAGCGTACAGTTCAGGAAGCATGGCTTCCGCTATTTCGATTTTTAATCCCTGAGCATTAATAAACTTAAACAAGCCGTATATAGAGTAATCATTAAAATCGGCGGATGGCGTGACTTTCCTTTCAATACCGCGGAAAGTATGGCCGAATAAGGTCCCAATATACTTGGGCGGAAGATTGAAATCATTGATAATTTTCTCTATCAGCCATGCGAGGTTTCTTCGCAGTATATAATCGAATGTATCCGCCGGGACGTTCCATCCTTGTAGCTGAAGTACACGATCTCGAACTGAAACAGGCAAATCCTTCTTTATGCTCTCAATATGCTCGTCTTCTATTGGAATCGGAGCCGAATCGGTGTCGGGGTACATCCTGTCCGGGCCGGGTAAAACTCGTTCGAAAATAGTCGTTCCATCGGGCAATGCCTTTCTTGTTTCATTGGGTACTCCATTGAAAGCCAGACGGCATCTTTCTTCAATAGTCTCAATTGCCGTTTTGATATCATCCGCGTTACCCCACAGAATCAATTGGGCATCTTTTTCATCGGCCTTGAAATGACTTGCCAGTTTATCCCATACCTCTTTATTTACCATTTCATTTCCGGGTAGATCCACAATCTCTTCCGAATGAATCATATTTGGTCTTTCAATGCAGGCGATTACTTTCAATCGGCAGCTCAACTCGTCGGCAAATGTTTTTCCCGGCTGAGTAAAAAATGATAACAAACCATAAAATCCCGGCAGATTTATTCCAATTATTTGAAAATTCTTCTTTCTAATTTCATTCAATATACCCTTTAACGGAATGATATTATTTTGAGTCAAATCAACCGATGACGGACTCCATTCATTTTGAACGATACTTAAAGATGAAAGCTCATCCTTTATAGATAGAAGCGCTTTTTGTCGGAATGCTTCATTATGTGTCAGTTCTGGTATCCGGCGAATATGTGCCACTCCTTTAATCTCAACCCTTGTGCCTCCGCTTATGCTTACATTTACGTCTTCTCGAGCGGCCCCGATTCCGGTCCGGACACTGTCACAACTGCGAGTTAAATACCGCAAATAATGAGCGGCCTGTGCCACTTCATCCGGGGTTTTCATGTCCGGCGCGGTTACGGTCTCGATTAATGGCATCCCAAGCCTGTCGGTCGTGTAAGTCCGCCAATGACCCTCATCTGACACTTCGCGGCATGAATCTTCTTCCAGACTTAATTGAATAATTCGAATTCTCTTCCCGCCGAAAGGTATCTCGCCTTCGATGCCGACAATGGCCGTCCGCTGAAATCCGGTAGGGATCGATCCGTCAAGGTATTGTTTACGGGTGATATGCAATTCTCCGACAATATTGGTGCCGAGGAGTAATGCAATTTCTATGGCCTTATCCAGCGCTTCGCGATTTATGGCAAAGGGTGGAGTATCGTCAATATCATAAGTGCAGGCCGATTCGTCCTTGATACGATAGATAATATTCTTGCGCGTTTTAAATTCCATTAACGCCGTACCGTCGTATTCGCCCAGCTCGCTGAGAGTCGGGCGCATATGCCGGACCAGCTCAGCGTCATAATCATCGCCGTTCTGATATAAACCGGCCGGGCAGCGGCAAAATAATTTTTTAGCAGTCAATAATTGCTGATGAATCTCAAGCCCGCTTATAAATCCCAATTGTTGATATGTATCCGCGGTCGCGCTTTCTCTCTTTACGTAGCCAATCGATCGCATGGACCTTATATATATATCATTGCCAGAAGCCATACTCATTCCTATTTCCAGTCATTGATAAGGCACTATAAGCTTATAATTGTCCGGCTCGCAAATTAATTTAATCCTTCATCAATATCAAGTTCTTTCGACATTTCTCTCATATCGAGATTTTTAAGCCGAATAATGATTAATATGCACATATCCAGAATTATATGCATGTGGTTAATGATAAATAAATTTTAAATTATTTTAAAGAATGTTATTGTTTTTTTGTTGACATGTTTTTACAAAATCAATACGGTAAGGTCGAGTTTATCATAATAAGGAGGATTTGAATGCCGAAAGCGAAAAAGAAAGTCGCAAAGAAAAAACCAGCAGCTAAGAAAAAAGTTGCTAAGAAGAAACCGGTAGCCAGGAAAAAGGTTGCCAAGAAAAAAGTAGCGAAGAAGAAAGTGGCCAAGAAAAAACCGGTGAAAAAAGTCCGGTGCGTCGCTAAGACAAAAGATGGCAAGCGCTGTAAGCGCATGGTTGCCCCTCCCGCCAAGTGCTGCCATTTGCACAAGTAGAAATATCAAACGACCTTAGTAATTGCATAAAAGACCGGCTCTCGAGCCGGTTTTTTTATTTGGCCAATCACGCTAAGAATATCATCATTTATCTTAAACTTAAAATTGCCTCTCAGTCCGTATTTTTGGAATCCTTCAATTGACATTTTCAAATGATACCCGTAATTTGCATCATTAGAAATTTGTCAAATCATACGGAGGGTACTAATGCGCCCCATATTGAAATTCCTCGATGATACTCTGATAGAACGAATAATTTCCGAAGCCCGCGATATATTGGACAAAATCGGAGTGACTATTCATAATCCCGAAATCGTATCACTGCTTTCGGATCATAGCGCTCATGTGGATGACTCGGGACATAAAGTAAGAATCAAAGATGAACTTATCGATAAATCCCTGGCGGCGGCTCCATCTTCTATTAAATTTTATAATGTGATGGGCGAAGAGGCCGCTGATTTATCCGGATATAATATCAATTATACTCCCGGTTCGGCGGCGCTATTTATTCAGGATCAGGGGTCTGACAAATTCAGGAATCCTACAACGGCTGATTATATCAAATATGCCCAATTAATGAGCCAGCTTAATCATATATCATTGCAAAGTACCGCAATTATTCCAGCCGACGTCAATGAGAAAATATCCGACAGCTATCGTCTTTTTCTGAGTTTACTGTTTTGTGAAAAACCGGTTGTTACGGGAGCGTTTACCATTAAAGCCTTTGAAATTATGAAAAATCTTCAACTGGCGGTTCGCGGCAATGAAAAAAATCTCAGGGATAAACCGCTTACTATGTTTTCCTGTTGTCCGACGTCTCCTTTAAAATGGAGTGATGTCACGTCTCAAAATGTACTTGATTGTGCCAAATATTCAATTCCTGTAGAATTTATTGCCATGCCTCTGTCCGGTTTTATTTCTCCTGTGACACTGACCGGCACGCTTATCCAGCATACGGCCGAGACCTTAAGCGGTGTTGTCATTAGTCAGCTCGCCTACCCGGGCGCTCCAATTGTATATGGAGGTTCCCCGGCCATATTCGACATTCGCTATGAGACAACTCCGATGGGCGCTGTCGAAACCCAAATGATTGATTGCGCCTACAACGAAATTGGCAAATATCTCGGACTTCCGACTCAAGCATATATTGGACTCAGTGACGCCAAACAGCTCGATGCCCAGGCCGGCCTGGAAACGTCCATGGGCGCAACCATGGCCGCCCTGTCAGGTATAAATAGTATATCCGGCCCCGGCATGCTGGATTTTGAAAGTTGTTTTAGTCTTGAGAAACTGGTCGTCGATAATGAGATTTGCGGGCTGACTCATCGCATGATTCAGGGCATTGAACCTAAAGAAGATTTTCCCAGTCTTTCCCATTTCGAGGAACTTCTTAAAGATGGCCATCTTCTCATTGCCGATCATACCCGAAAATACTTGAAAGAGGAAATTCATTTTCCCGGCCCTGTTATTGAACGGGCCAATCGTTCTCGCTGGGCCGAAGAAGGCAGAATGACTCTGGGGGAACGAGCGAATATCGAAGTCAATAAACTGATTGCCAATTATAATCCTTCCCGCATTTCTGATGACATTAAAGACGAGATGGAGGGGTTAATGTTATCTGAAGCAAGAATAAACGGCATGGATAAATTACCGGAGCGGAGTTAATGCGCGAGATTATCAATATCCCGGTAGATAAAATTACTCCTGAGATATCTTTAATTATGAAAGGTCAAAGTATCCCCGAGGGAAGCAAAGTCAAACCTGAAATTGTAGATTTGGCAAAAAACGCTCAGGATATTTTTATTCAGCTGGCAAGACCTGTTCTTTTGATATCTGAGATTTCGCGTGAAAACTTCGAGAACATATACCACAGTACAGATCTTAACGAATCACCTGCCCCCATCGAGGATATTTATCCTCGTGCCGACAATTTGGCCATCTTTGCCTTGACTATCGGTCAGGAAATATGCAATAAAATATCCGATCTTTTCACCAGAAATGACTTCGCCCTCGGTTCAATGCTCGATACCGCGGCATCAGCCGGAGCTGATCTCGCCTCAGATTTTGCCGCATCCTGGTATCGGGAAAATATAATTGGAAATACAAAGCCAGGCAAAACTATGTGCTACAGCCCCGGGTATTGCGGATGGCATGTCAGTGCCCAACAGGCGCTGTTTGTTTTTCTGAAGCCCGAGGAGATTGATATTACCTTGCGTGAAAGCTGTTTAATGGAGCCTCTAAAATCAATCTCAGGGGTGCTTCTGCACGGTCCTAATGAGATTCATTTATTCGACCATCAATATTCATTTTGCGCCCAATGCCCAGGCCAGCCCTGTCTGGAAAGAATGGGGTAAAATGAAAATCAATTATAAGATTTGGAGATAAAAATGGATTTGCTCGAAAATATATCATTATCGCTTAAGCGAGGGGAGTTTGACAAAACGGCCGAATTGACTGCTCAAGCGGTCAAACAAAAACTTCCGCCCAAACAGATCCTTGACGATGGATTGATCGCCGGAATGAAAATAGTCGGAGAACAATTCAAATGCCATGATATATTTCTGCCGGATGTACTGCTTGCCGCCAAAGCTATGTACGCCGGCCTCGATATATTGAGGCCATTATTCATTGATGAAGATATGCCTTCCCGTGGCAAAATCGTCCTGGGCACGGTTCAGGGAGATTTGCATGATATCGGCAAGAACCTCGTCAGTATAATGCTTAAAGGCTCAGGCTTTGACGTTATTGATCTGGGCAATGATGTCTCGCCGCAAAGATTTGTAGAAACCGCACTAAAAGAAAATGCTCCCGTCATCGGCCTCTCGGCGCTCCTGACGACAACCATGCCGGTTATGAAATCGGTCGTAGACTTAGTCAAAGAAGAAGGTTTGAGCGGGAGAATAAAGGTTGCTATCGGCGGAGCTCCGGTTACCCAGCAATATGCCGATGAAATTGGCGCCGACGCTTATGGTTTTGACGGCATGGACGCCGTTGAGTGCATTGACAAATTATTATCATAGTCATAACCCGGAGATAATGGATGGTTCCAATTCTTGACAGATTAAAGCGTGGTGAGATAATCGTTGCCGACGGAGCTATGGGGACAATGCTCCAACGCTATGGTATCGATATTAATCAATGTGTAGAATCGGTCAATCTGGAAAATCCTAAATTACTCGAAAAAATCGCTTTGGATTATCTTCAGGCCGGCTCAGAAATTATCCAAACCAATACTTTTGGAGCCTCTCCCGTCAAATTGGCCAACTACAATCTTCAGGACAAAACGGAATCGATTATTGAATCTGCCGTTAAATCAGTGCGAAATGTTGTTAAAAACAATGCCTATGTTTCTGGCTCCTGCGGTCCAGCCGGGAAATTATTAAAACCTTATGGAGATACCGATCCCGAAATTCTTTATCAGAGCTTCCAACGCCAAATGCAATCATTCATAAATTCCGGAGTTGATATAATCTGCATCGAAACCATGATCGATTTATCCGAGGCTATTCTCGCGGTCAAAGCGGCCCGAGATATTTCTCCCTCTATACCAATTATGGCCACCATGACTTTTGAAAAAACGCCCCGAGGATTTTTTACCGTCATGGGTGTCAATGTAAATCAGGCTTGCACACAATTAAAAGAGGCGGGCGCCGATATCGTCGGTTCCAACTGCGGAAACGGTCTTGATTTGATGATTGAAATCGCCGGAGAATTCAAGGCCCAATCAGATTTGCCAATATTAATTCAATCTAATGCCGGTCTGCCGGTCATACAGGACGGTCAGCCGGTTTATAATCAGCCCCCTGAGTATTTTGAACATAAAATACCCCATCTCATCGAGCTTGGGATTTCCATAATTGGCGGCTGTTGCGGAACCACGCCGGAACATATTGCGGTAATTCGAAAATTAGTCGATAGGTATAAAAAATAAACCCGCTCAAATGAATCAAAAGAGCGGGTTTTAGCAAGCTATGAATAATGTATAATAAAGTACTCTAATCTTCAATAATTCTGATACTGCCTCCGGAAGTCCTTAAATACAATTCAGGCCCGCCTTTGCCTATTTCACCTCTCAATGATGATTTTTTCTTGCGATTGCCGGAAGACACTTCAAAATCAGATTTTACTCTGCCCGAACTGGTACGAGCGTCAACATATACATTGATATCGGGAGATAAATAAACCGTTATTCCTCCTCCGGATGTCGTCAATCGACAATCGCCCCGGGGCTGCTCGCTAATCCGGGCATAAATCGAACCGCCCGACGTCGAAGCGTCAATCTCTCCCATAACTTCTTCAACTTCGATGCCGCCCCCTGAAGTATGAGCCGACACTTCTCCCTCAACACGTCCAATTTCGATTGAACCTCCCGAAGTAGAAACATCAGCGCGCCCCTTGCAGCTTTGGAGCATAATGCCTCCACCCGACGTCTTACCCTTGACTGGGCCTGATATATTGTCAAATCGAAGCGAACCGCCAGAAGTCCGGACATCGACTTCACCTTCCAAATCGCCTACATGAATGCTCCCGCCCGAAGTCTTGGCGTAAACATTGAATTTTTGCGGAACAGTTATGATAAATTCCGCCTGTAACGATATTCGTCTTCCTGTGCCAAATATATTCCATCGCCTTGTATCATTGCCAAAATACTCGGCAAAAATCTCAATTGCGTCGCCATCTTGATTAAATGTAATTTCGAAATCATCAAACATTTCCTGCGCGCGTTCTTCATCCCTGGTTTTGGAATCAAGGATAACTTCAATGCCAATATTGCTTTGATCTGATGCCTTAATCTCAATAGATCCAATTTCTGTATCAATTGTTAATTCGCCGCCTGGAGATACCTCAAAATTACGAGTGATTTCATGTTTTATCCCTGCCCAGGTCGTTACCGACATTGCTGACAGGATAATAAATAACGCCAATGCTACTTTCTTGAGATTTGACATCTTAGAGTAACCTCCTTTAATGCTCTTCTTCTATAGATTAGACGATATAATTCAATAAAGCGTTGCCTGTCCTTCGCCGATAGCTTCTTTGTCTATCAATACGCAATTTATGACTCATGTGTTTCGTTCCAATTCCAAATAGTAGATAATTCCCCTCCAACTCCTTTTCCGACATTTTTTTAGGCCTGAAGCAATAAAACTATTGTCAATTATCTGAATTTGGGTATATTTAATCCAAAGAGGGCTAAAAAGTTCTGCATTGGAACTACAGCATGGACCGCCGTTCAAAATTACTAACTTCTTTTTCTAAGATACAAACGTATGTCTTGGAAGAAATTGAAATAGTCATTAAATTTGCCGATAACCTGTAAGGAACTGGCATCGGGTTAATTGAAGGCATCTAACTTGTGATGGGAGCACAGATGTTAAAAGAATTTTTACACCACGCGCGTAGATTCGCAACAGCCGGATTTATTAGTTTGGCCATTATGATTTTATTTTCCAATTCCGCTTTTGCCACAATCGCGACCGAAAATGAAATGGATCAGGTATGTAAAAATTGGCTCAGCCAGGTTGTAAAAGAACTGGGGAGCTGGGGCGGCAGTTTATATCCGGAAATTGAAAATTCACAGGATATTATAGAAAACGATACCCTTTTGGGAAGATACTACTCTATCTCCCCCAGCGGCTTTATTGTTGTACCGGCCCTGCGTGAATTGGCGCCAGTAAAAGCATACTCCGAGGAAACTTCATTGAATATCAATGAAGACGACGGCGGTATGTCTCTGATGTTCCGGCAGGTGTTAAAAAGCCGCATGGATATTTACACCGAAATTTACGGCAGTCTCGAAACTACTCAAACGGGAACTGAGCCGTTATTTGATAGAAAAAACGAACAAGCCTGGAATGAATTTACCGTATCTGAAAAAGATTTCAACCAGACCATGAATAAAGGTCTGTTGGGTACTACTTCCACCGTCGGTCCCCTTTTATCTACAGTATGGCACCAGAGTTATCCTTATAATAGCCTATGTCCTACCGGATACTTGGGACGCAGATGCTATGTTGGATGTGTATCAACGGCGGCATCTCAAATCATTTATTATCATCAATGGCCGCCGGAAGGTACTGGAAGTCATTCTTATTACTGGGGAGGTGATAATGATCCGGATTGCGACGGATCATCACCCGGCCAAACCCTCTATGCCGATTTCTCTGACCCTTATACTTACGACCATTCTAACGCCAGCGTAGCGGAAATAAGCTACGAAATGGGTGTCGCTTATGAAATGAATTACGGCACCTGTGGTTCAGGAGCATATACGTTAGAAGGTGAATATATATTCCCTCAGTATTTTCAATATGACGAATCTGCAAGTCGAGCCTATAGAAGCAGTTATTCTGCCGACGGATGGTTTGATCTTATCAAAGAAAATATTGATAAAAACCGTCCGACTCTTTACAGGATTTATAGCCACGCCATTGTCTGTGATGGCTGGCGTGAAATTGGGACAACCAAGCAATACCACATGAATTATGGATGGGGTGGGAGCCAAAACAGCTGGTATACCCTTGATAATGTTTATTGTCCGTGGCCTGGATGTAATCCCATGGTTGAAGGTATGGTTGTCAATATCATTCCTCTCAATGGAGCTCCTTACAAGGGCGGACATGAAATCTCTGATACTGATTTGGGAGACGGCGATGGGATTCCGGAAGCCGGTGAAACTATTAAGATGTACTTTACATTGGCCAATTATGGCGGTGCCCCGCTCGAAAATATCTCGGCTACTTTAACAATTGATGATGGGACAATAACTATTACCGACGATGCCTCATTTTTTGCTTTGATTCCAGCCTTCGATTCAGTTACCAGCTACGGCGACCCGTTTGTTTTTGAAATCCCGGTCGATTACATCTCCCGTATTGATTCATTCTTTATAAATATCTCATGGAATGGCGGTCAGGATACCGAACAATTTTCCGGCGCTATTTCAATCGGTTCCACAAACATAATCCTCATAGATGACGACAACTACAAGACTTATGAGAATTATTTCAAGGGTTGCTTTGACAACATCCGCATGCCCTGCAGCGTCTGGACTTATGCCAGCCTTAATCCTCCCCCGCTCAGCGAGCTTAACAAATACGATTTCGTGATATGGTTCACCGGCGACGACCGCGCAACTACTTTAAATTCGACAAATATTGCTACTATAAAAAGATATCTTGATGACGGAGGCAACCTCTTTCTGACCGGTCAGGGAATCGCGTCACAACTGGCCATTGACGACCCCGATTTGTTAAACAACTACCTCAAAACAGAATATCAATCTGGAACTTATTCTCCGATTATTATCGCCGAATCCGGGGCGCAAGTTTTGAATCTCAATGATACTCTTGTTGTTTATGGCTCATCCGGAGCTGATAATCAAACTAACACCGAACGCATAACGCCCGTCAACGGCGGAATAGCCGAGGCGAGATATGTATCGGGAGAACATTACGCCGCCGTTTCATATTCCGGAGAGGATTACAAAACAGTCTTTTTTGCATTTGGTTTTGAAGCCATCAGAAACGATCCCGATCGCTTTGTTTCTCGTGACAGTATGATGGCTTATATTATGGATTTCTTCGGCACGGCCGGTCCTCCCAGTCCACCGAGCGCATCCGGTATCAGTGTCGCTCCCGGAGATCCGGATCACATGACCGATCATATTCCCGATTTTTCATGGTCTTATTATGACGGTGATGCCGCTCCTCAATCGCATTATCAAATTCAGGTAACCAGCAATGCTGACTGGTATTTCATCGATATGTGGGATACCGGCCCGGTAGCGGGAAGTGAAACATCAGCGACATATTTGGGCAGTGAATTAATGGACGGAACTACATATTTTGTCCGCGTTCGAGTTTCCAATAGTCTATATTGGTCCGATTGGGTTTCGACCGATTTCGCCATGAACGGCCTGCCTGACCCGCCTGTCGGATTATCCCCTGATAATGAGGAGATGGTGACGTCAAGCAGCCCGGAACTTTCTCATGACACCGCCCCTGATCCCGATGGGTTGGCCGTAGATTACAGTTATGAAGTATATGCGGATATGTCTATGACTACGCTCATCGCTTCAGCCGACGATCAGCCTGGTGGTTCCAATCCGGTTACATGGCAGGTTCCTGTATCTCTCGGAGAAGACCAGATGTCTTACTGGAGAGTTCGCGCCGATGATGCCCTTGAGGATGGCACCGAATGGTCGGAACTGGCCTCGTTCTGCGTCAATGCTTCCAATCAACCGCCGGCCCCATTTGAATTGACCAACCCTGACAGTGCCATCTTGATGGAAAACCTCCTCCCGACTTTCACCTGGACAGCTACCTCAGACCCTGATCTCAACGACGAATTCACCTATATGCTCCGGTATTCCAAATACAGCGATTTTGCCTCACCCAAATCATTTTATGATCTGACTGCCGAGGAGTACAGCTTAACAGCACCATTGGAATACGGGCTTGACTATTACTGGAAAGTTGTCGCAACCGACCTGTTTGGAGCTCAAACAGTTTGTTCCAATATCAGAATATACATGACCATGCTGGAAGGTGACGCCAACGCTGATCGTAACATAAACGTTGGCGATGCCGTTTACCTCATCAACCACGTATTTAAAAGTGGCCCGCCGCCGGTTCCGTTCATCATGGGCGACGCTAATTGTGATGCTCAGGTTAATGTCGGTGACGCCGTCTATTTGATAAATCACGCTTTCAAAGGCGGCCCGCCTCCCGGATGCGCCAAATAACCGCGATTGAAAATTAATCCAAACAAAAAGGCCGGTTGTCCCGGCCTTTTTTATTACATTTAAATTACTTGCCTCGTTTAAATCAATAGGATATTAATGTTCCTTAGGAGAATATAATATGGACGCAATTGAAGCTATTCTCGGCCGGCGGAGTATCCGCCAATATGCTGATAAAATAATACCGGAAGAAAAGATTGAAACCCTTCTGCGGGCGGCCATGGCCGCGCCCTCGGCCAATAATATTCAACCGTGGCATTTTGTTATTATTAACGACCGAAAAACTCTCGACGCCATCCCCTCATTCCACCCTTATTCAAAAATGCTGGCGCAGGCACCTCTCGCGATATTAATATGCGGCGACACCACAGCCGTTTCGCATCCCGAATATATCTATCTTGACTGTTCGGCCGCCACACAAAACATCCTGATTGCCGCTCATGCGTTGGGTCTTGGAGCGGTCTGGCTGGGAATTTTTCCGAGGAAAGAACGTATCGAGGGAATAAAAAATCTTATAAAGCTTCCGGAACATATTCAACCGGTCGCCCTGATATCCCTGGGCTATCCGGCCGAATCGAAAGAACCATCAAACCGGTTTGCCAAATCAAAAGTAAGGTTTAATCGCTGGTAATTTGAACTTATATAAATTAAGCCTTGCCGTCGTCCACGCCGACTTTATCCAACTCAGCTCGCACTGCCGTCGCCAGAACGCGCATTGTCATAGGTTTTCTGACAAATGCCCCGACTCCTAGTTTTAACGCCTCCTGTACGCGCTCAGATTTGGCATAACCGGAAATTACAATTGCTTTTTGAAAGGGATTAATCTTTAGCGCCCCGCGATAAGTTTCAACTCCATCAATGCCGGGTGGCATTATCATATCAAGGAGCAACAAATCATAACTCTCGTTACCGAGGATATCCAATGCCATTTCACCGCTTTCCACGGTATAGACTTTATACCCTAAACGATTTAATATAACTTTGATCACTTCTCTTTGAACTGTATCATCATCCACGACCAAAATTGATTCCTTGCCGCCAACCACTTCATCCTGTTCCGGTTCCCTGGATATGGATTCGCGGGTCGCCGGGAAATACAGATAAAAAGAGGATCCCTTCCCCAACTCGCTCTCAAGATCAATAAATCCATTATGATCGCTCATTACGGCATGAACAACGCTCAATCCCAAACCCGAACCGCGAGTCTTATCGGTGGCTTTGGTGGTGAAAAAAGGATCAAATATATTGGCGATAATATCCGGCGATATGCCGCATCCGGAATCTCTTATTGTAATTTTTACATATTCCCCCTTGCTGATCCCGCCATAACTGCCAGTTTTCGTATCGACATAATAATTCTCCGTCCTGACGACTAATTCACCGCCATTTTTGATCGAGTCGGTTGCGTTAGTCATCAGATTTGAAATTATTCGATAAATTTGAGAAGCCCCCCCCTTAATATTCATCAAACCTTCTTCCAATTCGGCAGAGAATTTGATAGTCTCCAGCTCCATTGGCTGCTGTTTGATGATTTGGCGGATTATATCATTTACATTCAGCAACTCTTGATTATAATAGCCTCTTTGTCCCAATGTCAGAAGCTGCATATTAATATCAGCAATTTGCCTGGCCGACTTTTCGATATCCTCGATATATTGAATCAGTGGATGATCGTCGGGCAACTCTTCTTTCATTAATTCAGGATAAGCCATCAAGGGTCCCAGGAGATTATTGAAATCATGCGCAACCTGCCCGGCGATCCGTCCCGCCGTTTCAAGTCTTTGAGTCCGTTCCGTAAGTTCCTGTAAGATTTTTGTTTCCGTAATTTCTCGGGCAATGCCGCATATCCCATATATCGTACCGGCATTGTCGCGCATTGGAACTTTTATATTGTGAAAAGATCTCGTCTTTCCCCCAATTGCTACCGATATTTCTTCATTGACAATGTGGCCGGCAAAGACCTTCTTATCCGACTTATGTTCATTTTCGATATCAAATAAAGCCTGGTTTGGTTTTCCTATAAAATCCTGTGCCTTGCAATTGAATATTCGCTTAGTTGCTGAATTAATATTTGTATACACCAAATCCCTATTTTTAATATATATGGCGTCGTTGGCCGATTCAAAAATAGCCCTGAATCGCTCTTCGGAAGTCTTTAATTCATCTTCGGCTTTCACCCTTTCAGTAATATCCTCTCCCGAACTCAAACTGGCAATTATTTCTCCGCTTTCATTTCGAATCAATGTATTATGCCAGGCTATCATCCTCTCTTCGCCGGATTTTGTAATAACCGAATTCGTATAAAACTCAATCGGTTCAAGATTGTCCGCTATAAGTTGATTAAAAACTCCTTTGACCTGCTCGCGTATGGCGGCAGGCAGGCAACAATCAAACCAATTTTTTCCCAACAATTCATCTTCGGAATCATAGCCTAAAACCTCGCATCCCTTTTTATTAATTAATGTTATGTTCTGATTGGTATCAATGGATAAAAGTATAACGCCGGCTAAATCCAGATACTGTTGAGCTCGATCTCTTTCGGTGCAGATCACCCTCTCCACGCTTCTTCTTTCAGAGATATCATTAAACACCAAAACCGTGCCTATGAGATTCCCCTGATTATCCTTTATTGGGGCGCCGCTATCAACAATCGGATATTTGTCTCCATCTTTTGATATCAATTCAGTATGATTGGCAAGTCTGACAATTATACCTTCTTTTAAGATCCGCTCGATTGGATTAACAGCTTTTTCTCCGGTAAACTTATCAACAATAGTAAAAACTTCCTCTAACTTCCTTCCAATCGCCTCTTTTTCGTCCCAACCTGTTAAATTTGCGGCGATTATATTTAAAAAAGTAATTTTACCATTGTTATTGGTGGCTATTACAGCATCGCCAATACTTTTCAGCGTCATTGAATGCCATTGCTCCTGCTCAAGCAACCTTTTTTCAGCGCCGTACCATTTTTGATAAATTCGCTCAATTGATAATCCCAGAATGAGAATAACGATAAATGCCACGGTCCTTATATATAATTCATGTGTGGGGACATTAAATATCAATAAATCCCAAAACCCAATACCCGAATAGAAAATGAAATAGTCAGCCAAAGCATAAATCACCCACGACCCCGCGGCACAACAAATTACCCAAGCGATAATTTGAGTTCGATATTTCACGAAAACCCTTTGTTATTTTAATCAAGAACGCCCAATAGAGAAAAGCACTAAAGATCAATTTACAAATATAACAAGAAAAAAGCAACTTGATTATATTACCTCCTAAAATAAAAGAGATATATTATAGAGATTCCGGAAATTTCTCCCCTTCTTTTGAATAAATTCATTTGTGTTGCGTATAGTATGGGTTATTGCTTATTATTAAATAAGGATGGCGGCTATTTAATATTTAACAAATACGCTAGGGACAATCCCGGCAGCGGATATAAAGAAAACCAACAGTGATCAAGCTAATTGGAACCGATGAGAGTCGTTTTTATACGTGGGAACTCGTTCCCGGTGAATATATTGTGGGTCGAAAATCTTCCTGTGATTTTACTATTTCGGATAATACTATTTCCCGCCGACACGCCCGCATATGCGTCAAAGAAGACTGCCGCTCGATATCTATTGAAGATTTAGGCAGCCACAACGGCACCTATATCAATGGTGAGCGCCTGATTGAAAAAACGGTTGTCAAAATGGGCGATCGCATTCAATTCGGACGAACTGATTTTAAAATACAATCCGGTGATGATAGCGACTTGGATAAATTCGGAGCCGAACCTCGCTTTTCGGGAACCGCCGATGCCGAAAAATCGGTTTTGCTCCCCATGGCCGAAGCATTGAAACCTCTCCCATCGCAAATAACCGAATTGCCGGAACTTCTGCCGACGCTCTTTGATATGGCCAAAATGCTGGTTCTCCCGGAACCCCGCGAAGTCATGCTTGAGAAATCATTGGCGCTGATAGGCAAAATTATTCCAAATGAGCGTTTGGCTGTGCTTTTGACCAAAGAAGACCATACTCAGGTATATACCGCCGCCTGTTGTTTGTCGAGCGGCAATGATCCCGGCTTTTTCTCACTTTCACAGACTATCCTGAGCGATATTTTAACCAATAGAAACGCCATTGTAATTGATGACGCCAGCGCCGACCCGCGGTTTTCGAGTAAAGAGTCAATCATCAAATCGGATTTGAAATCGGCCATGGCTGTGCCTCTCTTTGATGAAGATGTCGTATTTGGAATTCTATACGCTGATACAACTAATCCGGTTAAGCGCTATAATGATGATTACCTGCGTCTGTTCGCGACCGTTGGAAATATTATCGCCTCCAAACTCTCCAATTATAATCTTCTCCATGAGCGGGAACAAAAGCAGATTTATGAAGCTGAGCTTAAGCGGGCCTCATTGATTCAGGAGACACTAGTTACCAGTGAGATTCCGGAATTACAGGGATATTCCATTCATGCCGTACAGGAACAATGCCGTGCCGTGGGCGGTGATTTATATGACTTTGCAATCCTGCCCGATGGACGCCTCCTGTTTCTTTTAGCCGACGTCAGCGGTAAAGGCATGGGGGCCGCTCTGTTAATGTCGAATATTTTAGCCTCATTTAGAATATTATTTGATGACACCGGATTCGACCTTGTGCGTGCTGTAACTCAGGTGTCGCTGCAAGTATATCATCACAGTACCTCGGACAATTTCGCCACATTATTTATCGCTGTTATAAACCCAAGGACGCACGAATTGTGCTACGTCAATGCCGGACATAATCCCCCGCTGCTTGTAAAGGAAAATGGAAATATTGATTTTCTTGAAGCTTCAGGGACTATGATCGGCGCCTTTGATTTTAGCTCATGGACTGAGAGCAAAACCACCTTGAACGAAAGCGACTCCCTGATTGTTTTTACCGATGGTATTACCGAGGCTGGTTTTGATGATGAAGAATTTGGCGATGAACGTCTTGAAAAACTGGCTGCCGAAAATAGAAATTCTCAACCCGGCCAATTATCGCGTATCATCATGAAAGAAATAAATCATTTTATGGGAAACTCTCCCCGTTCGGATGATATAACCATGATTATTATCAAGAGGGACGAATAATGCTTGAACCGAACCAACAAATAGCTCATTTCAAAATTGTAAAGAAAATTGGCGTAGGCGGTATGGGCGAGGTTTATCTGGCAGAAGATACAAAATTAAAACGCCGCGTCGCCCTGAAAATCCTTCTGGCCGAATTTTTCGAGGATGATGAAAGAAAAAGCCGTTTTCAGAGAGAAGCCCGCACGGCTGCACAAATGACTCATCAAAACATCATGGGCATATATGATATTGGTTCGGTGACCCTTCCCGATTCCGGTCGTGAAATTAACTATATTGTCATGGAACATATTGAAGGTCAATCTCTCAAGGACTACTTGAATAAACCAATTATTGATATCGCTGAAATTATTCATCTGTCGGAGCACATCGCCGCCGGATTAGCGGCGGCCCATAAATTAAATATCATTCACCGCGATATCAAAGCCAGTAATATAATCATTGATGAAACCAATCATCCCAAAATTCTCGACTTTGGATTGGCAAAACCTATAGATACCTTTCAAACCGACACAGCTGGCGAGAGTACTGATACAGTTTCGCAGGATCTGACACAAAGCGGAAAAATTATCGGAACCGTCTCATACATGTCGCCCGAGCAAATTCGCGGGGAATTAATCGATACCCGCAGTGATATTTTTTCATTCGGTATTCTTTTATATCGCATGGTCACCGGGAAAATGCCATTTG
>JBDREQ010000014.1:0-49755 GCA_043819555.1 Candidatus Zixiibacteriota bacterium | reverse complement strand
CGTTTTATGCCATCGCTGCCAGTACTGTGAAATATTCCACGACAGATACGGAAAATTGAAATTTTCGGGGATTTTAAATCCCAGCATCCGCGCCGACCCGATAGCCATGCTCGAATAGCCGGAAAAATCAGCATAAATCTGGAATGTCCATCCGATCAATGCCAGCCACAGCGTCGCTCCCGAATATTCAGTCGGATTGGCAAAAGCCGGTTCAACCAAATGCATCGCCAGCGTATCGGCGATGAACGCCTTTTTGAAAAAGCCAAATAAGAACCGACGCAATCCTGCCTCAAAATCATTGGCATTGAAAACGCGCTTTGCCTCGAGCTGAAAAACGAATTCTTTGGCCCGGACAATTGGCCCGGCAACAAGCTGCGGGAAAAACGCCACAAAAGCGGCGAAATCAATTAGAGAGTTGTTAGGTTCGAGCTGTCTGCGATAGATATCGACGGTGTAACTGATCGATTGAAAAGTATAAAACGAAATCCCTACCGGCAGGATTATATTGGCCGCCGTCCAGGTTACATTCCATCCCACCGTATTGGCCAAAACAATAAAACTGTCGGCAAAAAAATTGAAATATTTGAAATATCCCAGCAAACCGAGGTTTATTATTAGACTGATAATCAGAACCGTTTTCCGATGCCTAATCGAATTGCTTTTATGGATTATGTGTCCGCTGATATAATCGGTCAGAGTGGAAATTATAATCAAGCCCAAAAATCGCCAGTCCCAGGCGGCATAAAATATATAACTAGCGATAAGCAAAAATATATTCTGGGCTTTGCGCCCCAGATGCCAGTACACGATAAAAACAATGGAAAAAAATATGAAATACGCTGCCGTGGCAAAATTCATATCACTGCTTTCCTATGGATGATTGCCGCATTACAGCCTCCGATAATAACAATCTACCACAATTATATAACGCATTAAAATAATAATTTAATGGCAAATCCATTGTTATTTTTCGGGCATTACACTGATATTGGTCAATGATAATTTATTTTGGAAGGAATTTCAACCGGTTTTTAAATGCGATATCTACTTTTCTGTCAGGTCGCACGCCTCCTGTGTCGGCGCAGGACCTGACAGAACTTTAAAATTAAATCGTAAAAATTGAAGTTGTCCTCAGATTTCGCATGACTTATAATCCCTTATAATATGATCTCAATAATTAAGCGGATAATACGCGCATGAATATTTTTATTATATTTTCCGTCTTCATCACCATAGCGGCTCTGGCCAGTTATATCAATTATCGTTTTATAAAATTACCTTCGACCATTGGCCTGATGGTCATCGGACTGGTAATGTCGCTGGGGATTATCGGCCTTGATATCATCGGCGTCGATATTTTACATCCCGCCGAAGAATTGATCAAGAGCGTTGATTTCAGCGAGACACTTATGAAAGGCATGCTCAGCTTTTTACTCTTCGCCGGCGCGATCAAGATTAATATCAATGATCTCGCCAAACAAAAATTTGTCGTCAGCGCCCTGGCTACCGGCGGAGTTCTCCTGACGACTATTATCGTCGGTACTGCCCTTTACTATGTTCTGCAATTGTTTGGATTGTCGTATCCCTATATAATTTGCCTTGTCTTCGGAGCCCTAATCGCCCCGACCGATCCGGTCGCGGTACTTTCGATTTTGAAGACAATTAGCGTTCCCAGGACCCTGGAAACAAAAATCGCCGGAGAGTCGATTTTCAACGATGGTGTCGGGGTCGTCGTCTTTACCCTTTTGGTGGGAATCGCCGCCGGTGAATCGGCATCATTTGGCGATGCGATATTACTTTTTGTCGAGGAGGCAATTGGCGGTATCATATTCGGACTCGGAATCGGATTGGCGGCGTATCGGATGCTCAGCAAAGTCGATGATTACGCCGTCGAAGTTTTAATCACGCTTGCTCTCGTTTGCGGAGGTTATGCCCTCGCGGCGCAACTCCATACCTCCGGTCCGATCGCAATTGTTGTCGCCGGTTTATTAATCGGCAACTATGGGCGAAGATTGGCCATGTCGGAAACTACTCGTGATCACTTGGATAAATTCTGGGAATTAATCGACCAAATCCTCAATGCTCTCCTCTTTATCTGGATCGGTCTTGAAGTTCTGGTTCTTTCTTTCACAGTCGATTTCCTGTTGATTGGACTTATCGCAATTCCGCTGACTCTTGGGGCACGCTTCATCAGCGTTTGGTCAACGATATCATTATTAAAATTTCGGCGCCAGTTTACCCATAACGCGACCATGATTTTGACCTGGGGAGGACTCCGCGGAGGAATATCCATCGCATTGGCTCTGTCTCTTCCGGCCGGGGCATCACGCGATTTGATTGTTTCGATTACTTATGTCGTCGTTGTTTTTTCGATTTTAGTTCAGGGATTGACTATTAAAAAAGTTATCACTCCCGAAGAGTCACCCGCATAACACGGCCCCGCCATTGACATTCAATACTTCACCGGTAATAAAGCTGGCCATATCAGATGCGATAAATAGAATCGGTCCAGCCAGCTCTTCGGGAGTACCAATTCGATGAAGCGGAATAGAATTCAGGACTTTTTCGGCTTCAGGTGAATTCATAGTCGGCCTGGTCATATCGGTATCGACCCAGCCGGGCGCAACGCAGTTGACGCGAATATTATATTCGGCCAGTTCCGGAGCCAGTGATTTGGTCAATCCAATTAGAGCGCTTTTGGTGGCGGCATACGGCGAATAAAATGCTTCGCCCCTCTGCCCCGCCGTCGATGAGATAAATATAATCGATCCTGATTTTTGCTTTTTCATCTGGACTGCGACTGCCATTGTTGGGAAAAAACATCCGAGAAGATTGGTATCTATCGTCCGCCGCAAACTTTCTTCAGTCATGGTATCTATTGGATTTTCTTCCCAGATGCCAGCGTTATTAACCAAAACATCAAACTTCCCGAATGATTTAATGGTCTCGGCAACCATTTCATCCGCTTGCTTCTTATCGCCCACCTCGGCTTTGATGGAAATCGCCTTTACGCCATGAGACATCGCCTCATCGCAAACGCCTCTGGCCGATGATTCATCATTCCGGTAATTAACAACAACATTGCATCCCGCCCGGGCAAACATAATGACAATGGCCCGGCCGATACCGCGCGATCCCCCGGTTACCAAGGCCGTTTTTCCTTTAAGCGAAATCATGGACATCTCCCTCGAATGAATTTAAAAGAATGGATATTAAACAGCACACTGCTCGGTGCGCCCGATTATTTCATTTTGTAAATCTTCTCCCAAGTCCACAAAATAATCACTATATCCGGCCACACGGACAATCAAGTCCTTGTAGTTTTCCGGTTCTTTTTGCGCCCTGCGGAGAGTTTCCGCATTCACGACATTGAACTGAATGTGATGCCCGTCCATCTTAAAATATGAACGAATCAAATGCATGATCTTATCCACGGCATCCCGGCTTTCAAATATCTGCGGAGTGAATTTTTGATTCAATAGCGTCCCGCCGGTACGCAGATGATCAATCTTTGATGCTGATTTCAAAACCGCCGTCGGACCTCGGCGGTCGGCCCCCTGAACCGGCGATACTCCCTCGGAAAGAGGCACGCCCGCTTTGCGGCCATCAGGAGTCGCCCCAACAACGCTTCCGAAATATACATGACAGGTCGTTGGGAGCAAATTAATGCGATGATAGCCCCCCTTATAATTTGGTCGCCCGTCAATCAGGCCAAAATAACTTTCGAATACACGCCGCATAATATCATCGGCATACTCATCATCATTGCCGTATTTTGGCGTTTCATTTAGAAGTTTGTCGCGAAATATTTCGGAACCCTCAAAATTATTTTTCAATACTCCTGTAAATTCAGGAATCGTAATATTGTTTTGGTCATAGATATGATATTTGATTGACGACAAACAATCGGTGACTGTACCGAGGCCAACGCCCTGGATATATGATGTATTATATCTGGCCCCGCCGTCATTGTAATCCCTGCCATTGGCAATGCAATCGTCGATAAGAACCGATATAAACGGCGCGGGCAAACTCTCAGCCCACAATTTTTCAATTATAAGATTGCCCTTTACTTTAACATCGATGAAATGTTTCAGCTGCTTTTCAAAAGCGTTATAAAAATCATCAAAAGATTTAAACTTCGCTACATCACCCGATTCGATTCCAATTTTCTTTCCCGTACAAGGATCAACGCCATTGTGCAGTGTGACTTCCAAAACTTTTGTCAGGTTAAAATACCCAGTGAGGATATAGCTTTCTTTTCCGAAGGCGCCGGTTTCGACGCATCCGCTGGCGCCCCCGCATCGGGCGTCCTCAATCGCTTTGCCCTGCCGAAGCATTTCCGGAATTATCGCGTCAGTATTAAAAAGCGATGGCTGGCCGTAACCGCTTTTGATTATTTTCAATGCTCGCCTAATAAGTCTATCCGGATTTTTTTTGCTTATTTGAACCATTGAGCCGGGTTGAAGCAGGCGCATCTCTTCAATAGTATCCAAAAGTATATACGTCATATCATTGACGGCATTTTCCCCGGTTTTGGTAACGCCTCCCAGGTTTATCAGGCAAAAATCGGTATAGGTATTACTTTCCTGAGCGGTCACGCCAACTTTTGGAGGCGCCGGTTGATTGTTGAATTTTATCCAGAATGATTGAAGTAATTCGCGAGTCTTATCTTCAGTCAGGCGACCCGATTCAATATCTTTTTTATAAAACGGATAGAGATGCTGATCTAACCGGCCGGGATTAAACGAATCCCAGGTATTAAGCTCAATGATAACTCCTAAATGCACAAACCAGTAATACTGCAATGCCTCCCAGAGTGTATCCGGTTTCCAGGCCGGAACCTTCCGGCATATCCGAGCCATTTCAACAAGTTCAGCTTTGCGCTTCTCATTCGCTTCCGAATACGATAAATCCTCCAGTTTTTCAGCATAACGCTCAGCAAAACCAATTATTGCCTTAGATACGATTTTCATCGCCGTCAATTGTTCTTTTTTATGTGAGGCCTCAGGATCGTTATCTGAATCAAGTTCTTCAATACTTGTTTCGATTTCTTTTATAAAATCCAGAAATCCTTTTCTGTAAATTTTATCATCCAGAACGGTATGCCCCGGTGCGCGTTGTTCCTGAAACTCCGTAAAGACACCGGCCTCATACGCGTTTTTCCAGTCCTCATCGACGGATTCAAATATTTTATAACGGATGGATTTGCCCGACCAGAACGGTATTATCTCATTTTCCTGGATATTCTTAACTTCATCTGATGCCCGAAACCAGACTTTATCGCGTGTATCGAGGATTTCAAAATCTTTTACTGTATGAGTGCATATTTCAGGATAGGTCGGAGTTGCTTTGGGCGCCGAACCACGCTCCCCGACTATCAGCTCGCCATCGTTAACGCAGATTTCTTTATTGCTCAGGATATAATCAAAAGCCATCGCGCGAGCTACGGGTATCGATAATTGTTCAACCTTCCCGGATTGATAAAACTCGGTCAATAATCGCGCCCGCTCCAATGAAATAGTCGGAACCGCTTCGAGACTTTCTTTTCTCAATCTGGCTATGCGTTCGTTCATTACCTGTTATCCTCCGATGGAAATCTGAAATCCGCGTTTTTCAAAAATTCCGGCATACTGATTCAATTCCTCTTTTGTCTGAGAATCCATCTTGCCAAGTCGTTGTACCATACTGAATTTATGCCGTTTGTCTTCCGCCAATTTATTATACGGCAAAAGAGAGACATTTTGAATGGTTTTTAAGCCCGCCAAAAAATCAGCGGTATTTTCAAGATTTGAATTAGTCGATGTTATGCCCGGGATTAAAGGAATCCTGGGAATGACAACATTACCCCATTTTAATAATAGCCTGAGGTTTTCAAAAATTAGCCGATTCGGCACACCTACATATTTCTTATGCTCTTTTCCATCAATCATTTTAATATCAAATAAAAATATATCAGTCAGACAATGAATTTTCTCAAAATCTTTGGAAGGAGCGTACCCAGATGTATCAATGACCGTATGATAATCTTCATTTTTGCAGACTTTTAAAAGCCGGTGCAAAAAATCAACCTGCATCATCGGTTCGCCGCCCGAAAAAGTCACCCCTCCCCCGGATTGTTCATAGAAGATTCTGTCTTTTGAGATTTCACCCATAATTTCTTCAATTGTCACGCGCCGTCCGAAGAGTTCTTCTTTCTCTTTCTGTCGATTTTCAACCGAACCGCTTCTTACCTTAACGAAAATAGTCTCGATATCTTTCCGGCGGCTTTCGGGATTATGACACCACTGGCAATTGAGAGGGCAGCCTTTGAAAAAAACGGTTGTCCTGATTCCCGGGCCATCATGAATTGCAAATTTTTTGATATCAAAAATAATTCCTGTCTTCATTATACGCCTTCGAGTGTCCCGTTTTGCTCAATTGCGCTCATGATTTTAGACAGCATCTCTTCTGAATTTTCATTCTTATTAAACTCCAGGGGGGGCTTGATTTTTATTGTTATAATGCTTCCCAGTTTTTTTAATTTAAGTTTCTTTCGATTGAAAGCATTTTGAAAACCATCGATTACAATGGGCACTACCACCGGATTGTATTTCTTAATAATATAAGTCACTCCTCTTCGGCCCGGAGCATTGGGTTTGGTTGTCCCCTGAGGGAAATTGATGACCCAGCCATCTTTAAGGGCTATTCCGATATTGGTAATATCAGCAAACCGAACTTGTCGTTTGACATCTTTGTCTTTATCGCGCCACGTTCGGCGGATCGATATCGAACCGGCATATGAGATGATTTTCGGAAGCCATCCTGACTTCATAGTTTCTTCGGCGGCTATAAAATAACAATTGAGCATGGGAGCGAGAAAATACAACGGATTTTTAATTCCATTTGAGAACAAGGAACGCTGACTGCAGATAACATTATAAATTCCAGCAACATCGGCAAAATAAGTCTGATGGTTAGATACGATTAATACACCGCGCTTATCCAGATTTTTCAGAATCCCCTCGCCTTCAACGCGTAATTTGTTGAAAGACCGCAGCATCAGATAAGTAATCGAACCGAAAGTTCGCAAGACTAACCGCTTAAGAATCAAATAATGTCCGAATGGATCTTTCCTGAAAATCATATTTATTTACTCAATGATTTTGACGTTATCCGTATTAGTCAACCTCTAATTATAAGCATAAATTTGATTTTGCAAACGGTAATATTAGGCTGAAGTAGATTTTTATTTCAACGCCTAATGGACAATGATCCGATCCCGATATGTTTGGCAGGATAAAGGCCGATTGGAGATTTGTCTTCAAATTTGCGCTAACAAAAAAGTAATCAATTCTCCATCCTACATTCCGGTCCCGGGCGCCGGTTTTATAATCCCACCATGTGTACAATCCCGGCCGGTCATCAAATTGCCGGAGAGTATCGATATATTCGTTGTCCAACAACTTATCTATCCAGGCGCGCTCGATCGGCAAAAAACCGGAGACCTTCTCATTTTCTTTGGGACGAGCCAAATCGATTTCTTTATGAGCTGTATTTACATCACCGCAGATAATTATTTTTTTCCCTTTTTCCTTTAACAAATTGACATGCTCCAGAAATGTCTCATAAAAATCAAGCTTGTACTTAAGCCGTTCTTTTGACGCTTTTCCATTGGGAAAATAGACGTTGAAAAGAATAAATTTACCAAAATCCGCCGAGATAATTCTTCCTTCACGATCAAATGCCTCTACTCCGAATTTAGTTTTGATTTTCTTTGGTTTTTCTTTCGAATACAAACCGACGCCGCTATATCCTTTGCGCTCGGCCGATTCAAAATAAGTATAATAACCATTTATAAATCGTAATCGCTCCGGAACTTGTTCTTCCTGCGCCTTGGTTTCCTGAAGACATAAAATATCAGGCTGCTCGTCCAAAAACCAATCAAGGGCATTTTTGCGATGAACCGCCCGAATGCCATTAATATTCCACGATATTATCCTATATTTCTTCAAATCCGTATCAATTCCTCAAAAAACGTATTCATAGTAGCCCATTAAATCATTATACGCATCTATTTCAATTGCAATTTAACATATTGTTCGTAAATGTCTTTCAATTTATCATGGTATATGGAAAAGTTTTCAAACTCATCGGGCATAATCATATAAGCATCGCGGGTCTTTTCAAAATTGACCAATATCTGATAATCGTCTGACACCGAACTCATTCGGAATCCCCCAAATGGAAATGATACGCTATCGGCCAGAGGTGCGGAAATTGACTCTACATCAAATATATTTTCCCAAATGATAAAAATAGAATCCTCTGCTATAGCGGGATAAAATAAATTAATCGGATATTTGCGGTCTTTCAAATCAACCTTTTCATAATCGATTAACCGACTAAATATCAATGCCGGGCAGTAGATATTTTTACCAATCTTATCCAGTTTTTTTGCCGTGCGGGCTTCTATGATAATTTCAAGCGGTTTTGATATATCTTCAAGATTTTTAAATTCAAAATTCTTGACCCTGAATTTCTTTTCCCCGCCGGGAAACATATTCTGGATATATCGGCGCGTTTCATCGGCGTCAGCGCTCAAAATATAATCGCGGACATAGCGGGCGGAAGAACCAACACTCGATATATTTGTAGATAATGTTGCGCTCAAATCTATTTCGATATTGATTCGTGTCGTGCGCAATGTCTTATTATTTTCGGCAAGACTCGCAGGCGTTCTCCATAACTCTCCGCCATCATTGGTCACAACCAAAACATTTATATCTTCATCCTGATAAGGCAATTCTCCAAACGGACATAAGCGGCAGGTCGGGTCCATCCAGAGAGTATCATTTCCCACAATAGCAACCGTGATTACATGATTGAACCCAAAATTGGGAAAATCAACATCGGTGACACCATCATCTCGTGTTAGTACCAGAGCTGGATACGCCTCAATATCTTTCTCTCGCAAACGGGAAATTAAGAGGGTTGACATATCTTTGCAGTCGCCGTAGGCGTTCTTCTCGGTTAAAACGGCATCATGCGGTTGCCAGCCGCCGATTCCAGTGCTGATTGATACATAACGAATATCGCCAGTGATTTCGTCATAAATTTGTTTTATCGTTTCTATTGTTACGGTTTGTACCGGCCTTCTGAATTCACTTTCTTTTTTGGAATATTTATCCCGGGATAAATTCGCATACCAGCTGCCAATACTCCGCCAGTCATCACCGTTATATTCATATTTTTCCAGCTTGAATCTATTCGGTGTTATGACAATCCGCCCGCCCGGACCATAGCCCGCCGGGACATAATCAATGTCATCATAAGCAGAAATGTCCTTTTTTTCCCAGATGTATGCGAACATTCCGCTCTCGTCCTGACCGGGAATTGGTTCAAGCTCAGATCCATATGTTTTATACCTAATAACTCCATTGCCCGGAATCGAGATAGCATATTTGAAGTAATTTACGGGAATTCTATGCTGATAAGTCTTGCCTCGAAGAAAAAACAAAGAAGATGATTTTATTTCATATTCATATTCGATTGTATATGGGTATCCGGGAACATCAACGTCATAGTCAAAAACGCATATATCGTTATAGACTGCATTCCCTCCAAATCCGCAATACTTTATCATATCCTTTTTGTTTTTCTTAAGGATTTCTTTTCCATCTTTGTCATATATTATAATTTTGACGCTCTTTAATTCTTCATATTTATTCTCAGATAGCCTGATATTTGATTTTTCTTCTCCTCTGGGATTTATAATCGTGATTCTGACATTTCCAATTTCAGTAAACCCCGTTTCCGACACTGCACAATCATAAATTTTGTGTTCATAATAGGCGCCATACTCGGATAGTTCCTTCTGAGTGTCGTCGGCATTAATAATACCGACTAATTTGACGGAGAATACTAACAGAAGTACAATTCGCATTTTTAATTTATTTCCCGCGGCCATATTCAGCCCCTTTCCCAATCAATTATCCATAGAAGTGCTATTCAGGTTTATCAATCACAGCCGTTAGTTGATCTTCGCTTGCCAAAGCAACCTTATCGAATAAATTTCTCAGTTGTGTATATTTATGAGGTTTAAACAATGGCTCAAGAATTGTCAATTTTGAACCGATGATAACGCTTGAATCGGTAATAATTGACGTGCGTTCAAAAACTGCCCCATCAATTTCTTCCATTATATTTTCGGGGAGGATATATTCACTTACTGAATCGACCAAAAATACTTCAACCAAATTATGATATATCCGAGGGAATGCAAAATCTACCGGGAATGTCCCCTTAGCGCTCGTAAAGGGATTGTTGCGAAACGCGAATCGCACTGGCGATATCAATAGATTATTATCAAGACTGCGGGTCAAATCCTCGGTCGTAAAACTAATTTCTCCGATAAACAATCCCGATGTATCAAGATCGAAAGAGCACTTGCCCAATTCATATTCTATATCAAGACGATCAAAATAATTTTCTTCAAGAAAATCCTCCTGAGAATTCTCTTCAAATTCCCGTCCATAGCTGGCGGCGAAATACCCGCTGTATTTAGTTTCAGTACTGCACGCAACCGAACCATCCAAGTCGATATACATTCTCACCAGATCCAACCGATACGAATCAAACGGCTGAATTATCATTTTGACTGGAGTACTGTTTTTTCCATCCAGAAGCAAGCCGCCATTGGTCAGGCAATTGGAAGGCAGTATTCCATAAGGAATATACTTGCTGGATGCATCCATAAATTCCCAACCATCTTCAAATTCGGCAAAGGTAATGATATAGTTGAACTGGCTGGTATTGACATTTTCAGGATCGAATTTTCCGTTTTTCCGAGTACTTATAAGTACCGGCCAGGAAGATAAATCCACGGCCTTGTGCAATTCCGCGATTAGTATGTTTTTTTCTTCGCCTGAACCTGATTTATTTTCGATTAATTCAGACATCTTATCATTGGTAAACCAGCCAGATGTATTCGACGTTTTAAATTCTCTGGCAACATACTCATAAATCGCTTTAGACTTCTCCCGTGGGATAGATAATCCAGATGTAATTTCTGTAGCGATTTGTTTTACCTCTTTATTCTGATTGCAATAATCATCGAATATATATTTTCTAAAATCATCGCCTCTTTCACCCCAGGTTGTCGAATAAAAATACTGCGATCCATGTTTATTTGTAAATGAGACTAGTCGGAATCCAAGCCCGGCCATATAGTCTTTCCGCGCGCTCATATATGGTTCATCTTTGATTGGCTGCAAGTTTTCCATATCCCAGGAGCAAATTTTCAAAAAAGCCGTTCCCATTTGTTTGGTCGGGTCTGGGATTTCCTTCTCCCGGCCAGCTCTCTTATCTAACGGCATATTAAAATAGGTGATGTTATAACTGAATCCTTGCGATAACTCCACGTCCAAATGAGATTTTAAGACATAGAGATTGTGCTGAAAAAACCATGGTTCCAAAAATCTATAATTCTCGTTACGAATTTTGAATTTATATTCAATAATACAACCCGGTTCCAGCGCCGGAAAAGTGAAAGTTCTGATTTTATCTTTCCCTACCTCTTTATCGAAAATTGCTTCTTTGTCGACCTTATGTTTTTTACCGTCGGGCGTAATGGTCTGGGCTTCAAAATCTTTTAATTTATCGTTTTCAAATAAATATATCTCAAATTCGTCCAGTTCATCAATTCCAGCCTGGGTAAGTAACTTTATGCGAATATGAGGCGCAAACTCAATTTTATCCCAGCTGACGCCTAATCTCCCGTTTTTGAATAATATAATGGCGTTTGCTTCAGGATAATCTGCCGGTGCGCCAATTCCCCATTCTGAAGCCTCAATTTTTCCGAATTTTTGCCCCCAACTCATTGAATGGCTCACGCAGATAATTAAAATCAAGGCCAAAACCACTGCCGAAAACATCCTAAAAAAATCCATTTTCATCTCCCCTTGATTTAATCCCTCTTTATTATTCATAACGACTTGGGTGGTTTAATTATGATAAAAACATAACCATCCCAATTCTTCTAGATTTTAGTTTGAATCTAATATAACAGCTGGCCGATATCAAACAAAAAAAGAGACAAATTATTCCATAAATGAAGATCTCTGCCTAAACTCGAAGGTTATTTCCAAATGATCAATATTCCGCAGTTTTCCTGCCAACGTTTGGAGTATTAAAAATTCTTCCTTCCAACCGATATAGAGAAGAGACGGAGTAATTTAGGACGGGCGGACAAGAGCCGCTCGACTGTATATTGCGATATTCATTAAGAGAGAGCAGCAAATTTATATGGAACACAAATACTTCAAAAAACGTCTCGATGAAATCCTGATCGGCGAAAACCTTCTAACCGATCGGGAAATTAAAGAGGCGCTTGGCAGACAGCGTGAATTCGGGGGCAAACTGGGAACTCATCTCTTTCATTTGGGTCATATCGACGAAAAGAACTTGGTCCGAGTCTTATCGTTGCAGCTGAATTGCGATGGTGTTATCCTCTCCCGAATCGATATTCACAAAATGATAATCGAGATGGTCCCTCAAAAAGTCGCCATGTCTCGACTGGTAATGCCGTTTGATTATAAACCTGAGAACAATCTGCTTAAGATCGCCTGTCTTGACCCGACCGATTCTCAACTTATTCGAGAATTAAAATTTGTCAGTCGGGGAAAAAATATCAAACTATATCTTGCCACCGAGGCGTCGATAATTCTGGCCATTAATAAATACTATCTCAACCGTCAAATTTCAATCGGCGAAGCACTGGCGCTGGGAATAAAAAATGCCGTCACTGATGACAACACCGTTACTAATTATCGCCCTGCGGGAAAATTGAACGGGGATATAGAACCGGACAAACGCATATTATTAGTTTCTGATGATGCCGAATCGAATATCCTATTAGAAAGTATTCTTGAGTATGACGCCTATAATATTACAATTATTGATTCTGCCGATAATGCCATAGATATTCTGGATAATAACGAATATGGCTACGTTCTTATTAAGGATACGGTCCCGGGAGATTATATCGATTTAATCGATCGCGTTCGCAAAATATCACCCAAAACCGTGGTACAATATTTCGATACTCCATCGAACCTGCTTTTCAATTCCGGAAACTTGCATATGCCTTCCAATAGCGGTGCTAATCCCCTTGATATTTTAACATCCTTATTATCATCGCTCTCCGGGATGAAAGTAAATCACAGCGGTCGCGTAGGAGCCTATGTGGAAAAACTATGTAATGAAATGCGATTGCCCGCCAAAGATAAAATGGCAATCTCGACCGCGGGATACTTGCACGATCTGGCCCGTTATTATTATCGCACTCATAATTCGGAAGACAACCGCAGAGTCGTGAAATTGACCGCCAAATTACTTTCCTCCCTGGGATGTGAGCCATCAATTGTCGGCATTTTGCAGGGCATGTATCTCGATTTGAAAGAAAAGTACACGCGGCGCCTGCCAATTGAAATTCTCGGGGGAAATATATTGACAATCATCGATCTATTTGCCGATAGTATTCCTCCGGACGAAAAACTTTCGCTCTATAGATTTGATGAGGTCAAAGAGAACTTAAAAGGTCTTGCCGGACGCTTATTCCTGCCCAAAGTCCTTGATGCCTTTATTGAGATGATTCAGGAAGAGATATCGCTAATTCATCAAAGCTGCGAAGCCGGACAAATAATGATTTATGCCGAAGATTTGACGTCTCATTCGCCTCTGGAAATGAGACTAAAAAATGATGGTTTCAGGACAATTATTGTCGATTCAGTTGAAACATTTGTCGCTTTATACCGCCGCAGTAAACCCGATGCGGTTGTGTTAGTCGTACCCGGTAAACCAGATGACATTACTCTCCTGACCGCTAATTTATATAAATATGACATAAATCTAAAATATCTCCCGGCCTATGTCCTGACCGACCCTGATTCACTAAATCATCTGACGATTTTACTGGATCAAGGCATCGAAGATATCATGTCTATCGAGGATAATCTTGATTTACTAATGACAAAGCTGCACCAGTTGCCAACGGAATCTGATGCATTGAAATCTGATTCCATATTTGAGCAATCTAAAATTAAGACTCCAGCAGGTTAGCATCCGCGTTACGAGTGATTTTTAAGCATTAATTCCCTGGGATGAGGATTGAGATAGATCTGGCTGGCAATATACGATACATTAAATTTCGTGATAAATAATCGCAATATCGTGATCGGTACAATAAGCGGCGCCCGATTCTTACGATAAACATCAATTACTCTCAAGATATATTTCTTATCCTCTGAATTCAGATTATCTTTCAAAAATCCAAGGATATGCTGCAAGACATTAACAATCTTCTTCACCGTTGCTTTAATTTTCATAGCCTCCATATAAAGGCGGCAATAACTTTTTTTAAATTGCGCCGGAGTAAATTGTTTGATGCTGGCCACCATCCGTCCCAGTTCAGTATAATGCTTTTGACTGTGGGATAGAATCTGATATTTACTGACAGTGTGAAATTCAATTATTCTTTTCCGGGAATAACCATTGTTAAATAAATTATTTAGGCGATGATAGGCAAAAACGCGCTCAATAAAATTTTCTTGAATATGGATGTCGAGCAGGCGGCTCTCTTCCTCGGCCGGAAGAAGCGGATATTTGGCCATTACGGTTCGGGCAAAGACTCCAATTCCATTTTTTCTAAATGAACCTGTATCGTTGAAAAGGCGCACTCCTTCCATGCCGCAACTTGGTGAATTCTTTTTGAAAATAAATCCGGATAGATCGGAAAAATCTTATTTTGATATCTTGGCACGGGAAAAAGATAAAATTTTCGACGTCCAGTCTTTCTCCGACTTATTTCCAATCATGCGCGGTGAATCGGGATTGCCCTGCAGTCGAACCGATTCACGAAGGATTCCCATACCCGCCCCCAGTTCAGGACAAATGGGAAGAAACTCAAAATATTCGCCCAGAATATCCGTTATATAACGATCGCGATGATGCTGTCCATCATAACGAAAACGAGCTCCTATAAGGCAGGAACTGACGCCGATTATTATCTGTCGATTCGACGCGCGTTTATATGCGCTCATTTTTTATTTGCTTATCTGGAATTGAGTGCCGTTTAATTGTGCTTTCAATCGTCTGCAAATTGACTTCGGTATCCTTACATGGTCCGCTGGGTCGAATATTGGGAAATCCAATAACCGGGATGTGAGGATTGACGTCGATAAAACCCGACAACAAATCTCGTTCACAGGCAACGGCAATAATTAAACCGGGCCGCATTTTACGAATTTTATTACGCGCCTCACCGCCGCCTCCGGCCGTGGCCATAATGAAACCGTAAGATTCCCGCATAGACTTGATAGCCTTAAACATCTCCTTACTCAGGCACCGCGGCAGCAGAAGCATAATTTTGTCGGTCGGTACTCGTAGAGGATCGCTATCAATAAATAAATTATGCAGTTTCAAAAATGAATTAATTAGTCGGTCTTTTGAGATGCCAAATACTTTTCCGATCTTGATTGTAATATCAAGCAGGAGATTGACCAATTTGGGCACGACTACTAAACCTGACAAAAAAGGCCGTCTCGTTAAGGCCCCCCAAATAAATAATATCAGCCAGGCAACGAGAATCGATGCAAACGTGAGATAAGAAAAATTGATAACCGGGCCGGCCATAGAGCTCATCTGAAGGAGACGCGGATAGACTAACCAGACGAATAACGCTGTTATACCAAGGATAACAACAATTGCCGCCATAGCTGTCCCAATAAATATCCGGGGATCGGCATCAGCTGATGTATCAATTTCTCCGTTCCAGTCAACCCATTCGTCGCCCAGACGGCGATCCATCTTCTCATCTGTATTATTTTCCGGCATGATAGAATAATATACGCTTTAAATTCTCTTACAACAAAGATTTTGACAAGAAATTCAGTTTGGGCAGCACGAAAGGGCGTAACCTTTGCGGAAAACACGATTTATAAGTATCAAAACATCAGCCAGCTCCACAACATCATTGCAATCCAAATCTGATTTCCTCTTATCTGGAGCCGTTCCCCCCAGGTATAAATAATTTAAAATATATACCGCATCAGAGATATTGACACGTTTATCATTATTGGCATCACCGCAATCCACATCCACGCCCAAATCCCTTAAGCCCTGGCGAAATGCCTTAATATGGCCGGGATACGACATCAGAGATAAGGGAAAATTAAATAAAACAGTGCGATAGTCATCACCCAAATAACGAATACCGTTAATCTGATTGTTCATTACGGAATCGGGAAATGAAGAATTATACCTATAAATTGTCTCCACATTGAAATCTTCTGGAAATAAGCATCCGGAGAGTGGAATATAGCCCTCAATCGGAATTGTGGAAGTCAGCAGTTTTTGAGTATCGGCTAATAGATTTGGATATTCACCCATTTCAGATAGAGAACCCTCCAAATCGCCAACAATAGCTCCGTTTTGAAAGGCGAAACCGTTTACCAACACACTATCAAGAAACAAATAATCATGAAAGAAATCGCCATCGCCATAATGTATGGTGAATATTTGATTCATACCGGGGTTTGACTGGCTGACATTGGGCATAATCAACATCACGTTGCCGCCATTTGAAAGATAAATCGCAAGGCTATCCAATTGCGAATTCGAAAGTGTCACCCCACTTTTTTCAACATCAATAATTACCGTCTCATAACGGCTCATTTTATTTAAGTTAATATTTTCTCTCCAGACTTCCTGATAGGTAACATCAATTCCGGCATTTACGTTTCGCATCAATTCCATAACATTTTCTGCGCGATATGCGTCAATTTGAGGCCCTTGCTCCAAATTTCCATTTACGAATAGGATTCCTTCATCCATTGACATATATAAAAAAGTCACTTCATTGGATGGAAACGATTCCAAATTAAGAATACTATTGGCTGTCAGATAATATCTGTACGAAATTCCCGTTTCAACACCCGCATCTTTATATATCAAAGACACTGTCGAATCATATAATCCGAATGTCTCCCGCCACCTTGAGCGATAAATATAATAGGTATACAAGCCGGTATCGGAGGGCGGTTTCCACGATAATAACGGTAATCCGTCCTCCGTTTGAACATCCAAATTTCCCGGCGGAAGCGGACGACCAAAAGTAATGTCACGATAAAAGGCTATTCCGGATTCTCTTCCGGAAGTGTCCAGCGCTGAAACGGAGAACATAAGATGATGCATCAATTGTGCTCCGGAAAATACAAAAGTCGTATCGATTATTGGCAAAAGCGACGAACGGTGCCATTTATTACCTGTGACGGTGTCTTTAACGTAAACATTGTAACCATAAATGTCGGGACGCTGACACCTGTTCCACGTTAATTTTATTGAATTTTCCAGAGATTCAACAATTTCTAATCCAACCGGTGGACCGGGTTTCGGCAGTAAGAGATTGGAATTATATACCGAATCTATCCGGCGGTGATCATCAATAATTCTCGAAAAATCAAGGCGATTTTTAAAATCACTGGGAGATTCCGGATCAAAATAACGCGCGTAATCATTGGGTTCGACATGGAAACTATCGGATACTACGCAAGCTACGGTAAACCAAACCGAATCTCCGGGCGGTAAATCAAAAGGTCCAAACGAAAGCAAAAATCGGGTATCGGCTGTGATGAGATTTGTCGGGTCAGCAGGAGGAATCCAACCATCGGTGGAATCCATGATGGCAACGAACAACTGGTCATAATCAATTTCCGAATGGGCCATCATATAATATTTGTCCTGCTGTCGATATGGACTGCCGGTAAAACCACCTGTAAATACGCGATAAGGATCCTCGGTCGTGCCAATCATACGGGGCCCAAAATCAATATTGGGATTTCCGCTGGGAACCCACCAATTGAAATTTTGAATCGGATTTTCAAAACTCGAAGCCACCAACCGAAGCGAAACTGCCCCCCTCACCGATGAAGAATCCCACCGACTATTACCTTCAGGATCGCCGTTGTTATCAAAGCAGTAGGGAATAAAGAGTCGGCTGGCCGGATCGCCTTCATCAATAAGGGTATCAATTAACCCGCTGATATCATCCGTCCAACCAGCTGCCGAGGTATTAAGATTATATATATCGGGATCGATATATAATCCCGCCCAACCATTTTTGATATCTTTATTAAGGATATTTTTGAGGGTGAACTTAATCAAAACAAAATCATCGTATAAATTATCTGCCCAGCTATTGCTTTCCTGTTTTATTTCTATTCCCAGCGGAACATGCGTGGGGTCATCTTCAAATTGATTAGGAACTCCATTGAACCTGGGATCGCTTATTGTATCGCTATAAAAAGCTACAAATTCATCATCAGCAAAATTGCCCGTCCGCTTCATTCCGCCGACTTGAGGTGCGCCCGGTAGTAATTCAAAACCACCGCTCAAAGTAACCTGGTCCGCTGCTGTGGATACCAGAGTATCAATATCTACGACCCCGCCTATCCAAAGCAAAATTGTATAAATGTATGAGTTACTAGTTTCCTTTGGGAAAGACGCATTGGTTGAAATCTCACCTGTTTCAGGATCAACCAATCCGCCAAAACTTGGAATACGGCCATTGGCAAGTGAAAAATTCCACTTACCGGAATTGTGCAATCCAAGATGTCTTAGTTCTGACGCCGGTATTAAAATTCTCAATACTGTATCGGACTGAACGGCGAGAGACGATGATAAACCCATATTAACCCGGGGATTAGTTTTTATCCAATTATCTGATCCCAACGTTATCGTCGCAAAAAAATGTAAAAGTACAAGAGTAACGAGTAACGGGATAATTTGCGAAAACTTAGCCCTCTTAGATGATAACTGCTTATATTTTGTGATTAATTCTCTCATCCCATCTCACACTATTTACTCACAACAATTGGGAGATAAACCCCGCCGCAAATAAAAATTAATCAGCATCAACAAATCACTCATTCCGTATCCGCTATCGCAGTCGACGTCGCCGTTTTGATATATTTTCGAAGGTTCCTCCTCATAGTACAGATAACGCACATAGGATACAATATCGGCGATATTTAGCCGGTTATCGGCGTTAATATCCCCGCATATTTCCTGCTCATTTAACTCATCCACCATATTCCGCAACAATAACGATGCTTCGTCCAACTCCATTAATGATAAAGGGAAATTCAGCAGATAAAAACTATAGTTCTCACCCAAATACTTTATGCCATTGGCTTCATTATCTGGAAAATTTCCACTCGATGAAGATTGATAGCGATAAATAATCTCGGCATCAGCCGCCGGCCATATTATCCCGCAGTATGGCAAACCCGTATTTATACCATATCCGAATTGATTTGCCCGCACGCTATCCCATGCCAATTGTGGATATGCTGGTAATACGGGTAGGGCTCCTGCTAAATCACCATAGAGATTATAACCGCCCGTTACAACCGTTGGCCCGATATAACTCGAATCTATTTTTAGAAATTTGGCAAATATTGATTCGGGGCGAAATCGAACAATCTTCGGCTCTGATTCTGACTTAATTTCAATTCCGCAATGCCTGAGGAGAATAATCGCTTTACCGCCATTTGAAAGGTAAGTCACAAGCGTGTATTCGAGCTCGGCCGCTAATGCTCCCCCTCTATTCTCAGCGCTGATTATCAAAAGCGAGTAATCGGACAGTTGGCCGAGTGTCAGGGGATTATTCTTGTCGTATAATTTATATGTATATCTTATACCTTCCAACCCGCGGACTAAAAGCGAATCCAGGAACATCCGGTCAAACGCCAAATTATCAAATAACAATCCGGAATTTTGATCAATAACCAGTATTCCCGACGTCAGCGCCATGGGGGATATTTTTAACTTCATCGACGGCGGGGATTCAAACCCGCGGGAATTAACTGACGCCACGTAATATTCATATCGATTTCCGGACCGAGCTGACAGATCAATAAAATTCGTATCGCCGGCATTGGCGATCACTTTATAAAACTTGTATTGTTCATCGCGCCGATAAATATTATAAGATATCACATCCAGACTACTTGAATGTGACCAGGATAAATTGGGAAATGCCTGATTACCGGATCCTGTCAATAGTGTTGGGGGACGAGGGCCACCGACCACAACGGCCACTTCAGCAGACAATTTACCGACCCCGCCGTTTATATCAACCGCCGCCACGGAGAACTTATATTCCGTTTCATAATCGAGATTATTTATCGTTGCGGTAGTATCATTGATCCACAATATGTCAGAAACCCGCAACCACTCGTCATTTCCTGTTCGTGCATACACATAATAGCCCGCAAGATCAATGGCATATTTTCCGGTCCAGACCAAAGTTACCGAGGTATTATCGAAATCAGCCAAAAACAGATTGTCGGGAGGCCCAGGGGGTGGATAATCTAACCCATTTTTATAAATATCCATGGCTGCAAAAGCCGCTTCCGTTAATCCACTGAAATCAGAAACCTCATACCAGTCCGAAACTGCCAGCGGATTTGACGGATTGAACCAAATATTGATAAACGGATTATTAAGAATTGAATCAGCTGCCAAATACGCCACCATAAAAGTTACCTCTTCCAGTGGCTGAAGATCAAACGGCCCGGCCGAAATTAAAAATCGCGTGTCATTGCCTCTGGCAATCTCATTGCCGATTATATCAGGATCATTCCATTGGGGATGGCTGAGACCTGCCTCAATTTGATTATAATCGATTTCCGTATATGACATTAGATAATATTTATTGCTGTCCCCATAAGCAATCGCCATTGAATTTCCCAAGTCCCGCATTTCACCTCCACGTTGTCGCGGCGCCCATTCCAACCAGGTATCATGATTGTCAATCCACCAGTTGTAATTTACCCGATAATCAGGAATTGATAATCCCAGTACCTGAATCCCAAAGGCGCCTCGCGGAGATGTATCAGTAAATTTATTATTTTCAGGATCGCCGTCCATATCCATTGAATAAGCAACGTTTAATTCAGCCCAATTACCCTGGCCGTCTATCGCGCCATTTATAAATCCTGAAATATCATCATTCTCATAACCGGGCGTGCGATATCCAACATCGCAATCGGCATATATGCCAACCCAACCCTTCTCCAGAGGCATACTGTCAATATTTGTAATCGTGTATTCAACCAATTCGATCTTATCGTATGGCGGTGTGACCCATTTATAACTGTGAGACGTCACCTTGATACCAAGAGGATACCAATCCCGGCAATCACCCAGATAACACCTGGATGTTGTATCCCCTATTATTATTGTATCAAATGCCGTTGCCATAATTTCCAGATCGGCCCAATCGCTGGAAGTTATAATTTGGCCCTCCGGACAGGCCAGAGGATTTAATTCCGGGGTGGGGGCAGTATAATCAAACGAATGCGAAACCAAAGTATCGTCGCCCTTTATCCCGCCAATCCATAATCCGGCGGAATGGAGATAATCGACTTGAGTACGCTTATTGATAACAGCATTAAATTCAACAGCTATATTACCAGACAATTCCTCATCCTGGGGAAACAAATCACTATTACCAAAAGGATCACCAATACCCATGCGATTGGAAAACGGAATCCATAAATTTCCAAGAGTATCGGTCAATTTTTGAAAACAATAATTTTCGCCCAAGGCAATCTTTTGATTCAAATTCTTTGGAAATACGGTTTTAGCATTTGAATTATGCCCGTAAAAAAAAACTATAAATATCAACACATATAAGATATTTTTCTTCATGCCAAATATTGTCACCCACTGATTATGATATCTGTTTAATCTTTAATAATATAACGTACAAATGGTTTTATTGTTAAATTTTTTATGCTAAGGCAAATACAGAAAGAGGAGTTCCGAAAAGAACTCCTCTTCTCCCACCTCAGTTCATTTATTAAGACTGAAAACCATTTTCAAACAACGAGGAGTTTCTCCCTCACAAAGAAACTCCTCATCCCCACCTCATTAGTACCCTTCACCGCCATACAGAGTAACTAACTTCACACATTACAGTAACAACATTCATGCCGGCAAAACAATTATATGCATACAAACGGATAACTCACACGCAGGAATCAAGATAAAACAAAAACTAAATAATTACAGATTATGGACAGTTTTAAATAACGCATATTATGCGAAAGATATGTGAACGCATACTGATGATTCGCCCAATAATAATTGACAATTAACGACTTAGAATCAATGAGCAGTTTTTGCAGGTTTTTTTCATTTTCATTTATATTCGCGCAGAATATGCGAAGAATGCACTCTTTTTGCAGCATTTGACAAAATATTTATTTCTGACCTGGCAAATGAACCGACATCTGATGAAGATTGTGGCATGCTTCCATGACCGATTCCGAAATTACCGGATGCGCAAATATCATCGAGCCGAGATCGGAAACGGTCAATTTCTTCTTTATCGCCAACACTGCCGTATGTATAACTTCGGTAGCATGCGGACCGACAATATGAATTCCGAGAATTTTATCCGTTTTTTTATCGCCGATAACTTTGACTTCGCCTGCAACTTCACCTTCGGCATGAGCCTTCCCCAACCCTCGCATCGGAAATGAACCTATCGCAATCTCACACTTTTTTGAGGCCTGCTCTTCGGTCAATCCCACCGATGCCGCTTCCGGCTGAGTAAATATCACCGAGGGAAAAGTATTATAATCGGCCCTGACCGATCCCCCCATGCAATTATCAACCGCTACCGCTCCTTCAGCAACAGCCGTATAGGCCAAAAGTACTTTTCCGGCCACATCTCCAATGGCATATATATTTTTCCGACTTGTTTGCATCATCGCGCTGACTTTTATCGAACCATTGTCATTCAACTTGACGCCAGCCTCCTCAAGTCCGATATCCTGAGTATTAAATGCCCGTCCAATCGAGACCAAAACCTTTTCCGATTCCAGTTTTTTGTGGTCGGTCAAGACAGCATTGATTAGTCTATTATCCGATATTTCCAGATGCTCAACTTTAACATTGGTATACAGCTTGACTTTCAATTTCTTTAATTCTCGTTCAATCGTTTTCGATATCATCTCATCTTCGAGGGGCAAGGCCTGCGGCATCATCTCCACCATCTCGACTTTCACATCAAGCTGGGCCAGCATAAACGCCCATTCACATCCGATCACACCCGCTCCGATAATCAGCATAGATTCGGGTAATGATTCCATCTCTAATAAGTGGTCGGAAGATAAAACATTCGTACCGTCAATGGGAAAAGCAGGGATTATGGCCGGCCGCGAACCGGTGGCAATAATTATATTTTTCGCCTCGATTTCGGTTTCGGTTTCATCGGACAGGTCAACATGAATTTTGTTTTTTGAAACCAGCCGCCCAAAACCGTTGTAATGCTCAACGCCATAACTTTTAAACAGCGTCCCGATACCGCCCACCAGGCCGGATACAATCTTATCTTTCCTGGCCTGCATCGCCGGCCAATCCGGCCGCGGCGGTGAATCCAGTGTAATCCCAAACGAATTGGCATGCTTCATTTTTTGATAGAGATTCGCTCCGGCAATCAATGACTTGGACGGAATACATCCCCGGTTAAGGCACACTCCGCCCAGTTTATCCTCTTCGATAACGGCAACCTTTGCGCCTTTGAGTGCGGCTCTAATTCCGGCCGTATATCCACCCGGCCCCGAACCGATAATAGCTATATCGTACATTTTATATTCTCCCGATAAATCAATTTATAAAATGATAATACGCCAACTTTTGAGCTTTTTCAACATTTTTAATTACCAACAACCCTCCGGGTAAGAATAATCCGATAATCCGCCAAATTCTCAACATATTAATAATACCATTATCGCAATATATTATCCTTGACTTTTAACCATTATTTACTATTTTAATTCAGCATCAATTAAACTAAATTGATTATTACTTTAACACTTCGGGGGAACAATGAAGTATTTTATACTTTTTCTAAGTCTGGGATGCCTGGTATTCCTGCTTTGGGGATGCGGCAAAGATAAATCGACAAGTCCTGAACCGGCTCAACATGATTATCAAATCGTCTTTGGAACATTGTGGGATGGCAATTTGCAGCCGCCGGGATTTCATCTTCCGGTTTTATCATCAATGAATGATTCAATCTATGATAGTATTCCGGTAAAAACGGAAGTTCATGCCATGTGTTTTTCAGGCGACGGCAGTACTCTCTTTCTTACTCATTTGCCGGAGGTTTATGATGAAGCTATGACCTGGGTCATAGACTGGAAAACCAAAGATACAATAGCGGCTTATTCCGGACGTTGCGGAAGGCGGCTGAGCCTATCGACAGATAATAATTATCTTCTTGTAAGCGGATATCATCTTACTCTTTTTTCATCCCCCGAATTGAATTTTATATATGAGGCACAAGTAAAAAATCTTGGGGGATTAATAATTCCCAACCGTAATCTGGCCTGCTATTGTCCAATTATTTCCGATAGCCTTTGTTTTATAGATTTCAATAATTCTCCGGTAAGCACCTACGCATTACATTTAAAAACAGATAATGGACTGCCTTTGGAAATTGAATCTGTCGGCTCGAGCTTGTCAGGCGATAGTCTTATACTTTTGACCAATTATAATCACAATGCCAATTATCTGGTAATCGCTTCAACGGACAGCCTTGATGTAATAGATATAATTTCTATACCATACCATAACTTTTGGTACTCATACCCTATCATTAATCCTTCAAATAACAATCAGATTTTCTTTTTTTCTCCTGGAAATCCATTTGACACGGGACCCGGGACACAAAAAAAAGGTGCGCTTTATTCGCTGTCATTATCCGAAGAGCATATAGTCTCAATATTTGGCGAAAATGAAAATTATTATTTCCCCGGACATATTGCTCTTTCACCAGATAATTCACTTTTATATGTTACCGCTGGAATATTATTGAAATATCAGCTTCCCCTCTTGGAGTTAAGCATTCCCCACGAAAAAGGTGATATATCAGGAGGATCTCTGGCCATTAATCCTCTTGATTTAAATCGAAACTAATAATCATTTTAATCAAAGGAGAATTTTATGAAATCGCAAATGATATTTGTATTAATACTATTTTCGCTGTGTAGTAATATTTATTCTGAACAGCATAATCAAATTAACAGTTCAAATCCATCCGCATCTCTTACCGTAGCTAGAGACGAAATATTGGTTAAACCAGCCGATATAAAGACTATTAACTGGGATGATATTTTTATTGAATACCCTTTCTTATCTTCTCAAGTATCGCCTAAGCATTTTTCAGATGGATTTTATAAGTTAGCCCTCGAAAACTACGTTCTCCCCGATACAATACTTCCCTTAATGCTGACTGATGACCGCTTTGACTTTGTCAATCCGGTTTATATTTATCATGACGATAAAAAGATGTACATGACCAGCCGTACGATCATCGAATACCATCCCTCAAATGACGACGCTATAGATAATGCATTGCTTCAATATGATTTGGCCGATAAAAGAAATGCCAATTATGGAGATGCCTGGTTTAAGATAATTGAATTAAAAGACGGCAAGGATTATAACCCAACAACCCTGGCTAATGCAATTTCCACAATAAATTTAACCGAAGCCGCCTATCCCGATTTTCACCTGCCGTTTGAACCCTTAATGACGCCCGACGATTATTTCTATTCTGGCCAGTACTCGCTCGACAGCCTGGATATGCCGCTGGCATGGGATTTAACAATCAATGTAGATGATTCAATCCTAATTGCGATTCTTGATGATGGTTTTGAGAGTCATGAGGATTTATCCGATTCATGTTGGGCGGATGGTAAAGATTACATTGGCAGCGAATTTGACCCGCCACCGAACGATAATGAGGCTCCCCCCGAAGATTGTAATTATTGTTATCACGGAATGGCAATCGTCGGAATAATTAAGGCATTAACAAATAATTCCATCGGCGTTGCTTCCATAGCCGATCAGAATTCGGTGAGAATTTTGGGACAGCAAATGATAAACACCTATTCGCCATACTCGTCATCAGATTTTGCTTCTGCGGCAGATATCGCTCTAGCTATCAGTGATGCAGCTGATTCTGGAGCTGCCATAATAAATATATGCTGGGGACTATGGCCCTATAATGAAACATCTAATTTTTGCAGGACGATTGAAACCGCGCTTGGAAGCGCATATTTAAACGACAGCGTCTTTATTGTAGCGGGATCTGGAAATTGGTGCGACGACAGTGCCGCAGCCTGCGACGAATTATGTTTCCCTGCCAGTCTTGATTACTGCTTTTCGGTAGGAGGGTTAGGCATTGGAGATACCATTGCATCCTTTTCACAGGGCGGTCCGGATTTGGATGTCTTAGCTTATGGAGATAGGATTCGCACAACCGATCGCATGGGGAACAAAGGGATTTCTTACTCAGGATTAAAAAATGCGATCGACGACTGCGACAATACAAAAGACTATACTTGCCATTTTGACGGTACATCCGCCGCCGCGCCGATGGTAACGGCTACCGCCGCTCTTATTATGCAACGCCGACCGGATTTGATTGGCGATGTCGAAACAATCGCCGATATAATTCGTTATTCCTGCGAAAATCCTTATTCCGCCACTGAAGATACGGCCCGCATTAGCGATGTTCTCGGATGGGGAAGGATTAACACCATGCGCGCTCTTCTTGCCGTTTCCCGGGGCGACGCCAACAACGACGGCAGCGTCAATGTTTCCGATGCGGTTTATATCAATAATTATGTCTTTAAGAGCGGTTCCGCACCCCAACCGCATTTGCTAATGGGCGACGCCAATTGCGATGGTTATTGTAATGCCGGTGATGCGATTTTTATAATCAATCTTGTTTTTAAGCAGGGCCCCGCTCCGGCCATCTGCTACGAATACGACAATTACAACTGACAATTAAAAGGAACCACAATCCAAAAAAAACCCGGCCTAAAAAACCGGGTTTTTCCAAAATTACAATGGCGCGCGTGAATCCTATTTCTTGCCCGTCAACGTCACAATAATCACGAGAGAATCTATCGACAGATTAAAATTATCGCGGGGTATTGCCAGAGGATAAATACTGAACACCCCCGTTTCCAGAATCGATTTTACTTCTGTCAAACCGGTAATATATTCCATTGACTGCGACCAATTGACAATTGTCTTTTTTGTATTGAACGGCGACCCTGCCGGAATCTCCAATCCTGTCAAAATCAATTCGGTTGAATCGATAATCATATCAATATTGGTATAATCGGCCGACGTATCACTATCGATAAAAATCTGAAACGTCACCGGAGAGAATTCCTTATTAGTAACTTCCAGATAAAAACCGAGATTATCGATATTGCTGATATGCGCTTTTAAATCCTCAAAATCCTCATCATCGGATAGATTCACCGAAATCTTACCGTTATCACTATATCCAATCTCCTGAATAATCAACGGCTGCCCGTATTTATCAGGAACCAGTTTTACCGTCACTACTCCGGTCGCGGTCAGAATGCATCCGGAGATGAGAAGCCCGGCGATGGCCGATACCGCCAGCATCAAATCAATTTTCTTTTTCATGCTACTCACCTCCATATTGCTTACCGAAGAAATAAACCACTCCGATTGTTACCGCGGCGGATTTTCTTGACGACGAACCTTCTGAGCTGACAATATTAAATCGCCCTCTCAAATCAATATCAAGATACTTCATGAGTCCAACGGCAACGCCGACTCCGGTTGACCAGCCCGAATTATTGCCGGTTTCATCGCCTTCACGCTTGACGTTATAAACGCCGCCACCGATGAATAAATACGGTTTTGGTCCCACGCCGCCATTTCCACCGCCAAGAGTCATGTCCAATCCATAAAACGTAATTTTCGAACCTTCTCGCCCGCCAACTCCCGCGATTGATATATCACCGAATCCCCCGAATCTTAAATTAGGCTCAAAAAAGACCGGACCGATTAGTTTACTACGAATTTTCAAACCGATGGTGTAACCGGATTCCTGATCCTGCTGCAATACCGGATAAAGCGGCCCCGCCGATATTCCGGCTCCGAATTCATCGGCCAAAATTGGCGTCGCGAACAGTACAAAAACAATCGCAGCCATAGCGCCAATATGCTTCATTCACACCTCCAAAGAATTCTCTAATTTGGGATATTATAATCATACCTCCTCAAATGGTCAACCCCAATAGCGGAAATAGATATTCAGTGGTTCAAGTCCCCAGGAAACGATAAAATAAAGTTAAAAACTGAACATATCTGTAAAAATTCTCGCAAGATATTGTTTTATATACTGTTACATTTTTGAATCATATATCGAACACATTATTATTATTAAATATGCCATTAGGTGTTATTTAACATAGACTTATGAATATCAACGATTTACGGAAAGATTACGATATTTTCATAAAAAATTGATTTATTTTTGTTTCAATTCTTGACTTTAATAGATTCCGGTGTTATATAGATACGCTTTATTAAACTTTCAGAGGTTGTATCATAAACTGATGAAGATAGAAATTGGACAGAAAATAAAGGACCTGCGGCTGGCCGCGGAATTGACCCAGGCGGAACTCGCCGACCGCGCCCAGCTGACCAAAGGTTTTATTTCGCAAATCGAGAATAATCAAACTTCGATCTCACTCGATTCGATGATTGATATTCTTGATGCCTTGGGTCTGACTATCAGCGAATTTTTCGCCGAGGAGGACGAAGAGGATCGAATCACTTTCAGTCGTGATGACCGTGTTTCCATGCCCGATCGCGGAGGAGAATCATTTGAAATGCTCGTCCCCGGTTCAACCAATATGCTCATGGATCCCATCCGGGTAACTCTGGATGAAGGTCAATCTTTGGCATTGCAGGAACCGCATTACGGCGAAGAATTTGGATATGTTCTAACCGGGCAGCTTACCATAATATATGGCAAAAGAACTTATCGTGTCAAAAAGGGCGGGTGCTTTTATTATTCAGCCCATAAAAAGCACCAAATTATAAACAAAGGCAAGGTGTCCTCTACTTTTATATGGGTGATGACGCCGCCTCAGATGTAAACCTGCCAACGAGGCTGGAGGATATGAATATGAAAAAACTGGGACGGCACATTCTGGCGGAATTTACCGATTGCGACTCGCGGATTTTGGCGGATCACGAGTTAATGCAGAAAATTCTTACAGACGCGGCTCGTGAATCGGGAGCAACCATTGTTCAGACAGTATTTCATGATTATAATCCCCATGGATTTTCAGGCGTTATCGTTATCGCCGAATCGCATATCTCTATACATACATGGCCGGAATATGGATATATCGCCGCAGACTTTTTTACCTGTGGCGACCGCGTTGATCCCTGGAAAGGATGTCACTATCTGAAAGAAAAACTCAACTGCGGAGATATGTTCACCCGGGAAATAAGCCGCGGAATTCCCAGCGATAAGGATGAAATAATTCCGTTCAAGCCTGATGAAAAATCTTCTAAAATGAAAGTGGCTTAAAGGCCCTAAATGTTTTCATGAAAGCAATCAGTCTTCGAAATAAACCAGGGACAAGATATCTGCGCGGGATCGACCTGCGCCGCGTCCGACCGATTTTTAGATCGGTTGAGACTCCTTTTATGGTTCTCAGGACTGATCGCATTCGCTATAATATAAATCGATTGCGCGATTCTTTGACCGGTATCGACATCCACTACGCTGTCAAGGCTAACGATCATGATTCAATCCTGAGAACATTGATTGATGAAAAATGCTGTTTTGACATCTCATCGATTAGCGAACTTGATAAAGTAGTCAAAAACGGCGGACAGGTAAGCTCCGCTATCCACACCAACCCGATTAAGATGATTTCCGAATTTGATGCCGCCGTAAATGCCGGCGTCAGGACTTTCGTTGCCGACAATTTTCTAGAACTCGATAAATTCTCCAAATATGGCGATAGAGCCGGAGTCATGGTTAGGTTCAAAACCGAATCGGGCGCCTCAGTCGTCAATCTATCTTATAAATTTGGGACTGAATTATCAGATATTCCGGGTATGCTTGACCGCATAAAAGATCTTGGGTTGATTTTCAGAGGATTTTGCTTCCATGTCGGCTCACAATGCACCGAAGCCGAGCTCTATGTAAAGTCTATTCAAACCGCCGGACATTTAATTAAAATGGCAAGGGAGAGAGGATTTGACTCCGAAGTCCTCGATATCGGCGGCGGATTTCCAATTGAATATACTGCCAATATTCCTGCTATTGAGGATATGGGGCGAAATATAATCACAGCGCTTAAGGAAAATATAGATCCCACCATAAAAACAATCTGCGAACCGGGCCGTTTTATCTGCGGTGACTCTGTGATTCTTTTTGCATCAGTCATTGGCAAAACTGTTCGAGAAGGCAAAATATGGTATTATATTGATGATGGCCTTTATGGTTCTTTCTCGGGCAGATTATATGACCACTGCTCTTATCAAATTTTGACCAATCGAAATACAAAATGGGAACGGGCGGTCCTGGCCGGACCGACCTGCGATTCATTTGATATAGTATACGACAATTGCCTGTTGCCTCCCCTTGAACTCGGAGATATTCTCATGTTTCCTGCGATGGGAGCTTACTGCAGCGTTTCGGCAACCAATTTCAACGGCCTTAAGCATGCCCGCATCATTACTGTGGATTGGTAAATAAAGGGAAATAGGGTTTTATGTCAGAAATACGCGATAAAAAATATATTCGCGAAAATTCCATGGATGATCTATGGAACGTCTGGTACACGGAGTTGCATCAGAATAAATCCGGCTTCACCATAAAAGTCGACCGGGTTTTAGAGTCTCTCGATTCCGAATTTCAACGCATTGATATCCTTGATACCGCCGAATTCGGAAAAGCGCTCGTTCTCTATGGTTCCCTGATGGTCGCCGACGGCGACACCGGCGCCTACAATGAAATGATCGCTCATGTCCCCCTGTTCGTCCATCCATCCCCCGAAGAAGTCCTTATAATCGGCGGAGGCGATGGCGGCAGCACATCGAATGTTTTAATGCATGATGGTGTAAAACGCAGTACAATATGTGAAATCGATGAAAAAGTTATCGAAATTTCAAAAAAACATTTCCCCAAATTGACCAGGGGTTTCTCTGACCCTCGCTGCCGTGTTCTTATTGAAGACGGCAAAAATTTCATTGAAAAGACCGATGAGAAATTTGATGTCATAATTCTTGATCTTTCAGATCCGATCGGGCCTGCCGCCGATCTTTTCCAGAAAGAGTTTCACTCAACCGTATATGAGAAACTAAACGACGATGGCATCATGGTCGCTCAATCAGAATCGCCGCTTTTCAATCCCGGTACGGTTTCAGCGATGTATGCCAACCTTAAGGAAATATTTCCAATAGTCATGATGTATACCTGTTTTATGCCGATTTACCCATCAGCTTTTTGGTCATTCGCATTCTGCTCAAAAAAATACCACCCCTTTGATGATTTTGACGAAAAACGGTATGAGGCAACCGACCTATCCGAATGCAATTATTATAACAAAGACGTCCACTTCGGAGCCTTTGCCTTGCCGAAATATGTAAAAAAATTGATTGAATAAAAAGATTCATCCAGGCGTAAAAAAAGCCCGGTTAAGACGGGCTTTTTTATTTGAGCATAATCAGCAATTTTCGTAATTCGGGCCGCCGCCGCCTTCCGGCACTACCCAGTTGATAATCTGATATGGATCGGCGATATCGCAGGTTTTGCAATGAACGCAGTTTGATGGCGTCAACTGTAGATGTTTGCCTGAACCATCATCGTTATCGACCATTTCATAAACCTGGGCCGGGCAAAAATACTGGCAGGGATTGCCGTATTCTTCGGTACACTTATTATTGCAGATATCAAAATCAGCGATGACCAGATGCAATAGCTGCTCCTCTTCATGCTTGGTGCCGCTTTTATATACATCGGTTAATTTATCATATGTATATTGATTATCAAATTTCATCGGCTCTTTCGGTTTCCTGCCGCCTTGGAAAAATCTGTCATGTTTCATCATATGAGCATGATCCGGTCTTGACTCGCGCCGGTCAAAAAGACCGCGCCCCCCGGTTAGAAATTGAAAACCGAAATTTATCATCCCGCTATACAAACCGCCTTCAAATCCCTGGTGATAGTTGCGGACCTTATATAGCTCATCGCGGGCGGAGCATTTTTCAAAACGAGTTTGCATTTTCTTCAATGTCGCCGAGGAATAATCATCTTTCTCAATCGCTTCGGCAATAGTATCGGCCGCCATCATGCCCGAATGAATCGCCAGGTGTATTCCCTTCAATCGCTGCGAATTCAAAAATCCGGCGCCGTCGCCAATTATTAAAAGATTGTTGTCGTACAGCCGGGGCATGGCGTAATATCCACCCTCGGGAATTGTCTTGGCTCCGTAATGGAGCATAACGCCGCCTTCAAAAATTCTTTTAATCGAAGGATGAAGCTTGAACTCCTGGAATTTCCGATGGGGGTCATTGGTCGGATCGGGAGAATTCAGTCCAACCGCGAAACCAATCGTCGCCAGTTTGCCGGACATTTTGTATATGAATCCGCCGCCATACTCAAAATTCTCAAGTGGCGCGCCGAAAGTATGAATAATCTCGCCATCTCCCAAACGACCCTCAGGTACTTCCCAAACTTCCTTGACACCGGTTAAATACGACTGACTGATACTTTCATTGAATATCGCCAACTTTTCGCGAGTTTGCTTGATAAGCGAGCCGTGCGTTCCCTCGGCCAAAACTGTTACTCTTGCCTTAATTATCGTTCCCGGTTCAAAATTCGCGCGTTTATTTCCTTCCTTATCCAAACCCATATCAACCGTTTGGATTCCGATCGTTTGGCCGTTTTCAACAATCAGATCATAGGCGGCCGTTTCTGGGTATATTTCAACTCCCAGGGCTTCGGTTTGCTCTGCCAGCCAGCTGATAAACTTATTCAAGGAAATTATATACTTGCCCTCGTTGCTCATTCCCGGAGGAGTAAAAGGAAATTTAAAGTGAGAGGTTTTGTTTAGGTAAAACAGTGAATCTTTCTCAACTTGTCCCTCATGAGGCATTCGCCTTTCCAAAAAATCGGGAATCAAGGTAGAAATACCGGACGGGTCCATTACCGCTCCGGAAAGACTATGAGCCCCTGGATAGCTGCCTTTTTCGACAACCAAAATAGTGGGAGGTTCGCCCTCTTTCCCTTCGAGATGTCTCATTATATGATAAGCGCAGGCAAGACCGGCCGGGCCGGCGCCAACGATTAACACATCAACTTCCAGAATATCGCGCTCTATATCCATTTCCGTCTCCTTTATTCGGATTGAATATAGCGCAATCCCGAATTAATGTAAAGAATTAACGAATTGCTGATTGGTATTATGAAAGAATACAAAATCAGTAGAAGAAACTTAATGACTTCCCACTCTATTTGACTTCTTATTTTTCCCGGAACCATTATCTGACGTGGGTATTTGAAACATTTCAATCATCTGTTTCTTTCCGGTACCGAACGTCATCAATCGTCCCGATTGAATGATCGGATAACGTAATAGCTCGGGATGTTCAACAATCATTTTCAATAATTCTTCGCGAGGTGGCATTTTACTGTCCAATTTTTTCTTGCTGTAAGTTGGCGATGCAATATCGAGATAATATTTCGGATTCTGGTATCCCAAAATCTTGTTTAATTCTTTTCGGGTTAGCGGATTCTTGTCCATATCTCGTATTGAAACAATAACGCCATTTTCTTCAAGAAATGATATTGCCTCCTCACAAGAAGAATTGGATTTTTTACAGTACATTTGCGCTCGTTTTAACATTTCTCCTCCGGCCAGCGGGTGATTTTTTTGAAATTACAGTAATAGACCTGATTAAGCCCAACAATATATATTTTTTAATGCGTTGAGCAAGTTATTTTTATGATCAAATACCCCTCTATATGAAAAACATCGGCCATTTCGTATAAAACTTTACTCTCCTGCAAACAGTATGACTTTGAAAATCTAAAGACGTAAGTTAAGTCGATATTGATTAATCTTAAAACGTATTTTTTTGCCTCTTTGTTTCAATTAAAACAAGAAAATTAGCGCCTAACCGCCACCGATACTCCGTCTCTTATTGGAAGAACAGAGGTCAGAAATCGATCATCGGAATACAGCATCTTGGTAAATCTGCGAATTCCCTTAGTATCTTTATCCTTCACCTCAGGATTAAATACTTTACCCGACCATATTAAATTATCGGTGATAAATAATCCGCGCGGGCGCAACAACCGATGAGCGATTTCAATTGTCTTGGGATATTCTGCCTTGTCAATATCATTGAGTACAATATCAAACCCCCCTCTCAAGGAGTCTGCCGACTTCAAGGCATCCCCTACCAGGAATTTTATTGAGGTTTTTAAGCCGCCGCGAACAAAATATTGAAAAGCCTGCTCTTTATTTGATGAATCGGCGTCGGTCATGACAATCTGTCCCCGTCCGCCCATGCCCAGCGAAAACCAGTAAGCCGAATATCCGAATCCCGATCCCAGCTCAAGTATTTTTTTTGCTTTCATCACCATCGCCATCTGACATAAAAATCTGCCCACTAAGGGACCAATAATCGGAAAGCCCTTTTCCGTGGCGCAATCTTCCATCTCCTTCAGGATTTTCTCGCTCTGAGGAGTTATTTTATGCAAATACGAATCTATATTACTAAACTTCATCTTTATCTCCTGTCTGTCATCGCGCGTTCTTATCCGTCAAAGTACTTTGATTTTCATGAATATTGCTTGATGCTAAATTATCACGCCACAACTTTCTATTCGAGATGTACTAAAAACATTAAAAGGACACGTACAAAATTCCATTTGAATTTTCCAAATCAAATTTCGCCAGACTGAGCCCGGGATCATTCTGACACCGCCCGGTTATAATATCAAATTTATACCCATGACCGGGGCAGGTTATGATACTCCTATCAACGATTCCTTTTGTTATAACTACCCCGGCGTGAGGGCAATTAACGCCTATTGCATAATATTTCCCTTTAATATTATAAACGGCGACATCTATCGCATCAAGATTATATATCATTGAATCACCGGCCGAAATCTCCGCGGCGGGTCCTAATCTGATTGATTTACTCATGAATTAATCGCATTCTGATTTAATGACAATTACAATCTATCCTCAGATATTTGTTCCTGTTCATCATGATGCCGACTCTTACGTTTTTTCCTGGTGCGGATTACCTGCGCCTGACCGCCGGATAATTGCAGCAAATATGAAATAACTTCATCGACAAGATATTCCGGCGTCGAAGCTCCGGCTGTTAAGCCGACATTGGTGGCGCCATCCAACCATTCATGCTCAAGCGATTGCGCCGAATTGATTAGATAGGCTCGACCGCAAATCTCCTCGGAAATTGAACGTAATCTGTTCGAATTTGCGGAACTGGAAGAACCCACTACAAAAATAACATCGACTTTGCCGGCAAATTCCATAACAGCCGCCTGTCTTTGAGTTGTCGCATCACAAATCGTGTTAAAAACTTCAATATGTGGTATAATCTTCCTGACCTCGGCGCTGATTTGTTCAAAATCCTCTACCCGTGCCGTTGTCTGCGAAGTTAAGGCTACTTTTGCCCGGGATAAATCGATATTCTTTAAATCACCGACCTGGCCAATAACTATGACTCTTCCTTCCGGGGCATAACCGACAACGCCTTTTGTTTCATCATGCTTCAAATCACCGAAATGGATAATATAATAGTCCTTTTTGATTAAATCTTGAATAGTGTCTTGAATTCTGATAACAAGAGGACAGGTCGCGTCAACAACCTTTAATCCCAGCCTTTTCGCTTCCTCAAACGTTGAGCGAGGCTGTCCGTGAGCCGATATTATCACCGTACCCTTTGAAGCCTTTTTCACGGAATTGACTGACCCAACCCCTTCCCCGGATAGTTTTTGCACAACGGCGTCATTATGGACGATTTCATTGAGTACATTGACCGGCCCTGTTTTTGATATACCTGTTTCTTCGGCGATTTTAATCGCCCTTTTTACACCCATGCAGAAGCCATAATGCGATGCCAGGATTATCTTTTTAATATTCATCTTCATGTGCTTGCTTTGAGAATGCTCAATCCTTGTTACGTATTTCGACAGAATTTTGATACAAAATATTCGTGCAATAAGGATGAACCGGTCAATTCGGGATGAAACGATGACACCAAAATATTATTTTGACAAAGTAAAACCGGATCGCCATTCCATTCCATTAGTACCTTAGCCTTATCTCCCACACGAGTCACTCGAGGAGCGCGAATAAAAACCAATTTGAGTTTTTCGGAATGGCCATTGAGTGAAATTTGCGAATCGGCTACGGTTGAAAAATATTGCCGACCGTAGCCATTGCGGTCAATCTCAATATCTATCAGGCCAAATGCTTTTTGGCCGCTATTATTTATTTTTGCCGCCAGTAGAATCATCCCGGCGCAAGTACCCCACACGGGTTTTTCTCTGGCAAATGATACAAAATTGTCCTCTAAATCAAATCTCTTGAGAAGCTTGAGCATCGTCGTAGATTCACCCCCGGGTATTATCAGTCTATCAATTTGGGAGAAATCTCCGGCGCTATGAATCTCAATCGTGGGAACATCCAGGCGCAGCAGAACCTCCTCGTGTTTCTGATAATCGCCCTGGAGAGCCAGCAGACCGACAACGGGACATTTGGACGTCATCGCGTATGCAACAATTCCGATTCGTCAATGGAAGCAACGCTCCGGCCTTTCATCCCTTTACCCAGACCTTTCGAAATATTCGCCAGTTCCTTGGGATTATCAAACTGCGCCACAGCCGTAACGATTGCCTTTGCCATCAGCTCAGGATTTTCGGATTTAAAAATACCCGAACCAACAAAAACAGATTCAGCGCCAAGCTGCATACACAATGATGCGTCGGCGGGAGTCGCAATTCCTCCGGCCGCGAAATTAGGAACCGGCAATCGTCCATTCTCGGCCACATATCTTACCAAATGCAGCGGAGCCGCAAGTTCTTTTGCCATCGTCGGCAGAACATCGGCTCGTGCAACTGTTAATTCTCCAATCTGTCTATTTATCAATCTCAAATGCTTTACCGCTTCGGAAACGTCTCCAGTTCCGGCTTCGCCTTTAGTACGAATCAAGGCCGCGCCTTCAGCGATACGCCGCAGCGCTTCAGACAAATTGCGGCATCCGCAAACAAATGGAATACGAAACTGATACTTATCGACATGGTTTTCATAATCAGCCGGTGTCAGGACTTCTGACTCATCAATAAAATCGACCTCCAGCGCTTCGAGAATCTGCGCTTCCGCAAAATGCCCGATTCTGCATTTGGCCATCACAGGTATGCTGACCGTTGATTTTATTTTTTCAATAATCTCGGGATCCGCCATGCGGGCAACGCCTCCTTCAGCCCTTATGTCGGACGGCACGCGTTCAAGAGCCATCACCGCCACTGCGCCGCTGCCTTCGGCGATTTTGGCCTGCTCGGCATTGGTAACATCCATAATAACACCATTGCGTAACATTTCAGCCAAACCGATTTTTACTGTCATCAACTCTTTATTTTCATCCATAACACTCTCCAAAAACTAATAGTGTATAAAATCGTTCACCCATATTTCATCTTCTATACCATCTATATTGCCCGATGATGCCTGATAAAGATATAAAATGAGGCCGCTAAACGCAACACCGTTGATAGAGACTATCCCACGCCTACCAATAATTCTCAGATTAAATTATGGCGCTGAAATTACTATCAGATGACAAATCCCAATAAGAGATTAAAAAACCTGGAGCGTAGTAATCACCGATTTATGAAACAGGCGTAAGATGTCCAAAATGCTGACGACGCAGAGCCTTGGTTATCAGCTCCTGCTGCTTCAGGAAAAATGGCCGGATCTCGCAGCTTTTTTCATTGGTGCATTCGCAGTGACGATCATCCACGCACAAATTAACCCGAACCGGACCCTCCATCGCCTCTATAACTTCCAAAAATGTTATCTCCTTTGGTGAACGTGATAAACGATATCCGCCCGTCACACCCTGAAATGAAACAAGAATGCCGGACCGCGTTAGTTCTTTCAGTATTTTTGCCAAAAATTCGCGAGGAATTTTGCGCGCCTTGGCCACGCGGCCTATTGATGCCAATTCAGTTTTCTTCAACTGCGATAAATATCCCACCGCCCGCAATGCATAATCCGCTTTTCTTGATATTTGCATAAAACCCTAAATCCTTATTTTTGTTCGCTTTTCATTGGCAATGTTTGTGTAAAGCCTGCCAAATAATCATTAGTAAAGCAAACTGCCCGGTAAACTCTCAAACTATAATACGCAATAATAGTAATAATCGACCAAGTTTTCCATATTTTTTTTGGCATTCTGGGTCATTTTTTTCCAGATTAGCGCATTTGAGGGAACTCTCCATCACAAATACCGTTACTCTATATGATGTATATATTAACATGGCTTATTATTATCCATGTTATTATGAGTTTTTTTTAAAGCTATCTCCGACCAAAACAGTCGGAGACTAAAAAGGTCGGAATAAGAAATATGTTCTCGTTATCAAAAAGAACTGAATATGGGCTCAGCGCCTTAACTTACTTATCGTCCCTTCATGATGGCCAGATTGCCAATGCGGCCCAAATTGCGAATAATCTTGTCCTCCCAAAAGAGCTTCTGTCAAAAATCATGTCAGAGCTTGTAAAGGCCGGATTGGCGAATTCTTTTGCGGGACCCAGCGGAGGTTTTCAATTGGCTCGAAATGCCGCTAATGTTTCCCTGGCGGATATTATAATAGCCCTTGAAAATAAACCGGCCTTAATTGAATGCGCTTCAGACGAGGATATTTGCGGCAAGTTTTCTTCCTGCCGGATTCGCCTTCCAATGCAACGCGTCAATGTTCAAATGGAAAATATATTCAAAGAAACCACTCTGTCTGATTTTGTGGCAGAGCGATACAAAATATGAAAATTATTCTGAAGGATTGAGAGTATGAAAACTCCTATTTATATGGATTATCAGGCAACAACGCCTGCTGATATTCGAGTTGTCGAAGCAATGTTGCCGTTCTTTTCCGAGAAATTTGGAAATGCGGCCAGCCGCAACCATTCATTTGGCTGGGAGGCCGAAAAAGCGGTGGAAAACGCCCGGGCAGTTATTGCCGACGCAATCGGAGCCTTGACTCCTGAGATAGTCTTCACCAGCGGGGCGACCGAATCAAACAACATCGTTCTAAAGGGAATTACTGAAATGTATGCCTCTCGGGGCAATCACATTATAACGGTTAAAACCGAACACCCGGCTATTTTAGATACCGCCGCTAGATTGGAACGCCTGGGAATAAAAGTCACATACCTGCCCGTTGATAAATTCGGAATCATAAACTTGGACGACCTGCGCAACGCCATTACCGATAAAACGATATTGATCTCAATTATGGCCGTTAATAATGAGATCGGAGTCATCCAGCCCCTTGAGGAAATCGGCGCCATCGCCCGCGAGAATAACGTCTTTTTCCATACTGACGCCACTCAGGCTTTGGGCAAAATTCCCCTCAACGTCAATACTATGAATATCGATTTAATGTCGATTTCAGCCCACAAAATTTACGGTCCCAAAGGCGTTGGCGCTCTTTATGTCCGCCGCAAAAATCCGCGTGTTCGCTGCACCGCGCTAATTGACGGCGGTGGCCATGAGCGCGGCCTGCGTTCGGGAACGCTGAACGTCCCCGGAATTATTGGTTTTGGAAAAGCGGTCGAATTGGCCGTAGAAGAAATGGAGCATGAAGCCAATCGCTTGACCAATCTTAGAGAAAAATTAAAAAATATAATTATGGGTCAGCTTGACGAAGTCTATCTCAATGGTCATCCCGAAAAACGTCTCCCCGGAAATTTGAATATTTCCTTCGCCTATATCGAAGGAGAATCGCTTCTCATGGAGATGGACGATGTCGCTTTGTCATCCGGTTCAGCGTGTACTTCAGCGACGCTCGACGCATCCCATGTTTTGATGGCTCTTGGCGTCGATGATGAACTGGCCCACAGCTCCATCCGTTTCGGCCTGGGCCGCTTCACGAATGAAGAAGAAGTTGAATATGTTGGCAAAAAAATTGTCCAGGCGGTCACACGTTTGAGGGAAATGTCACCCCTCTATGAGATGGCCAAAGAAGGCGTCGACCTTAAATCAGTAGCATGGACAGAACATTAAGTAAACAATAATTTTGGATATACAATCCGGAGGATAATAATATGGCTTACTCGGAAAAACTAATTGACCACTTCAAGAATCCCCGCAATATGGGATCTCTTGATAAAAACGATTCCCACGTCGGGACCGGCATTGTCGGCGCTCCCGAATGCGGAGACGTCATGAAATTGCAGTTAAGGATTAACGAAGATAACGTCATTGAAGACGCAAAATTTAAAACTTTTGGCTGCGGTTCGGCTATCGCTTCATCTTCCCTGGCAACCGAATGGGTCAAGGGAAAATCAGTCGAAGAGGCTATGAAAATCAAAAATACTGATATCGTCAACGAACTATCTCTTCCGCCGGTCAAAATTCATTGCTCGGTTCTGGCCGAAGACGCTCTCAAAGCGGCCTTGAGCGACTACATGGAAAAAAATGGGAAAGGCGATAAAGAAAAACCAGAAAAGAGATTACATGAGGAAAGGGCGGCTTGATGTCTGAGATTAATACGGAAACGCAGGAAACAATACATATGACACCCGCGGCAATTGCCGAAGTCAAACGGCTTATCGCAGAACAAAAAGAAGAAAACTCGATACTCCGTGTTGGCGTCAAGGGGGGCGGATGTAGTGGTTTGAGTTATGCCATGTCATTCGATAATAAAATCGACGAATATGACCGAGTCATTGAAACCGAAGGATTAAAAATAGTCATCGACCAAAAATCATTGATTTACATAGGCGGCACAACCATAGATTTTTCAACTGAACTTTTGACCGGCGGCTTCCAGTTTGAAAATCCCAAATCTCTTCGGGGATGCAGCTGCGGAACGTCTTTTTCGGTTTAAGGAGGCAAGAATGAAAATACTCGAGATGTCACAATTCTTGGATGGTGGTATCATAACCGAAAGCGGCTTTTTTGATCGCCTCGCAAATTTCGATTGGGATTTATATCGCCATGAGCGAGTTCTGGTCAAAGGCTGCGGCACTACCGCCATTCCACCCTGGGCGTTTATGGCGGTAGCATCCCGCCTTACTGATATCGCCAAAACCGTAAAATATGGCAATGAACACTCATCTATCCAAATATTCAGACAAGCTCGAGAGGAGTTTCGCCATGTTGACTCCTGAGAACATAACATTCTCAAACCATCAGATTAACGATATTCACCATCTCTGCTGGTCATGCAAAGAAGAAGTCGGTCTGGGACCATTTTGCAAACATTGCGTTAGAATCCAGAAAGTTGATGATCATAGCAGTTTTTTTAGATTGTTCAATCTTGAGAAATCTTATTCCATCGATGTCGCGTTTTTGAAAAATCGTTTTTATGAACTTTCCCGGAAATTCCATCCCGATTATTATTCGAACAAAGATGAAACAGAAAGGTCCATCGCCCGAGATAACGCCGCCTTTCTGAATAATGCCCTCAAAGTCCTGATGGATCCGATTAAACGGGCCGACTACCTTCTGTCAATGACGGTCGGCAATACACCCGGTAATCCATCCCCTCCGCAGGAATTACTCGATGAAATCCTCGAAGTCGGCGATATCCTTCTGAGTGAAAGCCATGATGAATACCAGAGAAATCAATTGATGGAGACACTAAATCGCTTTCGTGAATTGAAAAATGAGCTCATTCAATCGCTTCATCCTCTTTTCGAAAGACTCCTCAAAAATGAAACTGAAGTCGCCGATCAGATTGAATCTTCGCTGAACAATATCAAATACCTCAGAACTATTACCGGACGTATCGAAACAGCTTTGAATTAAATGGAGTATCCTACATGACTTCAAAAGAAAATAAACAGACAGACGCTATCGGAATTGACCTGGGTACAACCAATTCACTGGTTTCAATTGTTCGCGGCGGTCAGCCGGAGATTCTGGCCGGAGAACACGGAGGCATTGTCCCCTCGGTTATCAATATTGAGAATGACCGATTAATAATTGGTAGACCGGCTTACAATGCCATGGTCGAAAATCCCGAGCGGACGGTTTATTCTGTCAAACGGCTCATGGGTAAAGCCGCATCGGACATCAAAGATAACCTTGATAAATTACCATTCGAAGTTTGTGCCGACCCAAGAGGATTGGCTTCCGTCAAAGTATCAGGCAGAATTTTCTCTCCCGTCGAGTTATCCGCTTCAATATTGCGCGAGCTAAAAAAACAGGCTGAAAACAATCTTGGCCATGAGGTAACCAAAGCGGTCATAACCGTCCCCGCGTACTTCGATGACGCTCAGCGTCAAGCGACCCGCGATGCCGGAAAAATTGCCGGGCTTGAAGTAATGCGCATCATCAATGAACCAACCGCTGCCTCCCTCGCTTACGGTATGGACAAGCTGAATAACGGACGAGTGGTCGTGTACGATCTCGGAGGCGGAACTTTTGATATCTCAATCCTCAATGTTGAAAATGGAATTTTCGAGGTTTTGTCAACGACCGGTGATACAAATCTGGGTGGAGATGATTTCGACAATGTATTGATTGAACTTATCAAAGCCGACGCCAAATCGGCCAATTATCAAATGGATTTGAATGACCCCTACGTCCGCGCTGTATTAAAAAGAGAAGCCGAGAACGCTAAGAAAGCATTGTCGAATGCTGACAATATCCGAATGGTTCTATCATTTGAAAATAATAAATTCAAAACATCATTATCGCGCCGGAAATTTGAGGAAAAAATAAAAATATACTTGGATAAGACTATAAAGCTATGCCAGCAAGCATTGACTGATGCCGAATTGACAACTTCCGATATCGATGAAGTCATTTTAGTCGGTGGTTCAACTCGAATTCCTATGATAAAAAAGAGCGTTGAAGAATTTTTCAAAATAATTCCACACAACAAACTCAGCCCGGATACGGTCGTTGCCCTGGGTGCTGCTATCCAGGCCGATATCCTCACCGGCGGCCGCAACGATTTGCTTTTACTCGACGTCACACCGCTCTCGCTTGGGATTGAAACAATGGGTGGAGTAATGAATGTATTAATTTCTCGAAATAGCAAAATCCCCGCTGTTGCGACCGAAGTCTTCACAACTTATGTGGACGGTCAAACCTCGGTAGCGATTAATGTCTATCAGGGCGAACGGGAAATGGTCGCCGACAACCGGCCCCTGGGTCGATTTGACCTCAAAAGTATCGAACCCCAAAAAGCGGGATTTCCCCGCATACTGGTTTCATTCACACTCGATGCTGACGGAATCCTGCATGTCCTGGCCAGCAATAAAAAAACCGGCGAGAAACATGAAATCACCGTCGAACCGTCATGTGGCTTGAGCCGCGATGAGGTCGATCGCATGGTCAGGGAATCATTTGATAATGCCCGGGACGATATCGAGAAAAGATTATTTACAGAGTTAACCCAGGAATCCCAAACCGTTATCAAAGCCGCTGAAAAAGCTCTGACCATCGTGCCGGATATCACTCGCGACGAAAGAGAAGATATTCTCGATGCCATTGATGATTTAAGAAAAGCTATGCAAGGCACTAAATCAACCATCCTGCGGGAAAAACTTGATGACTTAAATGACGCCACCTCCGATTTGGCAACCAGAATGATGGATGAATCAATCAGCGGACTACTCAAGGACAAAACCGTAAGTGACGCCAGAAAATTAACGACATAAAGGTAGAATATAGATGATGCCAAAAGTTATAATTGATAATAAGGAGATCTACGCCGATTCCGGCAAGAGCCTCCTCGATATCGCTCTTGATAACGATATCGAACTGGACCACAACTGCGGCGGCAATTGTGCCTGCAGTACTTGCCACGTTTATGTTATTGAAGGTATGGACAACCTTTCGAAAATAACGGAGGAAGAGGAAGACATGCTCGACACCGCCGAAGGTCTCAAACTGGAATCACGGCTGGCCTGCCAGACGCGCGTGCGGGGCAATGTCAAAATCGCGCTTCCCCCCCGACCGCAATTATAGATTGAAAGGGAAAATAAAATGACCTGGAGAGATGCTGAAGATATTGGATACGAATTATACGAGACGTTTCCGGACAGGAATCCGCTGGATGTGCGCTTTACCGATTTACACAAACTGGTGATCGAACTTCCCGATTTCAACGATGATCCAAAAACGTCCAATGAAAGAAAACTGGAAGCTATTCAGATGGCCTGGCTCGAAGAATACCGGGACGGAAATTAGTTTCCGTTTGCTATTGCTATACTCTTACCTCCCACTCCCAAAAAGCCCCGTCTATATGACGGGGCTTTTTGTTATGCATTTCTTTACTAATTGCTTTTACAAAAACAAGATGCTTAATATTTTGCCTTGTCAAAATTCGTGTGAATCCATTGCCACATTTCAGGATAATCAGTAGGGCAGGATCCCTGTGATCCTGCCTTAATAACTATTCTATATATTCAAATCAATAAACACCGCGCCGTGATCCGAAGCTTGCTCCGATTCTTTAGTAATATCCGGATACACTTCCCATTGCTCGGATGCGGTCTTTAAGCTGCACCATAATCCTTTTCTAAATACGCCTCCGCCCTGACATTTATTCAGCAGACTCTTTGAGATGAAAATATAATCAAACCGATTGCTAAGAGAACATGAACTGTATGTCCCTTCCCTGTTGCCGATATTGAATCCCGGCAGCGTAAAACACTCAACCAGCGGACTATTGCTGTCATACAAACTCTTTAAATTTTCCGAGAAATTCTGATTCTTGCCCGGTCCCTCATTTAAATCGCCCATGACTACTACATGTTTGCCTTGACTGACAAGGTCATCTACAATCTTCCGCACCTCGGCTGCCTGACGCTGACGTTTTTTATCTCCCCCACCTGATTTGGATTTAAAGTGATTTATCAACAGGTGCAACTCGGTTCCGTTTGGGGTAAAAACCGTATATTGCGGGCAATCACGGCTGAAAATAATGCCGGTCGCATCGACAGTATCAACATTAGATTTAATACAATTAATATCAAAGCCTTCGCCGGTCATAATACCTACATCAATACCGCGCTTATCATTTCCATCTATCAACATAACATGGCTATATAATCCCCCGAGCATTTCATCATTAAATCTACAAAGAGACGGACGATCTTCCGCTTCAACAATCCCAATAATATCGGCATAGACATCTTCAATAACTTTGGCGGTCATTCTCGTATTGATTTCGTTTACCGCTTCCTTGGCCAGCGAAACCCAACCGATCCAATCCTTTCTGCCACTGGCAATAATTTCAACATCTTTCGTTTTGTCCTTGGGTTCTTTGTCAAATTTGCCGTGATTTTTGCGAAACCAGGCCCAATCCGGATCCTGAACACGCTTCCTCCGAACCGCATTTTGGTTGTTAATATAATATAGATCAAGTTCTACAAATAATTCTTTGATTTTCGTTTTGTCATTGGCGGAATATACCGGCTTTGCGAGCAATTCGTTTACTTTCCCAAAAGCCTTTAATATCGGCTTGCCTTTTGACCAATCGGTAGGATCAAGCGCTTTTGGCCTTGAAAATAGGTTTTCAACATTATACGAGGCTATCCTAACCATGTTATTCCCTCCCATTTTTAGCTTTAACAAGATTATACTTTTATTTAGTATGAGTTACATAGCATTCCCCGTTGATATACTAAGATTAGTGATATTAGATATTAATGTCAAGCATTATTATTAAAAATTATGTGAATTATAGTTGCTTCAAACTCTAACCGGTTGGAAATCGTACTCCATCCATTTGGAGAGGTTGAAACATTATTCTTCAGTCAAACCATAAACCTGACGCGGGGTCAAAAATTCTGGGAATTTATCGATTAGCTTTCTTCGAACAAGAAAACAATAATGACACTCATCTACAAATTCACCATCGAGAGTTATGCCATGCGCCTTAGCCAGTGCCGCTGGTCCGCCTTTACTCAAAGGCCCACAAATCGGATGGGCTGAGGCATCATATTCTGTAATAATCGCCGAAAGAGGTTTCTCCCACATATTCCCGATACTCAACCCCTGACAAACAAAAACATTGCCAAAAGAATCGATGTGAACCCGTTTGGGTTCGATAAGTTCCTCATGCGTACACTCGCAAAACTCACCGGGCGGTTTGGTCGGCAACCCATCTGTTAATTTTTCAACTGCGCGGCCTCTAAAGATAGCGCCGCCTCCAACAACCGGCTCACCCTTGCCATCAGCAGGAGGTTTTATAGAAGGCTTCTCTATACAGATCGGCTTTGCCTGAAATCCCAAATTAGAAGCAGCCTCGGCAGCTTTCTTGGCGAAATTGTCTTCTTCATCCCCATAATGAAAAACATCATCACTCAGATTCAAAGTCTCAATGCCATTTTCCAAAAGTGGCTTTAGCCACAGAGCTGCATCATCCGTATTTGTCGCCCAATAACAATTTGTAACTACACCCTTTTTAAAGCCTGCTTCACGCACCATCCGAAGCCCTTCTGCCAAAAGAGGAAAATAAAGAAATGGCTCACCGCCTTCGAAATATATCCATTCAACAGTGCCCAATTTCTTCGCATCTGTCAGGACTTCGTTTATTTGACTGGATGTAAAAGTTCCCTTGGCGTTCGGCCCGCAATACAAAAAACAGTGATCACATTCATAGTTGCAGGTATAAGTCAGGAGAAAGTGTATGCCTGTCAGCATGGCTTGTACTCCTATAATATTTTAGCAAGTAGAGCAGGATCCCTAAGATCCTGCCAATCAATAAAGTTGTGTCAGGTCCTGCGCAGACAATGGGAGGCGTGTGACCTGACATAAAGCAATAATAATTCCTATTTCCCCCATCGACTTGTCAGTTTTATCCCCCGCTTACCCAACTCTTTTCGGAACATCGCCGGATCAACCGCCAATTCCTGAGGTATCACACCTCGCTTAGTAATATGTCCGGCGCACGCCATCCAGGCGATAATCGTCACCGGAAACGACGTGCACCGCATCATTGCCGTCAATCCAGTTCCTCTATTCTCTTTATCAATAATTTCAGATATATATTTTCGTTTTTTACCTTTGATTTTTCCCTCAGTCGTCACACGAACCAGCGCCAAATCAGGTTCCCCAAAATTCAGACTTTTATCCAATACAGCTTTGAATACTGAACGGGGTGCAACCTTGACTCCATCAACCTTGATCTTATCCCAGCTATCGAGACCGATATCCATCATCGTTTTGAATTTCTCACAATGCCCCGGATAGCGAATCGTTTTGTAATCGAGATTCTTCAAAATTCTACCGTATGTTTTCGGAAGCGTAGACGTACCTCCCGAAGTCGTAAACGCTTCCAACTTTCCAATCCCCCGAAACGACAACGATTCAATTTCGGCCAGCGGAGACAGCTTGACTTTTTTACTATTTCGAATTGCCACAACCGGTTCATAATATTCGTTTATAAGTCCTTCCGCCGAAAACAGCATCTGGTAATCAAGAGGCGGGCGAGGTTTTTGCGGAAGTCCTCCGACGCGAATATACAAGGACTCCGGTTTATCAAATTTCGCCAAATCTCCCGCCGCGATAACCGAGACCATCCCCGGCGCTAATCCGCAATCGGGAATCACTACCACATCCGCTTTTTTGGCCTGAGCATGCAATTTAAATTCCCGATCTACAGCCGTATTATTCCCGCCCAGATCGAAAAAATGAGCCTTGGCCTTAATCGCCGCCTTGGCCAAACCGGGATTAAATTTATAGGTCACCGCCGATATGACTGCGTCATATTCTTTAAACAGTTTCAAGGCCATTTTCACATCACCGGCGTCGAATTTTTTGACAGCTGTCTTTTTGCCGCCATATTTTTTCGCAACCGCCTTAGCCGCCTTTAAATCAATATCAAACAATCCGATTTTTGTTACATCTTTATTTTGTGCCAGATCATAAACCGCCGCACGTCCCATCAATCCAGCTCCAACAACCGCGATCTTCATATTTCAATCCTTTCAAAACTCAATGATGATTTTCAACAATCAGAGAATCTACAATAAAATTGGAGTTTTGACAAGAGACATTGAGATATGCGAATCGATTATATCACTTCCAATTAACTCTATATGACAAAAATTCATCTTCTTTTACCACTTGAAGGCTGTGAAAAAACTTCCTGCATCTTTTTATGATATTCCTTAAACACTCGCCTCCCTTTTTTGGTCAGCCTCAGATATGTCCGGGGCTTTCGTCCGACAAACTCTTTTTCAATCAGTAATAACTCCGCTACCGCCAGTTTGGTGATATGTGATGACAGGTTTCCCGATGTCATCCCGGATTGATTCTGTACGAATAAGAATTCTGCCCTCGTCACCACGCAAAGTAAGGCCATAATATTGTACCGGGCCGGTTCATGAATTAGACGATCAACTTCGGAAAGCTGGTATCTATTCACCTCTTTATCCCGCGACATGTGAAACCTCCGAATTCACTTTAGGGTATTTTCTGATGAATGCAGTAAAAAGTGCCAATCCGTAAACATCGATAACTATTCCCGGCAAGCCCAGCGCCATGACATAGTTAAGCGGATTGCCAATATAAGGCAACATGAATTCGGCCATCAGAATGCCAAAGAAAAATAGCGCGCAATACAATATAAATCTCGGATGATCCAGGAAGTAAATTGACAGTGCAACCAACGGCGCGCCTGCCAGAGAAATAACTGTCCACATATGATATCCCGAAGCAAACTTCGGGAGAACCATAATCGCCACCGGCATCATTAGAAATACTACTACAGCAGCGATAATCAGAATCAGTCGTTTTTTGGTTTTTCGTTTGGGGCCAAATTCAACCGCCCCCATCCTTGGAATTGTTATAACCCGCTTGGCGACAATTATCATCAAGGCCGGCAAAATAAGCAATAGATAGCCATAATACTTGCTTATACCGGCTGCCTCCAATACCGGAATCAGAGCCAGGAGAATAAACACCGCTCCAAAGGCAATATCGTATACGCCGTCACTAAACGTAGATCTGTATGCTCGTCTTTCAACACCATCCAAAGAATCAATGGTCCTCATTATAAACCTCCTTTATTACTTTGTCATTACATTTACTTTGTATTACAAACTACTTTACGTCAAAGCATTGACAAAGTTTCAATTAATCAGCAGTTTTTATTTATTTTTTTTATAATGCGTTGATAGGTAAATACTATGTGAGTGGCAAACAGTCCTCGTCTGCCCCAAAAAATGACCGGTGGCCCGTCCGAAAAATAAGCGGAGCGTTTTTTTCGGGTGGGTTCCCGCATGGAGCCTCAACATTTTTTCCATCAAATTCACACATTTTCAGAATTTATCACCATATGTATGATAAAATATGCAAAAAATAATATGCGTAACCGTATGGCTTGTCATGTCATTCCCGAGAGCGAAGCCCTATCAGGGGCGAAGCGAATCGGGAATCCATGCAGTGTCTGATAAATTCTGGATTCCCTAAGTTCACAAACGAAGTGCAACACCTCGTAGAGGTGTTATGGGACATAGATACAAACAATTTAACCTTGAAGAGCGGTGTGAGATTTCCAGATTATCAGCCTCGGGCTGCTCGATCAGGCAAATCGCATCAACTCTG
>JBDREQ010000013.1:0-2760 GCA_043819555.1 Candidatus Zixiibacteriota bacterium | reverse complement strand
CAAACTCCGGGTTACCCCCTTTATGGACACCGAGGAGAGGGGGCTCTTTAGCACCCGAGCCCCCAAACGCCCCAACCCCATCGGTTTGTCGGTGGTCAAACTCACCGGAATCGAGAGGAATCTTCTCCGGATCGAAAACGTGGATATTCTCGACAGCACCCCCTTGCTCGACATCAAACCCTACGTTCCGGCATTCGACCGGCAAAAAGACGTTCGAATTGGCTGGCTTGAGGGGACGGGGGGAAAGGTGTCCGAACGCAAATCGGACGACCGGTTTAAATAATCAAAAATGAGATCGCGGTAGGAATGCGGGTCACCCCGCACTCCCGCACAAATCCGTACATGAGGGACCAATCACGCCATGGGCGTGACTCCTGCCTCAGGTAATAACGCCAAAGCGAATTATTCCATACCTACAATTAATAATTAAGACCCCTCTTGACCCTCAAATCGATTCACCATTTAAAAAACCGGAAATATGGAAACAGGCCGATTGTCTGTTTATGGATTCGGATGAGACCACCAAAGAGCAACTCATTTTTTTGCCAAAGTGAAAAGATTTCATGAGAAGAAACAATTACGATCTCAGGGTATTCAACGGGGATATCAATGTCATTGGGGAAATTGATAATGAGGAATTGACGTGCACCGTTACATTCTTTCCGGATGGCCGGGAGGTTTTATATCAAAGGGATAACATCCCGGAACTGGACCTTGCCTATGCCATCACCATCCACAAATCACAAGGCAGTGAGTTTGAGGCGGTCATCATCTGACTCAACATTTCAAAATGTTGTTTCGGAATCTTATATACACGGGTCTCACAAGAGCAAAGCGGATGGCTGTTTTGGTGGGTACCCGCAAGGCGTTGGCCATGGCGGTTAAAAATCAAGACACCTCCCAAAGGCGGACTTCTCTCAAAGAGCTTTTGCAGCCATAACCGGTCTCCATCCCATACCGTTAAATGGTTCCAGGACGAAGATAAGTTCACACTGTTCAGAATTGAACCGAAACAGCGAGCCCTATTGAATTGCGCTGTGCGCACCCCTTCGGGGATTCAACAGGGAGAGCGCATTCCCCGTCCTGCTTCAGCAAGATCGTAGCGAATTGGGCTTCGCCATAGGCTACGACCCAACAAGGCGTAGATCCCGTTCCACGGGGCTGTCCCGCCTGTCCCGCCGCGGGGCTGCAGGGTCTTCAATTTCGATTGCCGGTTAGACTATTTATTTGATATTTATGAGGTCGACTGTGCAAGTTTGGGACACATTCGAGCACACCTGAAATTGAATGATACCATATGGCGGTATTATTGAGCATGATGGGGTTTAAGAATCATGCAAGTATTTTTTAATTCGGATATCACAAATGCTGCCATTGTTTGTATACTCTTTTTTTTTTACTCTCAATGTATCCACAACTCAGCAAGCGCTATCACTTGCAATCTTCAACTGAATATGGCTTACTTAGATCGAGCACTATGAACATTATTATGCGATTATTAGTCTTTACTAAAATATCATACTATACGATTTCAGGATCATTCATTGGATATAAACAAAGGATTCCGTTTATTTGATTTGAGCTATTAATAAATAAAATAAACAAATACAGGTTTTATTATGTTAAGAGGAGTATCTGAATTCATAAAAATCATTATTGATGAACTCAACACAAAGCCATGCCCGGATAATGAAGAAATGAATATATGGGATATGGTTGTCTATCAAATAAAGAAAAAAGATTCAATTGAAGGCGTTTACTACGATTTAACTCAAAATGTTGTAAATGATAATATCAGCAAATTGAAAAATGAAGAGATTATTATTTGGAAAGAAACAGAATCAGGTATAAACCGCGATTATGAACCTGAAGATGTACCAATCGATAGCCTAAAATTGGATTTGGAAGAAGAAATAATGGATGAAATAACCAATATTGCTTGGCATGAAATTGAAAATCACACCTTGCACTAATATAATTGGCTTAACATAGCGAGGTATATGCAAAAGGCGGGACAAAACGGTACCCCAACCGTTTTGTTACAACTGTAATAAGGTTTTCAGGACCAAAGAAAAAAAATGACTGAAGATAAATTTGCGAAAGATATGTTAGATAAAATAAATCATGGCGTAAGTAGATTATCTCCAATAGCACACCGGCTTTATTTCTCATTATCTTTTGAGTTCCTTTCACGTGGTCGAGAAAACACCATAAAAACCCCCTTACTCTCCTATGCTAGACATCTCGGCATTGAAGATGATAAAATTGAAGATATTTCCAATAAAGTAAAAAATGCTTTTGATGAAATTCATACCCATACTTTTGTTAGGTACCACTTTGAAATAGTTGCTGGATCACAGCCTGAAAAATCCGAACTTTTTGTTTCATTCCTTGACAATTCTGAGGAAACTAAAGCAATTATCGAAAGAGTCTATAAAGGCAACAAATATTTGCATTAATTGAAAGGTGATGGCTGCTATTATCTGCACTAAAATTGCCCTTTCAAAGCTGTAGATACCTCCAACAAATCCGTAAAATGAGGCTCTCACAATAACTTATAATATCCAATTCTCAATGCGCAGGGAGGATTCCAGGATAATTATCCCTGTACGCAACATCTGGGTGCTGACCCTTTAATTGGTTGACGTTTAGATGAGTTTCTGCTATGCTATGCTCCAACAATAATGGAGGATATGCATATGGGGCTCAGGGGACCAAAACCGAGTATCGCCAATGTTGCTTGTCCCAATGAAAATTGCA
>JBDREQ010000012.1:0-44651 GCA_043819555.1 Candidatus Zixiibacteriota bacterium | reverse complement strand
ACACTTACTGATGATCGCTTCTTCAAACTCATTTGCGCTTATAATAACACTCCAAGGAAATGTCTGGACTTTCGAACCCCAGCTGAGTTATTTGGAGATAAACTGTTGCACTTCAAATGTGAATCCACCTCGCGAAACTTGCTGGAATGACAACAAAACAAAACTCTACCTGTGTCATTTTACGTGCTGTCAGGTCCTGATTTTGTGAAACAAAATTGTGACCTGACAGTTGCTACTGTCGGTTCGCCGCTTCGCTAAGGAACCGACAGCACATGGTATCAGAATTTTCCATTGTAGCGACAACCCTCGGGTTATCGTGCGGCGCAAGAGTCCATACCTGCGCCGAGAATGTCGTGGGTGGCAGACGAGGACGTCTGCCCCGAGAATGATTTATCTTGCCGTTATTGGATAATGACGGTATTATATTTTATATGAAGTAGTGGGGAGACACAGTAAAATTAAAGAGCTGATTTGAAAAAGATATTTATCTATACTCTCACTCTGGCGTTTATTATAATGCCTTTTGCAAACGCTGATGATGATATTACTACAGAGGAAACAATGCCCGAATATAAACAGTATCTCGTTCGTCTTTTGGGGACGCGCGACGGCTGGCCGGAAGATATGACCAAAGACGAAGAAAAAATAATGGAAAAGCATTTCTACTTCCTCAAGGATTTGGTTAAGAAGAAAATCGTGTTGATGGCCGGGCCGGTTTTTGATTTCAAATTCGGACTTATCGTTTTTCAGGTTGAATCGGAAGAGCGGATCAAAGAAATAATGAAAGACGAGCCGTCGGTAGTTGCTGGCATCCACACCTGGGATTTCAGCGAAATGCGCGTTTCGTTGATGGCGGAGAAGTAAGACTCCGGCACAATCAAGAACTGACAGAACGGATAATATTGAACATCATAAAACCACAGATTGCCGCGCTAGTTTCACTCGCTCGCAATGACTATAAAAATAATTTTTTATCATCGCGAGGAGGCCGGAGGCCGACGCGGCGATCTATGTTTTAAAGCCCGAGATTGCCGCGCACTCCCGATAAAAAGCATCGGGATCGCTCGCAATGACTGGGAATGGCTTATTGAGATGATGAAAACCGAATCTACCCAAAGCCGTCAGTCACACCTCTCATGCGTCGGGCCAGGAACTGACGGAACAAATAAAATACTTTTGAAATCTTATGCAGATAGACATTTGCATACCCCCAAGCCGGAAATTCTTGACTTAAACATCATCTCAGCGTAGATTGGCCGCGATTGGATATATAAACATGAGCGAACATTACAGCACCGGTATAGCCAACGCGCCCGGGAAATTCAGCAAAATCGTGATGGTTATCACACCGTTGCTAACAATTCCCGGTATATTAATGCGCCTTGGCGTTTTTCACAACGGCCCCGGAACCGAGGCGTTGATTTTTGGATTGGGACTTCTCGGCGCGGCGTTTATACTCTCGTGGGCGGCCGAAGTCGTCCAGATGGACATCTCGCAGGGTTTCGCACTGGCGCTTCTGGCTCTTATTGCCGTTCTGCCCGAATATGCCGTCGATATGGTTTTTGCCTGGGATGCCGGCAAGGATATTGCTCTATCGGAGCTGGCTTTGGCCAACATGACCGGCGCCAATCGTCTTTTGATTGGACTGGGTTGGCCGATGGTACTATTGATATTTTTCCTGCGCTCCAAAAAGAAAGTTTTGCAACTCGATAAAGGTCATTCGACCGAAGTTTTCTACATGGCCTGCGCGACGGTTTATGCTTTTTCGATTCCGTTCAAAGGGAGCCTGTCGCTGGTTGATGCCGCTGTTTTGATATCCATATTCACCGTCTATATCATCCGCACGGCGCGGGCGGAAGTCGAGGAACCGGATCTGGTCGGCCCGGCGGCGATAATCGGAAAACTGCAAAAAAAACCGCGCCGAATGGCAACCTACTCGCTTTTTTTGTATGCCGGATTTATCATTTTTATATCCGCCGAACCTTTTGCGCACTCACTCAAAGATTTTGCGATTCAGGCCGGAATGGATGAATTCCTTGTCGTTCAATGGCTGGCGCCGCTGGCATCGGAAGCGCCCGAATTTATGGTCGCGGGCATCTGGGCTTTTCGACTGCAGGCCCAGGCGGCGATTGGGGCTTTGATATCATCTAAAGTCAATCAGTGGACATTGTTGGTGGGGACTCTGCCAATCGTCTTTTCGATATCGGCCGGGAAAATCGGAGCCCTGCCTCTGGATTTACGGCAGGATCATGAAATCTGGCTGACGGCCGGGCAGTCGATATTCGCGATAGCTATATTAACCAATTTGAGAATGTCTTGGTACGGGGCGTCTTTACTTGTTGTGTTGTTTCTGGCGCAACTTGTATTTTCCGAGATCAGGATGGAAGTGTTCTATATATATCTGGCTTTTGCCGCTTTGATATTGATTCGTGACCGGAAAAGAATCCCGTCGCTTTTCAAAATCGGTCTGACATTTAAATAGGATGAAATTGTAATGTCGAAACCGCAGGGGTTTCGACCTACAAGAATGTTTATCGGATTACTCACTTCGTTCGGAACGCCGACCTACACGTTTGCAGAAATTCAAACAAACTATTATTTTTACGGATAATTCATAATGTAAAAAACTAAAAATCAATTTAGTCTTGACAATAATATTCTGTGTATTAAGTATAGGTCAAAATGACCCGTGATTATTGATTTGAAAGGCCATAGATGAAATATATTAAGTGTGCCGTGCTGGCTGTATGCCTCATAATCATCGCCGCCTCATGCGATAAAAAATCAATTCCACCGCAGGAAAAGCCGGATTTAAATACTACGCTTGTTTTGCTTTCGACCAACAATCAGGCTATCGAAGCCGGAACTTTCATGACCGATTCGATCAGGGTCAGAGTCATCGATGAAAACAATGCGCCAGTGGCGGGCATTGAAGTTTCATTTGAGCAAATAACTCCGGATAGCGGATCATTTATTTTCCCTGACGTCGATATCACTGACGACGGCGGTTATGCCTCAGCCGGATATTTAGCGGATACATTAATCGGATTTGACACTCTGAAAATTACCGCTTCGAACGTTGATGATTCGGTTGTTTCTCTCTCGTTATTAGTGACCGCATCTGATCCCGATAGGATGGAGTTAATCAAGCCTTCCGGCAATCCGGTCACCGGGACGGCCGGGGAATTTATTGCAGATACCATTAAAGTTCGCGTGACGGATAAATATTCCAATCCGGTTTCATTTCAGCGGGTTTTATTTAGAGCCCTGGATCGCAGTTTGGTGATTTCCGATTCAACGGCGCTCCTTCCGGTCGAAAACGACTCGATTGTAACCAGAACCGATGCATTCGGGATCGCCTGGACGATATGGCAATTATCGGCCAGGCCAACGCCATTTATAAAATACCCCACATCCAGCAATTTGGAGATTTATCGAGTATTAGATACTAATTGGACTGATAGGATAGATTTGAGAGGCAACGGCAGTGATCCGGGACCGTATGCCTATTATGATAATATCCGACCGATATTTGAGGACAATTGTTTTATCTGCCATCCCAGCGCTTTTACGGATTACTCATTGAATTTTTATTATACAACTATCCAGCCGGGAATAGTTGAACCGGGCGATTCGGCCAATTCATCTATTATAGATTTTGCCAATCGTTCTCATGAAGCCAACATGATTAACGTCGTCGAAGAGGATCAGGTAATTCAATGGGTTGTCTCCGATAGTGCCGCTCCCGGTTTTTCGGGATTAAATAGTTATAATAACGGCATGAAGGAAATATTTGACCTAAAATGCGCTGCCTGTCACGGGGCAGTGGTCAATGGCAATTATAATCTGGATTCATTCGAAGGCATTTTGGGCGGCGGGACTGACTCAACCCCAAATGTAATAGCCGGCGATTCTTTGTCAATGTTGATACAGAAAATTCTCCCGGGCGGCAACATGAGGCAAAATTTGGATCCTGAAAGTATCTTGCTTGCTGATTCAATAATAAACTGGATCGTAATTGACTCTTTGCGTCAGTATTAAAATTGACAATTTCGTTAATTCATTTTTATTGATATTTTCGGGAATTTTATAATCTTGTGAAACTGAAAATAAGTGACTACGGTATAATCAGTTATTTGGAAGGCGTTCAGCTTTAGAAGGAGGAACGGCTTGACAATAATACGGGGGTTTGATATAATTCAAGGTTTAACCGTAGGTGGGATACTGATGAGATTATCCAATATCGGGATATTTATAATTATAGCATCCATGCTTCTAAACGGAATTGGCATGGCCCAAAATTCCGAAAGCAATGGCGATTTGGCAACCCGGATAGGTGAATCGATTGTTGAGGCGCAAAAACAAAGCGTATCTTTTGCCGAATTAGCCCTCCAGATGATTTATAACAGCAGCCAGAATAAATTTTTGGGTAATTATGTTGATCCCGGAGATTATATCGTTGGTCCGGGGGATGTATTTACAATTTATTTTGTATCCGATCAGGAAGCTAATATATCATGCGAAATAAAATCTGATGGCCGAGTTTTTATAAAATCGGTCGGCCAGATATATATTGGCCCGGTAACGATGAAAGAGGCGATTGAGAAAATCACGTCATCGGCCGGGGAATTATTTTCCGGATCTCCTTTTACTATACAATTGACAGAATTCCGTTTCGTTAAGGTTAACGTAACCGGCCGGATTAAAAATCCGGGCACGTATTACGCTCCGGCAACGTGGCGGGTTTCAGAACTAATTGAATTGGCCGGCGGGGTCACTCCGACTGCTTCGATTCGTAATATCATTCTTCGGGGAAATACCGGCGATTGGCGTGCCGATCTGCTCAGATACAATACGATCGGGGATAACGCCGCCAACCCCTTATTATGCAAAGGAGATTTTGTCTTTATCCCTTCGCGGGACAGCCACCGCCGGTTTGTATCCTTATCCGGTAATCTGAATCGACCGGCTGTAATTGAGATGATTGAAGGCGATCATATCAATGATTTGATTTCCTATGCCGGCGGAGTGGCGGGCAATCCCGCAAATATGGAATTAGTGATTTCTTCAGAGAACGGTCAGGAAAAAGCGAGAATGAACCTGGCTAATTTAAATGCCGCCTCATATATCGCCGTAGCCGGCGATAATCTGAATGTGATGTGGAAACAGGGATATGAAAAGCAGGGTTCTGTTGTAATTTTCGGAGAAGTTATCAAGCCCGGGCATTATGGATTTAATGGCGAGTCATTCAATTTGGCGGAATTATTCAATTTATGCGGCGGGGTGACCGCCGAAGGCATTAGCGAGTTAACCCAGATATATCGTTTATCATGGGTAGATCGGGAACAGAATTTAAATTTTGCGCCCACGGATAATTATAATCTAAATTTATCACTGAACGATTTAATGAGAGCTTCACGCCTGAGTCTCAACCCGCGCGACAAAATGGACCCGGCCCGGATAATTCTTATGAATCGGGATTCGATTTATGTGCCTGAAATAACAGGAATGATTTCTGTTCTGGGATCTGTCGCATTACCGGGTTTGATTCCGCATAAGACCGGCATGAACGTCAATTATTATATTGAACTGGCCGGCGGAGTTGGGAGCAGCGGCGACCCGGCTAAAATAGTCATAATCAACCCTTCAACCGGTGGACGGATAGATTCCAAAGATATAGACGAATTATTTGACGGCGAGATAATATATGTACCGGAAAAAGAAAGCCAGGAAAAGCGATGAATGAACATGAGTATTCGAATTTTAACCTGTGGAAAATGCTTGTAGTTCTGGCTCGTCGAAAGAAATTTATAATCAGTTTCGTTTTGACCTGTACCATCGGGGCGGTTATTGTCGCCTTAATCTTGCCGAAGTGGTACCGAGCCAAAACATCGATTTTGCCTTCCCAACATGACCAGATGGTCAGCATGTCAGGGAGCTTTGCCCAGTACACTATCAGTTCGGCTGGATTTGATTTGCCAATCATGGCGACGCCATCTGACGTTTATGCGACCATGCTCAAATCGACGACTATTTCGCGGGCGGTTATTGAGACTTTTGATTTACAAAATCACTATCATCTGGATTCCTTTCAGGAATGCCATTTTTATTTAAAAGATAAGTCATCAATATCGGTATCTCCCGAGGGAATTGTTGAATTGTATTTTGAAGATAAAGATCCAGAAATGGCGGCCAAAATCGCCAATCAATTTGTTATAGAACTGGATAAATTGAATCGCAGCGTAAAAGCGGCCAAAGCCAGATCCGATCGGGAATTTATTTATCACCGGCTTGATTCGACAAAAACGATCTTGGACGGCGCTCGAGCAGAATTACTGGCATTTCAAAAAGAATTTAAAGCGGTGGATTTGACGAGTCAGAAGGAGTTGGCCATTTCGGCGGCATCGGCGCTCAAAACAGAATTGGCGTTGACTCAGGTTTCGCTGGACGTCCAGAAAAAAATGTATTCCGCCGATCATCCGTCGGTTATTAATCTCGAAAACAAAGTCCTGGAATACGAAAAACAGTTAAGAAATATTGAGATAGGCGATGGGAGCAAATCGTATCTTGCCTTACCGCTTGAGGAAATCCCTCAGTTGTCAATCGAGTTGACCGAGCGCATGGCGGCGGTTGAAGTGCAGGAAAAGGTATATCTCCTCCTGACCGAACTTTATGAAGATGCCCGGATAAAGGAACAGAAGGATACGCCGACGATTTCGATTCTGGAAGAAGCTTATCCCCCGGAATTAAAATACAAACCAAAACGTTCGATAATTGTCGCGGTGACGTTTTGCGCGTCGCTGATGCTGGCGATTTTTCTTTCACTATTCGCCGACTATCTCGAGAATCTCAGACGCCTTTCTCCAACTGATTATGAACTCTTGAATCAAGCCCGTAAAGAAATTTCGGGAAAATCGGAAATTTCAGATTATTAATATCGAGGGCACGGCTTGAAAAAGGCGGTATTCATGGTGAAACTAAGTAGTCAAAACTGAGTCGAAAATTGATGTTTCGGAGAGTATCATGGATAATAATTTTATTGATAAATCGGTAAATATCGGAACCGAAACGACGATCGGCATCAATTGCATCATCAGCCGGCATGTCAAAATCGGAAAAGGTAGTGTTCTGGGCAATAATATTGTCATTCATGCCGGAACGATTATCGGAAATAATGTTCGAATTGATGATAACGCCGTCGTTGGCAAAGAACCAATGAAAGCCGCCAATTCAGCCACAACTTCCATTGAGGAGTTGGTTCCCGGCGTAATTGGAAATGATTGCATAATCGGAACCGGAGCGATAATATATCGCGGCTCGCAGATTGGAAATAAAGTTCTGATTGCCGACCTGGCCACAATAAGAGAAAATGTCACGATTGGAGATTTTACAATCGTTGGTCGAGGTGTGGCGATAGAGAATTTCTGCGAAATTGGCCGTTATTGCAAGCTGGAAACAAACGTATATATCACCGCTCATAGCCGCCTTGATGATCGCGTCTTTATCGCTCCCTGTGTGGCGACATCGAACGATAATTTCGTCGGCCGAACCGAAAAGCGTTTCAAATTCTTCAAGGGGATAATGGCGGAAAAGGGCGCCCGCATTGGCGTCAATGCGACTATTCTTCCGGGCAAGACAATTGGAGCCGATGCCTTGGTTGCCGCGGGAGCATTAATTACAAAGGACGTTCCGCCACGGAGGATATATGCGGGAGTCCCGGCGAAAGATTTCGGTCCTGTACCAGAAGAGGAATTACTAAAAAATCAAAATTGGCCGGGGTAAGGAAAAAACATGGCTGTACCATTACTTGACATAAAAAGAGAGACTAAGCCGATTCGCAAAGAAATTGATGAGGCCGTTGCCAGGGTAATTGACCACGGCCAGTACATTCTCGGACCGGAAGTAAAACAGCTGGAAGAAAAAGTATCCGGATTTTGCGGTGTCAAACATGCTATTGGAGTGGCATCGGGTACCGATGCGCTCCTGCTTTCACTGCAGGCTTGCGGCGTTGGCCCGGGTGATGAAGTTATAACCTCATCATTCTCATTTTTCGCTTCGGCTGGAGTTATCAGCCGTCTTGGAGCGATCCCGGTTTTCGTAGATATTGATCTTGATACCTACAATATCGATCCTGAAAGAATTGAAAAAGCGATTTCCCCGAAAACCAAAGCGATTTTGCCGATTCACCTGTTCGGACAATGTGCCCGGATGGATACGATAATGGATATTGCCGGGAGGCATAATATTAAAGTTGTCGAGGATGCCGCTCAGGCCATCGGAAGCGTATATAAAGAGCGTAAAGCCGGAAATTGGGGCGATGCCGGATGTTTTTCATTTTTCCCGACCAAAAATCTGGGCTGCGCCGGGGATGGCGGAATGGTTGTCACCAATGATGATGATATCGCCGATATGGTTAGACTGCTCAGAGTTCATGGAGGCAAATTTGAATATCATCATGAAATCGTTGGGTATAATTCTCGCCTGGATACTCTGCAGGCGGCAATATTATTGGTTAAGCTGCCACATCTAACCAGCTGGTCGGAAGCACGCCGACAAAATGCGTCAGTATATGATAAATCGCTCAAGGACATTCCAATTCATATTCCAAAAGTTGAAGAAGGCGCCGGGCACATATATAATCAATATACAATCGCGTGTGATAAACGGGATGATTTGGCCGGCTGGCTGAAAGACAAGAAAATAGGATGCAAAATTTATTATCCGGTTCCATTTCATCTGCAAAAATGTTTCTCGAATTTAAACTATAAGCAGGGGGATATACCTAATTGCGAAAAAGCCGCTCAGACGGTACTTTCGATCCCGATTTTTGGCGAGATGACTTCGCATGAACAACAGGAAGTTGTCGATTCCATTAAGAGTTTTTTCAATTAGTGTAAAATCAGATATTTGCGATTTTGAAATTACATGAGTAAAAAAAAAGTAAAAATCATATCATTCGTTGGCGCTCGCCCGCAGTTTATAAAGCTGGCGCCGCTGGCAGTGCGTCTCCAAGAAGCTTATCACCACCTGATTATTCACTCCGGACAGCATTACAATTATAATTTATCCGGAGCTTTTTTTGATCAGCTAAAAATTCCAAAACCGGATAAGAACCTCAATATCGGATCGGGCAATCATGGCTGGCAGACCGGGCAGATTCTTGAGAAATTTGAAAGATTACTCCTTAGCGAGCGTCCCGATATGGTTTTGATTTATGGCGATACCAATACAACTTTAGCGGGAGCGTTAGCGGCATCGAAACTTCACATTCCCGTCGGTCATGTTGAGGCAGGGTTGCGGTCGTTTGTGCCGACTATGCCGGAAGAAATCAATCGCCGCGTTGCCGACCATCTTTCAGAGTTGCTTTTTTACCCGACACCGACAGCAAGGAGAAATTTGTTAGGGGAGGGATTGTCCAAAGGATTGATTCGTTCCGGCGATTTGATGTATGAAATCCTTGATGCGCAAATGAAAAAAATCAAAGGCAATCGAGAAATTTTCGCCAAACACAAAATTGAAAAAAATCGGTATTTCCTGATTACCTTGCATCGCGCGGAAAACGCCGACAGCCCTGAACGCTTGAACCGTTTTATTAAGATCCTGAATGCTATAAGCGGTGTGAAATTATTTCCGGCACATCCCCGGACGGTGAAGAATCTCAGAAAATTCAAACTCTATCAGGATTTGAAAAAAGTAAATAATCTTCGCATAATTGAGCCGGTATCCTATCATGAGCTTTTAGGTTTGATGGCTTTCGCGCGAGCAGTATTGACCGATTCAGGTGGAATGCAAAAGGAGGCATATTTCCTCGGTTGCCCTTGTTTGACTCTGCGTAATGAAACCGAATGGGTGGAGACGGTTGAAAAAGGAGCCAATACGCTGGTTGATATGTCGCCGGCTAGAGTATCTATGGCATTGAAAAAAATCAAAAAATCGCGTCGTCGCTTCAATTATTTAATCAATGGCAAAAAACCGTCGCAGGTGATTCGGTTGGCCATTGATAATTATCTTAAAAAATCCCAATGATTAATCCCGCACAGACAATTAAACGGGCCACTGTGGGCATTATTATTCTTGTTCTGATTTCGAAAGTCATCGGATTTGGGCGAGAGATGATAATCGCTTACCGTTTCGGCACCAGCATTGAATATGACATTTATCTTGTAGCGGCATCAATTCCACTTGCGATTTATACATTAGTTGCCGGGTTATCCAATTACTTTATTCCGCAAATGAGTAGAGCGACTGCAAATAGGACAGATATAGCTCCAATATCAACTCTCTGGCCCGAATTTTTGTATTCCTTATCGGGGTGTATAGCAATTTCAATCGGTATTTTTGCCTTCAGCCCGCTATTTTTAAATTTAATCGCACCGGGATTTGACGAAGGGAAAATAGCAGAAGCGGTCTATTTGACCCGAATTATGACTGTTATTATTGTTTTTTCATATGTGGAAACATTTTTCCGCTCGGCGTTAAATAACGAAAAAAATTTTAATATTCCGGCATTCGGCCCGATCATAGCCAATATAATCATAATCGGATCGATTATTCTTTTTGCCGAGGCTTACTCGACCAAAGCCATATTGTATGGGGTAATATCAGGATATCTGGCACAAATTATTGTACTGCATTTTTCATTTCGCAGACTCAGGTTTCTTCAAGGTATAAGGAAATTTTCGTATAGTCTAACGGGGAGCGGACAATTTCTAACGGCGATTCTGTTCATACTCGTAATTGAAGGATCGGTTCAAGTCTACGCGGTCGTTGACAGGTTTTTTGCTTCATCGATGGAAGGGGGGATAATTTCGGCTCTGGGATATTCTTATGTTCTATATAATGTGCCAATATCCATCTTTGCCTTCGCGCTGGCGACCGCAATTTTTCCTTATTTTTCCGAATCATTTGAATTGAAACAATATGATACCGCCCGCCATATTTTTTATCGCGCCGTAACACTGAGCATGCTGATTGCCGTTCCGATAATGATAATATTTTGGATTTTCATTGAAGATATTGTCGTTATTTCTTTTCATCGAGGCGCATTCGACAGCAACTCGATTGACCAAACCGTTTATGTTATGAGGTATTTTATTCCAGGGATGCTCGGGCATTTTTTGTTCTGGGTTATAACGCGGGTTTATTATGCCGGGCGAGTATATTTGATTTTGATGGCAAATGTCGCGCTCGTGGTTATATCAAAATTAATTTTGGCCTATTATTTGGTGGAAAATATCGGGGCAGTCGGTCTGGCCCTTTCGACAACTATAAGCCACGGCGCAGGGGCTTTATTTCTCGTGGCACTATCGAATCGTGTACTGCCGGGGATTGACTGGAAAAAAATATTGAATTATTTTTTGAAATTGGCAGGCGTATCTATTGTTGTTTATTGGGTGGCATCAATTGTGGCGAATTGGGATATATTTTTGAATGATGGAATGGCGGGAAGAATAATGAATACGTTGATACAATTATCTATCACGGCTGCAACATTTTTTGTGTGCGGCATTATATTCAGGATACCTGATCTGAGGGCGTTATTGATAAAAATAACCGGAAAAAGGATAATTGGTTGATGTCCAAATTTGATTATTTGCCGTTGTACAATAAGTTTGACATATCCAATTGGACGCTATTTCTGGCAGGCATGATGTATGCTATGCCTCTGAGCGCGCTATTAATCTGGAAACCGATTTTGGGGATCGCATTTGGATGTTTGCCGATCCTTATAATTCTAATGGTTAATGGACTTTGGGTAGTATATTTATTAATCATTGGCACTTTTTTATTTATTCCAATGCAAATTACAGTTACATTTCTTCCTGCTGATGTCTGCGCTCTAATTCTTATAGTGGCTTATCTCATTGATCTATCTCTGAAAAAGCGCCTGCCAGTACCTAATCTGTTATTTAAGCCATACCTGATCTATCTATTGATTGTAGTGCTTTCCGCCTTGCTAAATGGAGCGACAGCCCTATCCATAAAATTCATAATGCGACAGATACTTCTTTTTATGACATTTATGGCTGTATGTCATTATTCGCGCCGGCTAAAAATAAAATATATATTTATCTCGTATGTGATGGCGGCGGCGGCAAATTCTCTATTTTCTACAATACAATTTTTGTCCGCAGGAGGGGGTATCAGAACTTTTGGCCTGGCGGGCAAAGGCTATGGCGACCATGCCATGCTTGGAATTCTGATATGTCTTGTTTATTACTTGTGGTCAACTGATATCCGAGAGCGGGTATTTTGGGCGATTAGCGGAATATTAATTACAGGAGCTTTGACCGCAACCCAGACTCGGGCCTCTGCCATTACGGCCGGTATTGGGATTGTTATAATTATTTTATCTTCTTTACGGTACAGTTTTAAGAAGGTTCTGGCAATCTCACGCAAAAACTTAATTCACGCTTTGGTACTAACGGCGGCAGTAATTCCTTTAATATTAATTTACACACCTTTGCTTGACGGCATATTATACCGATTTGGCCGCATCGGATTACAGGCCAGCGGGACTATTCTGCTCCGCATTACCTTATGGACGGCTGCCTTAAAAGCATTCCTGGCGAATCCAATTTGGGGAATCGGACCAGGGAATTTTGCACAGATTTATTTGTGGTTGCCGGAGGTTAAATTTGATCCGATTTTTTATATGGTATCCGGCTTATCGACTCACGCCATTGTCATGACGGCTTTATCTGAAACAGGAATTTTAGGATTTTTATCATTGGCTTACTTTTTTTTCAAAGCGGTGCGATTATCATTTAGAAGTTTTATTTTGGCGATTGATAATCACAGATCGGCAGATACCCTGGTGCTGTTTGTAATTGCCTGTGTTATCCTGATATCCTCTATTTATGCCGGTTCCTGGTTTTGGGGCAATAACAGCTATCATATGGCACTGGCATTTGGATTGATCGCTTCGGGCCAGTCGAAGTTGGCAAAACCATTAACAGGGGTCTCCTAAATTGAAAATTGCTATGCTGGCACAGGCGGGATCAGTGCATACCGACCGCTGGTGTGAGGCGCTTGCAGCGCGAGGACATCATCTTCGCCTGATTAGCAATAGCCGTATTGATAGCGGTGATAATGCTCTTGACACCGTTTATCTTCCCGGAAAATCATCATTATCCTATGTACTAAATATTTCATCGGCCAAAAAAGAAATTTCGAATTTTAATCCCGATATCGTTCACATTCATTATGCTACAGGATTTGCATTGTGGGGAATATTCCAAAACGTCGCTCCGTTGGTTGTATCGGTATGGGGAACAGATGTCGCCGATGCCCTGAGAAAAAAACTGATGGTTGGCCCTATTACAAAAAGAGCTTTGCGAAAGGCTCGGGTTGTGACGGCCAGCAGTATGTTTCTTTTGAAGGAGACAATTAGACTGGAATCGTCAGTCGCGGACAAAATTGAATATATTCCCTTCAGTATTAATTTAAATCCTCAGTTGCGAAAATCGGGTAGCGAGTGGAAAAAAAATGGTATTAAATTTATTTTTGCAAAACAATATATTTCAAATTACGCGCCGGAAATGGTGCTGCAGGCCTATGCTCAAGCCCGCTCAAAAATGCCGCCGTCAAATTTGCTTATGATTGGCGGGGGATCACAAAAGGAATTTCTTGAAATTTTGGCTGAAAATCTTAATATATCTAATAGTGTGTCAATCAAAGATTGGGTTGAGAAAAATACCGCTTTGGAACTTATAGCCGGTTCGGATATTATGCTAATGCCCTCATATCAGGAGTCATTTGGTGTCGCGGCTCTTGAGGCAGCGGCGTATGGCCTTCCAGTAATAGCAACCAACGTCGGAGGTATACCTGAAATCATCAACGATGGGATCAATGGAATACTGATTGAACCGGGCGATTCTAATGCGTTAGCCAACGCGATGGTCAAACTGGGAAATAATGCTGACATGCGAAAAAGCATGGGCGAAGCGGGAATGAAACATTTTCAGAAGAATTTTGGCTGGCCGAAATCAATTGATAAAATGGAGCGAGTTTATATGCGGGTAACTGGGGGCAGATGCGAATCCGGTTCGTGACATTGTATTTCCCTCCTGAAGTCGGAGCGGCACAAAGGAGGATATCCGAACTGGCCAAAAGACTGGCCGGGATGGGGCATGAAATAACAGTTCTGACCGGTTTCCCAAATTATCCTTCGGGTATTAAGCCCAATCAATACCTCGGCAAATTATTCATGAAAGAAAAAAAGGATGGATACACAATAATCCGAGTACCTCACCTTATAGCCCCTAATGAAGGATTTCTAAAGAGAATTCTCATTCATATTACTTTCGCCGTGACGGCCTCGATATATTCAATTTTTATGAAGCGTGATGATATTATCTATGTCGAATCGCCGCCTCTTTTTAACGGCTTTATTGGGTTGGCATCAAAATGGCTGCGTCGTATTCCATTTTATTTTAATGTAGCAGATCTGTGGCCCCAGACCGCAATTGAACTGGGGGCATTGAAAAATAATTTTATTATCCGGTTGGCTCAATATTTAGAACGTCTCTTTTATAATCAATCAGACAAAATATTGGCGGTCACGGCTGGAATAAGAGATTTTGTTGTGGTAATGGGATATGATAAGGAGAAGGTCCAGCTAATTACCAATGGTGTCGATCATTCGATATTCAGAAGAGATATTGAACCGAACCCTGAAATACTTATATACAAAAAAGAAAACCGGCGTCTGGCAATTTATGCTGGAACCCATGGCATGGCTCATGCTCTTGATAAGATCTTGAAGGCCGCGTTTAATTTAAGACATAGGAATATTGATTTTCTCTTCGTTGGAAACGGCGCGGAAAAGAAAAGCCTATTGGAACATGCCAGAAAAATGAATTTAGATAATGTGGTTTTTTTGGATTCCAAGCCCCAGATTGACATGCCATCGGTATTAAGGGCCGCTGATTTTGCAATTATATCTTTAAGAGATCTACCACTGTTTGATTCGGCAATGCCTTCCAAATGCTTTGAAGCTTTAGCGGCCGGTCTGCCGGTTATGCTGGCGGTCAAAGGCGAAATGGCAGAACATATCGAAAAGGCAAAATGCGGATTCGTAGCGTATCCCGAAAATGTTGATAATATTTCATCTGCATTTAGCAAGTTTCTTGATCTTTCTGATGATGAACTTTCTGAAATGAGCCGCCGGGGAAGAGAATACGTTGTGGAACATTTTTCACGTGAGAAAATCACTTATCGGTTGTCAAATCTTATGCAAAAGACCGTTGACAATGACCAATAATTTCAATTCAAATATCCGCCCGTATAAGGGCAAACATGAGGCAGAGGACCGTTATTCACTTGATAGACCAGGGAATAATTTTAATTATGTTAATCTTTTTAGTGGAATGAGAAAGCAAGTTACATCAGTTTTTCCAGATTTATCCAAGATTATGCTGCTTGAGGTCGGATGCGGGGAATTGTTCTGGCCGGAAGTGTTTGTGGAAATTGGCTGTATTTCGGAAAATTGTTTTGGGACCGATATTGTTCATCAACGAATGCTTAAGGGGCGGATAAAGGGAAGGCTCGGTACGGCAATAACATCGTCAGTTTTTGATTTGCCGTTTATGTCAAGTAGTTATGATTTAGTATGCCAGTTGACTTTGATGACCTCAATTCCCAAAGATTTGGATCGAGCCCGGGCAATAAAGGAAATGTTGCGCGTTCTCAAGCCGGGGGGATATATTCTTTGGTACGATTTCAGATACAATAATCCAAAAAACCCATATACACGAGCAATTGGTAAAAAAGAATTATATGAGCTATTTGCTCCCTTGCCGGTTAAATTAAAAACAATTACGGTATTTCCGCCCCTGGCAAGAAAAGTACCCGCCGTCGGTATTCCCTTATTGAAATTTATTAATCTGTTTTCTATGTTACGGACACATTATCTTGCTTTGATAGGACCGAAAGGATATTGATAAATGCCAATTAAAAACGTGCCCTTTTACCGGCAGTCGTTTGATAAAACTGAGATTGCCGAAGTCACCGATACGATAAAAAGCGGGTGGGTGACAACCGGGAAGAAAACGCACAAGTTTGAAGAATTGATCTCCGGATACGTGGGAGCGAAATACACCGCGGCCGTTAATTCCTGCACGGCCGGGATGCATCTATTGCTAAAGTCGTCGGGGATAGGTCCCGGCGATGAAGTGATTACGACTCCGTATACATTTGCCGCCACGAGTGAGGCCATTTTATATACCGGAGCAAAGCCGATTTATTGTGATGTCAATTATGAGACGCTGAATATTGAGGCCGATGAGGCTTCCAAAATGGTATCAAAAAAAACCGCTGTCCTGTTGCCCGTTCATATTGCCGGTTTACCGGTTAATATGAAGCAATTTGGAACGCTTGCCAAAACCAAAAAAATAAGACTATTTGATGACGCGGCCCACGCTCTCGGGGCGGAATATAACGGTCAAAAAATCGGTTCCATCGGCGACGGCACCGCCTTCAGTTTTTATGCCACAAAAAATTTGACAACCGGCGAGGGTGGTATGGTCGCCACTAAGCATAAAGGGCTCGCCGAAAAAGTAAAACTCCTTTCGCTCCATGCGATGAGCAAGGGAGCCTGGAAAAGATACACTAAAGGCGGCAACTGGCAATACGATCTTCTTGATCTGGGGTATAAATATAACATGTCAGATCTGGCGGCATCTTTGGGGTTAGCGCAGTTTAAAAAGTTCAAATCTTTTCAAACCAAAAGAGAGCAAGCGGCTCAAAGATATATGTCGAATTTAACTAATTTCGATGAGATTCGATTACCGCATGTTAATGGCAATTCGGTTCATGCCTGGCATCTATTTCTACTTCGCCTGAAATTGAATCGGTTGAAAATCAATCGCGATCGATTTATATATGAGCTAAATCAGCGGGGAATCGGCACCTCGGTTCATTTTATTCCGCTGTTTTTGCAGACATTTTACCGCCGTCATTTGAAATTGAAAAAAGAAGATTATCCCAGCGCTTATAAGGCTTACCGGGAAGTCATCACCTTGCCATTGTTTCCGGACATAAAACCGGGCGAAATTGATTATGTTTGCGACTCCATCGGAAAAATCGTAAAAAAATATCGGCGATGAAACGGTTATTTGATCTTATCGTATCGTTAATGGGATTGCTATTACTGTTTCCATTCCTGATTGTAATCGGCCTGGCTATCCTATTGTTTATGGGGTGGCCAATTTTTTACCGGCAAGTAAGGGTCGGAAAAAACGGACAGAATTTCAGGATTATCAAGTTTCGCAGCATGATCAAAAACGCTGATAAACAGGGCCCCGAATTTACAACTGGCGGAGATTCTCGGATTACATCTCTTGGGCGATTCCTTAGAAACTCCAAGCTCGATGAACTGCCGCAACTTATAAATGTCTTAATGGGAAACATGTCATTGGTCGGTCCGCGGCCGGAAGTCCCGCGGTTTGTCGCCTTATATACCGAAAGGCAAAAACAAGTTTTGTCCGTTCGCCCGGGATTGACCGATCCGGCCTCAATCGCTTATCGAAATGAAGAGAAAATTCTGGCTGAATACGAAGACAGCGAAAAAGCGTATATTGAAGAGATAATGCCTTCAAAACTGGAATTGAATCTGGAATATTTAAGGGGCGCCAATTTCACAACGGATCTTTCTTTAATATTTAAGACTATCACCGCAATATTTTCCCGCCAATAGCCCCTTGCCAGCCCTAATATTTTATGTATATTATCATGCTTTATTGGGATTGAACAAATATGCAAAAGCGAGCGTATTCATATTTACAGGCGGCGTTTGATTTTATTTTATTCAATATCGTTGTCTGGATTCAGATATTATTAAGGCCCTCTATAAGTGAAATCTTTGGAGAAGGAGCCATTCAATTCCTCTTGCCAACTTTTACCGCCTTGGTAATGGTTGGGCTTTTGGCATTATTCAAACAATATCGTTTTAAGAAAAAAGACCGTTTCCTCCGTCAATTCACCAGCGCCTTCAATGTTGTCACGCTCGGATTCTTATTATTAGTAATTATCAGTGTAGATTTGGGCGCGATGCCTGAATTTGAGCGTGGCCATCTCTTGATTTTGTTAGTCGGTCTATTGGTGGCAACGGCTCTTTCCCGAATCATAACCTACTTATGGTTCGGAGGCAGGCCTGATTTTTCTCTAAAAGAACCGGTTATTTTTAAGCAGGGTACTTCTCAACAGAACGGAAATGTAAAGCCCTTGGTCCTTAAGAATACTGTTTCCGTCAACGAAATAAAAAATCGTTTAAATGGTTCTCCCTTTGATTTTGCCGTGATTACTGATGAAAGCGGATATTTCAAGGGCGTTATAAACGACGGCGATATCATTGAAGCCACAATGCAAAGTGGTTCAGAACTGAAAATAAAGGATGTTCTGAACCAGTCTTATCCTGTCGCAAGAGAAAATATATCCGCCGGTCGGATGCGGCAGATCATGCTGGAGCGTAATCTCAGGTTTTTGCCGTTACTAAGCGGAGAAGGCAAACCATCGCGAGTTGTCTTACTTTCCAATCTCGACGCCAAATATCAGGACCTGATACAATCGCGAGGAACAGGCCAGGTTCTTATAATCGGCGGCGCGGGATATATCGGTTCGATTATGACACGCCATTTGCTTAAAAGAGGCTATCGGGTGGCCGTGCTGGATAATCTGATGTTTGGTTATGACGCATTAAAAGATTTGGATAATCATCCCGCTTACCGATTTTATAAAGGCGACGCGAGGAATATTCAGGACCTGCTAACCGCTACGGATGATGTCGACTGTGTCATTCATTTGGCGGCAATTGTTGGCGACCCGGCCTGCGCCCTTGATCCCCGGGCCACTATCGATATTAATTATGAATCCTCTAAGATTCTGGTTGATACTTGTTTGCATAAAAAAGTCAAACGACTTCTCTTCGCCTCAAGTTGCTCTGTTTACGGTGCAAGCGAAAATGATGAACTGCTTACTGAAGAATCACCACTCAATCCGGTTTCCCTGTATGCCGAAACGCGTCTCCGGTCCGAGGAAGCAATATTGAATCAAGCTGAGTCGCCTTTGGCCGTGACCATGTTCCGCCTCGCGACAGTATTTGGTTTTTCGTACCGACCCCGTTTTGATCTGGTCGTAAATATTCTAACGGCTCGCGCTTTACAAGAAGGCGAGATATCAATTTTTGGTGGATCGCAATGGCGTCCCAATATTCACGTTCGGGACGTTGTCGGGGGATTCGTCGCCGGGATGGAAGCGCCGGATGAAATTATCGATCGGCAAGTATATAACCTCGGTTCGGAAAAAGAAAATTATCGAATTGCCCGGATAGGCGAAATGGTCAAAGATGCTTTGCCGGATACGATTATCAAAACTGTTGACGCGGAGATAGACCGCCGTGATTACAGGGTCAGTTTTGATAAAATCGAGAAGGCTTTGAACTGGCGGGCCGGGGTGAGTGTCCCCGATGGAATACAGGAAATCATCAAAGCGTATCATAGTAACAAATTCGGGCATTATTCCGAAAAACGGTACTCGAATTTGAAAACCCTTCAAGAGGCGTAACGGGTTTTCCGGAACGGGACGATAGGGATTTCCTTTATTGACCTTGACTTTGGATTTATCTACATTAATTATCTTGTAATCCGCGTAAATACTGGAAGGAAAAATGCTTGATCTTAAATTAATTCGGGAAAATCCGGAACTTATTAAAAAAGCGTGCGCTGACAAAAATGATAAGGCCGATATTGATGAGATTGTGAATCTCGATAATCAGCGAAAAATATTATTGACCGAAGCCGAATCTTTGCGGGCAAAACAAAATCAAGCATCTCAGGAAATAGCCCGTTTGAAAAAATCGGGAGAGGACGCTTCTGCCGTTATTGCCGAGATGAAAGAAGTATCCGCTCGAGTGGGAGAGATGAATGGAGAGGTTCGCAAAGTGGAGGAAAGGCTTCAAGCGGCCATGCTCAAAGTTCCCAATATTCCCGACAAAGAAGTCCCTGTTGGTCCGGATGAAGAACATAACGTTACTATTCGCGAATGGGGCGATAAGCCAAAATTTGATTTTACTCCCGCACCTCATTGGGAATTGGCGGACAAACTCGGTATTATTGATTTGTCGGGAGGCGCTAAAATTAGCGGTTCCGGCTTTTATGCATTGAAGGGATTAGGTGCTCGGCTGGAACGGGCGTTAATATCATTCATGCTCGATTATCACACTCGAAAATACGACTTTATTGAAGTAATGCCGCCGTTTTTGGTACGCGGCGATTCAATGCAGGGTACGGGCCAATTACCCAAATTGGCTGATGATATGTATCGCATCGAAAACGAAGACTTGTATTTGATCCCCACTGCTGAAGTACCTGTGACTAATCTTCATCGCGAAGAAATATTGAAAGAATCAGATTTGCCGATTTACTACGTTGCCAGCACACCCTGTTTTCGCCGCGAAGCGGGAGCCGCTGGTAAGGACACTCGAGGAATTTTAAGAGTCCATCAATTCAATAAAGTTGAGCTGGTAAAAATAGTCAAACCGGAATCGTCCCATGACGAGCACGAAAAACTTCTGGAACAGGTTGAATCCATCCTGCAACTTTTAAATGTTCCTTATCGGGTACGCATTTTGGCAACCGGAGACCTATCATTCGCCGCCGCTAAATGTTATGATATTGAAATCTGGTCGGCCGGAGTAGAGAATTATCTTGAAGTCTCATCGGTTTCGAATTTCACTGATTTTCAGGCTCGACGAATGAATTGCCGCTATCGTGACGAAAACAACAAGGTTAGATTTGTGCATACTCTCAACGGTTCCGGGACCGCATTACCCCGGCTCATGATTGCTCTTTTGGAAAATAACCAAACCGAAAACGGCCAGGTTATTATTCCCGAAGTTATTAGACCATTGATGAATGGATTGGAAAAAATTGCTTAACTAATTATGCCTGCCAATCGACCGAAATATTCGCTTCTTGCCATAGGGCGGTTTAACGCCTTTTTTAAGGGTTTTATACTATTTGGCGTCTGCGCCATCGGGGCGGTTTTTGTTTATTACACTAACGATATCATTCAGGATATTCGAAGAAACGAAGCCCAGACGGTTGAGACTTACACTCAAATTATGCAGCTGGTCGCGTCCGATTCGGTCAGCGGACAGGTGACTTCGGTATTATTTGACGAGATAATCCTGAAATCAAATTTTCCTATTATTGTCACCGACACTCTGGAAAATCCGCTTTTCTGGAAAGCTGTCCCCGGAGTGCCGGAAACCAGCGAAGAACCTCAGGTCATGGATAAAATTCGTGAAAAAATGATCGATATGAAAATCCGCAAAGGCGGAATAGTAATTTATGTCGATTCATTGCCGATTTCCAAGTTGTTTTATGATGATCCGCCACTGGTCGGCAAACTTCGCTTGATTCCAATCGTTGAGATGGCGATGGTAGTCGCTTTTGTATTTCTGGCCTTAATGGGATTTCAACAAATTCGATTATCGGAACAGAGAAGCATCTGGGTTGGGATGGCCAAAGAAACGGCGCATCAATTGGGGACGCCAATTACATCAATGATGGGCTGGATCGATTTGATGAAATCGGGTGATTCAAGGTTTACTGATGAAGAAATATACAGGCGGATTGGGGCTGATTTGAAACGGCTCGAAACCATCGCTAATCGATTCGGCAAAATTGGGTCGCAACCGGTTCTGAATAAAGCCAATATCAATGACCTGACTGGCGACGTATTAGAGTATTACAGGGAAAGGCTGCCTCACAGCGGTAAAGGTGTAACAATAGATTTTTCGCGGGGAGAAATTCCCGAAGTTAAGGTCAATAAAGAGTTATATAACTGGGTTATTGAAAACCTTATTAAAAACTCTCTGGAATCGGTGGATGCTCAAACAGGGAAAATTTATGTGGAAACTTCTCGAGCGCCATCAGGTAAACAGATTTGTATCGTTGTCTCAGATAATGGACGGGGGATTAACCGGGGCGACGCCAGACGTATTTTTCGCCCCGGGTTTACTACCAAAAAGCGGGGTTGGGGATTGGGTTTGTCGCTGTCAAGGAGAATAATTGAGGAATACCATCGCGGCAGTATAGCCCTGGTAAAAAACGATTCCGGCAAGGGAGCCATATTTGAAATTAAATTACCGATATCCTGATTTTTATAACCCTGATTGGAAAGATAAGGATGGCAGCGCCAAGCAATAAGATTTTATGGGTCGATGATGAAATTGACATGCTCGAAGCTCATATCACATTTCTGACGCAGCGCGGATTTGAAGTGACGCCCTGTTCATCGGGAGATGACGCTATTGAAGCAATTTCCAAGGTTGAATATGACCTGGTTCTCCTTGATGAGATGATGCCGGGAAAGGATGGCCTTCAGACTTTGGTGGAAATAAAGGATTTTCGTCCGCATTTGCCCGTAGTGATGGTCACCAAATCGGAAGAAGAATCCTTGATGGAAGAAGCCTTGGGGCAAAAGATCGATGACTATTTAACAAAGCCGGTTAATCCTTCACAGGTTTTAATGGTAATTAAAAAACATGTTCAGAGCAAAAAAATCGTTACCGGGAAACTGGGCCAGCGATACATTGCCGATATTAACCGCATTAGTATGAACCTGTCCGGGAATCCCCAATGGTCGGATTGGGCCGAAGCATATAAAACACTTTGCGATTGGTTTTTGGAACTGGATAAATATCCCGACGAGGGCCTGTCCGAAATTCAAAAAGGCACCTACAAAGAGTGGAACAATCAATTCGCTCGGTATTATGAAAAGAATTACGAAAACTGGGTCAATAGTAAAAATCACCCGCCCTTATCTCCGGATGTTGTCGAGGAAAATGTTATTCCCAGTTTGAAGAATGGCGAACAGGTAGTCTTTATTGTTATCGATTGCATGCGTATGGATTTATGGCTGAAGCTCGAACAGCTTTTGGCGGATTTGTATCATATCGAGCATAAACATTATTTTTCAATTATACCTTCGGCGACACCGTTCTCTCGCAACGCGATTTTTTCGGGCAAGTTTCCCAGTGATGTGGCCAAAATGTATCCCAATGACTGGAAAGCTTATCCCGATGATGAAGTTTCTCGAAATCAACGGGAAGGCGAATTACTCGAAAATCAATTAAAAGAAAAGAACATTAATGTTCGAAACGGTTCCAGGTACATTAAGGTTTTAAATGCTTTTGAAGGCGAGGGATTGGCCAAAAGAGTCGAAAGTTGTCTGGCGTCGCAAATGGTCGCACTGGTTGTGAATTTTGTTGATGTTCTGACCCATGGACGATCCAGCAATGTTCTTCTCAAGGAAATCGTGCCGGATGAGGCGGCCTTCAGATCTCTTATGACAACATGGTTTGAGCATTCGACTCTTTTTGAAACTCTAAAAATGCTCGCGAGAAAAAACGTCACTGTAATAATTACTTCGGATCACGGCTCAACCTTGTGCTCGCGAGGCACAATCGCCCACGGTAAGAAGGACACATCGACAAACTTGCGGTACAAATACGGCGATAATCTGAATTGCAACTCCAAAGAAGCGCTGTTGATAAAAAATCCCAGCCGTTACCATTTGCCTTCATTTACTCTGGCGACGACTTATATTATTACGCGGGAAGATTTTTATTTTGTCTATCCCAATAGGTACAATGAGTACCAAAAACATTTCCAAAACAGCTTCCAACATGGTGGAATCACAATGGATGAGATTATTCTTCCGGTGTCTATTTTGAGACCCAAAGGATGAGTTGGGGTTGATTGAGTTCGATACAAAAATAATCAGCCATTCCCTTATCGAAACCGATAAGCTGGCCGCAGAATTTTATAAAATTGTTGGCGCCAACGGAGTCATTGCCTTGTGCGGTCCGCTGGGGGCGGGTAAAACGGAATTCGTTAGGGGATTTGCCGCCGCCGTTGGAGTTAATCCCGATAAAATTAATTCGCCTTCGTTCACACTGGTTAATGAATATCCTGACGGGCAAACGCCGATTTATCATTTTGATCTGTATCGATTTGAAAAGGCGTCTGAATTTCATGATATTGGTGGCGATGATTACCTTGCGCGAGAAGGGATCTCACTGATTGAGTGGGCCGAAAAGGGAGTTGGATTTATACCCGATGACCGATTTGAAGTCGAAATTGATATCGTTGATGAAACCAGCCGTTCTCTGATATTCAGGAGAATTGAGAAATGAAAATCCTCGGCATTGATAGTTCCACTGACAGGCTTAGCATTGGGCTTTGCTGTGATGGGAATATTATTTCCGACAAATCGATTGATTCCCTGCGCGAGCATGGCTCCCGTATCATGGGTTTGATTGATTCTGTCCTCAGGGAGGGTCAACTGGAAGTTAATGCACTTGACGGTCTTGCCGTCGCCATTGGCCCAGGGTCATTTACAGGCCTGAGGGTGGGGATGGCGGCCGCCAAAGGTTTGACCCGGGTATTGGGAATTCCAATTGTCGGGATTTATACTTTTGAGGTGATCGCCCGCCGAGTGCTTAAGGAATTTGATGAATTTGTTCTCGTGGAGCAGGCTCGGAAAGGTGAATTTTATTATTGCCCGATAAGTGGAGAGTCGGATATATTTTCCAAAATGCGACTAGTCGCAGCAGATAATCTAAAGGATGCCTCCGGGAATTTGCCCCTCGGTTTGATCGGGGTTGCCGCTGTCTGGCCGATCGATTCTGATCAGACAATAATTTCTGAAAAGACTCAGGTATCCGGAGGTGAGTTGGCCATTTTGGGCGAAGAGAGAATATTGGGCGATAAGATTGATGATTTGGCTAAATTGGAGCCGCTGTATATTGCGCCTTCTCAGGCGGAGATCAAATTTGGAAAAAATAGAATTTCAAATTAGAAAAATGGATCAAAAAGATATCCCGGAAATAATACGCCTGGAGCGGGAGCTATTTTCTGATCCGTGGCCCAAACAGGCCTTTATTGAAGATATTGAGTCTGATTTTAGCTTGCCTTTTGTCGCGCATATTGATAATGAGATTATCGGGTACGCGATTTTGTGGATTGGTATTGAGGCAGGCCATTTGACCAATATTGCCGTTGACAAAAAGTACCAAAGAAAATCGGTTGCGAAAAAGTTATTATCATTTATCTTAGAGTTTGCTCAGAATATTAAACTGAGCCAGATTTTGCTGGAAGTCCGCCCGTCGAATGCGGCGGCCGTGACCCTGTACGAATCGTATGGATTTAAAAACCTGGCGATCCAGAAGGATTATTATAAAAATCCTTCCGAAGATTGCCTGGTGATGAAAAGGGATTTAACCGATTAAACCGTCGGGGATGTGGGATTAATATGGATTGGTTTCGCAAATCAAAACATGGCTTGGTATCTCAACAAAAGAAAGAAATCCCGGATGGCCTCTGGACTAAATGCATTGGATGCGGCGACGTAATTTATTCCAAAATCCTTGAAGAAAACCTTTGGGTGTGCCCCAATTGTAATTTTCATTTTAAGATAAATGCCAAAAAAATTATTGATCTCTTGCTGGATAACGGCGAGATCGAAAAATTCGATGAAAACCTGGTTTCTCTTGATCCGTTGTCGTTTCGAGATTCAAAAAAATATATTGACCGGATAAAAGATTCTCAAAGGAAGACAGGACTTAAGGATAGCGTAATCAGCGGCTTGGGGACTATCGACAACACAAAAGTCTCTATCGCGATTATGGATTTTTCCTTCATGGGCGGCTCAATGGGTTCGGTCGTGGGTGAAATTATCGCCCGCACGATTGAACGAGCGACAGAAAAAGAAATTCCGCTGGTAATAGTGTCCTGCAGCGGTGGGGCGCGAATGCAGGAGGGGATCCTGTCTCTGATGCAAATGGCGAAAACTTCGGCGCTTCTGGCTCTTTTGGCAAGAAAGAAAATTCCCTTTATATCGATATTGACAAATCCCACTACCGCCGGCGTTATGGCATCGTATGCTTCATTGGGCGATATTATTATCGCTGAACCGAAAGCTCTCCTGGGGTTTGCCGGACCGCGCGTAATTCAGCAGACTATTGGCCAGGATTTGCCGGAAGGATTTCAATCATCCGAGTTTTTCCTCGAGCATGGTTTTTTGGACGTAATAACGGAACGAAAAGATTTACGCCGCAATCTCAGCCTCTGCCTGAAATATACTTATAATCAACCCGCGCAGGGTTAGTATTATCATTTATGACTCGCGATAATTATCAAAAGGGTCTTGATTTCATCTATAATCGACAGCATTTCGGAATCAAGCTGGGACTGCATAATATTACGCGCCTTTCCGAATGGATGGGTAATCCTCAAAATAAATATAATATCGTTCACGTTGCCGGCACTAACGGCAAAGGCTCGACCTCGAGCTTCATCGCGTCAATTCTTATGGAAGCAGGTTATAATGTAGGCTTGCTGACCTCGCCCCATCTGGCTGATTTTCGTGAACGAATCAGGATTAATGGGCGGAAAATCGAAAAGAATGCGATTACCAAGTTCTTAGGAAAATATAAGGGACTGATTGTCAAATCTGAAGTGACATTCTTCGAGGTTACCTCCGCATTAGCGTTTTGGTATTTTTATGAGAAGAGGGTTGATTGGGTTGTTTTGGAAACCGGGCTGGGAGGGCGTCTTGATGCCACCAATATTGTTACGCCCAATGTTTCCGTGATCACCAATATTTCTCTGGAGCATACCAATTTACTGGGGAAATCAGTTTATAAAATCGCCGGGGAAAAGGGCGGAATTATAAAACCCGGTGTGCCATTAGTAACCGGGGTAACTGATAATGGAAATGATGCCGCCCGGAGATTTAAAGAAATTTGCACTGACCGAAATTCGCCTCTCTATTTTCATAATGAAAAACAGTACCGATATTTTTTTAAAAATGGCCAGGATATTTTGAATATATGCTCGGGAAAATATCGTGGATTAAAAGTACAGGTGTCTCTTTTGGGAAAACATCAGGTTCAGAATGGTTTTCTGGCGGTTCGAACGATTGATGTCTTAAACAAGCAGGGTTTTCGGATTTCAAAGAGAGCGGTTAAAAACGGTTTGGCAAAAAATTATTGGCCGGGTCGTTGCATGACGGTAAAAAATCGTCCTCGAATAATTATTGATGTAGCTCACAACCAGGAAGGTTTCGCGGTCCTTTCAGAAGCTCTTAAAAGTCATTTTCCGGGTCAAAAATTCCATTTTTTAATCGGTATGGTTGAAAAGAAACATGGCGATGCCTGTTTGGCGATGATTGAATCGTTGGCCAAATCTATATCAACCGCAGGCATAAAAAACCCACGGCGCGACGATCCGTATTTTCTGACATCTCGATTAAATTTTAAAAAAACTCATGTGCGGATATATCCCGATATTCCGTATGCCTTTCAGGACCTATACAAAAACTGCTCTCAGGCCGATATATTGATAATAGCCGGTTCTCATTTTATTATGGGAGAACTGGCCCCATTTATCAAACGAGACGGATTTTGACAAAAGAAGATAAGGCAAGAAACAGATCACGGCAGGCCGTCGAGATGCTCGGGTCGGCGATTGATATAAAAATCAATGAGCTGACCGAAAGCAACCGCCAGCTCAAACGCAAAATATTTGATCTCTATACCATTTTTGAAATTAGCCGCAATTTTAATTCCGTCCTGAATTATCAAACTCTGGTAGATTCTTTTTTACTGACTTCTCTGGGCCAGGTCGGAGCCGCATCGGCGGCTCTGTTTCTTCCCGATGAAAACGCTCCCGAAAGATTTAATCTTGTCAAGTCCAAAGGATTAATGCGTGACGTACGTTTTGAAGATAATGGCAATATCGTCGGCAATCCCGCAAGGAATTTACTTGAGATTAATAAACCGATAATGACAAATGATTTCCTTGATGAAAACTCGCCTGAGGGTTCGGCCGAAATACTCAGCCGTTTCAAAAGAGGAATTATCCTTCCGCTTATTTTTAAATCAAATCTCAAAGGTCTTTTAATTTTGGGAGGTAAAGTATCCCATGATAATTTTGCGCCCGATGATATTGATTTTTTATCTATTCTCGCTAACCAATTCGTAGTGGCTCTGGAAAACGCGCGACTGTATGAGTCGGAAAAAATAACGCTAAAAGAGCTGCGCCAGGCTCAAAAACAGCTTGTTCTGACGGAGCGGGCCGCCGCAATGGGCGATTTGTCGGCCAAGATTGCTCACGAGGTTAATAATCCCCTGAGCATTATCTCCAATTATCTTCACCTGGCCGGAAGGTCAATGGACTCGCCTGAAACCGCTCACGAGTATCTGGGCGTTGTCAAGCAGGAACTTGATCGAATCGCCGGAATTGTCCGGCAGCTTCTTGATTTTCATCGTCCGCGGAAAGCCAGGATTCAGAAAACAAATCTTAGGGACATTATTGACGCGACCGTATCATTAATGAAATGGCAGCTCGAGGAAAATAAAATTGATCTGAATTGTACACATGCCCAGGGTATTCCCCTGGTAATGGCCGATCATGAACAGTTGAAGCAGGTCTTTTTAAACTTGATTATAAACGCCAAAGATTTTATGCCCGATGGCGGTTCTCTTACAATTGATGTCACATGCCGGGATAACAGTTTAATTATTATCATTTCCGATACGGGATGCGGCATCCCGGAGGAGAATTTGTCTCGGATTTTTGAGCCGTTTTATACGACCAAGGATGGAAGTTTGGGAACCGGGCTGGGATTGTCAGTATGTTACGGAATTATAAAAGAGCACGGAGGAAATATTATCGCGACCAATAATAATAGGGGCGGATCGAGCTTTGAAATAATATTGCCTGCCTCAGAAACCGGGGAGGTTGACTATTTTGGCAACCAGAAGTAAGATGATAGGCGTCACGCCGGGCGATAAAAGTATCAGGGAATTAATCATTGTAATAGATGATGAAAAACGCATGTGTGATTCTCTGTCGTCTCTCCTGACCGAATCGGGTTACGACGTCAAAGCTTTTCAGGATAGCAATGAAGCCGTTCGTGAAATAAACAAGGGCATCTTTGATCTGATTGTTTCAGATATTCGAATGCCGGGCATTTCCGGATTGGAAATCCTCAAAATCGCCCGCAGGGTTGATCCCCAGTCCCTCGTTGTTCTAATGACCGGATTCGGTTCCCTTGATTCCGCTATTGAAGCGATAAATCAGGGGGCCTACGATTATCTTTTAAAACCGGTTGAATATCCTCAATTGGAATTGGTCATAAAGCGCGGTTTGGAGAAAAGGCGTCTGGGTCGAGCCAAATCGTTTTTGTTGACCGAACTTCAGGAGAAAAATCTCGAGCTGTTGGCTCGACTCGAAGAAATTAACGCCCTCTATAAAACCGGGAAATCGCTAAGTTCCACTATAGATCTGAATGAACTTCTGGACCATGTTATCGGATTGGCCACAGAGGTACTTCATGCCCGCATTGGTTCCATAATGCTGATTGATGAGAATCATGAAAACCTGACCATTGCCGCCTCAACCGGACTCAGCAAGAACATCGTGCGCGAAACGAGTATTCCCATTGGTTCTTCAATCTCAGGTTATGTCGCGAAGTCCGGGGAGCCGCTATTTGTTGCCAATGTTGAGGAAGATCCCAGATTTAAAAGACAAAATAAGGAGGAACGATACGGCAAAGCCTCGCTTCTATCGGTTCCTCTGATTGTAAAGGAAAAAGTAATAGGCGTTATCAATATGGCCAATCGGACCGATGGGGGGGAATTCGGTGAATATGATCTAAAACTGTTAAGCACATTTGCCAATCAGGCGGCGGTTGCGATTGATAACGCTTCCAATTTTCATCTCTTGAAGCGGAGGGTCGAAGAACTTTCTACTCTGCAAGATATCACTGATGCCATGTCCCGGGCTGGAAGCGTGGCTCATTTACAGGAGATAATATTTTGGGGTATACGTAATCTCATGCCCGCTGATGTATCGCTCTGGTTTCGCTGGAGACATAAGGATAATTCGCTGAAATTCGTGGGTGGGGCTGGCAATATCAAACTTGATTTTGAATTGATAGTGAAAACCTCGCCCGACGAAATAAAGACTGAGGATAAAGCAAAGGAATTCATTTTGAGGCATCTCCCGCCTGTTGAAAAAGTAGCGATTCCTCGCGACAATTTCTGCACTTTTTTCATAAATAATGAATCAGGCCTGGCTTATATATTCTGTCTTAGCTCTTCCGGATCGGAAGAACTGAGCGATGAAGATAAAAAAATCGCCGGCTTGATTGCCAGCCAGGCAACAACAATGTACGAGAGAGAGAAGGCGATTCTAAACGCTACGCGACTTCTGACAATGGGCAACATGATCTCGGAAATATCTCATGATATGCGGAAACCTTTGACCAATATCAGGGGCGGGCTGCAAATCATGCGACAAAGATGGCCGGAGCTGGCCGAAGAGTCAGATATGTTCAAAATGGCGGAAGAGGAAGTCCGGAGGCTGAACGAACTTGTTCGGGAACTGGTCGATTTTTCAAATCCCAAGAAATATCAAACTGAGAGAATTAATATTGAGTCAATTTTAGAACGTGTCGCACAACTGGTCAGCCGGGATATGGAAATGAAGGAAATTAAACTGGAAAAAATATACGCCAAACAAATCCCGGAAATTTTCGCAAACAAAAACCAAATTATGGAGCTATTTTTAAATCTTCTAATTAATGCGATTGATGCTATCGATAAGCAGGGGAAGATAATTATTCAAACGTCGCTTGAGCAAATAAATGATAAAACTATGGCCAAAGTCGAAATTATCGACAACGGATGCGGGATTGACAGCAAAGATAAATCGATAATTTTTGATAGATATTATACATCCAAGGAATCGGGCACCGGATTGGGATTGGCGGTTGTCGAGCGAATAGTATCAGCTCATAGCGGAAGAATAAAAGTGGAAAGCCAAAAAGGGGAAGGGACCGCTTTTTCCATTTATCTGCCCATAAATTAATTCCCTTGCAAAAAATTGCAAATAATTGACATATTTTATGTAAAATGGCTTGATTTTTCCAAATTGCTGACGATTAATTAATTAACCGGATTAAAAATGGCAAAAGAACGAATAAAAATACTTATAATTGACGACGACCCTAAGGTCGGATGGATTCTATCCGAGGGACTCTCGAGTAGTTTCGACTTTGTGGCGGCCCGCAATGGCAGCGAGGGTCTCCAGATGATTACCACCGAAAAACCTAATCTGATCCTCCTTGATATAAAAATGCCTGATATTTCCGGCATTGATATATTGAAAAAACTGAATAGGGTCGAAGGCCGTCCTGAGGTTGTTATGCTATCCGGGCATGACGACACCCATTACGTAGTTGAGTCAATCCAAAACGGCGCGGCCGAATTTATTAAAAAACCGTTCGATGTCAAAGAAGTAGAAATTCATATCAATAATATTCTCGAAAAGAGCAAACTAAAAAAGGAAGTTTCAAACCTTAAAACCGAATTAAAAGCTCGTTCGCAATATGAAAGTTTTATCGGAGACTCCCCCAAAGTTATACAGGTTAAAGACTTGGTCGAACAGGTAGCCCGGTCGGAGTTGACGGTTTTAATTCGCGGAGAATCCGGGACGGGCAAAGAAATTGTGGCTCGCATGGTTCACAATATGTCTGATCGCGGCGAAGAATCATTTACCAAAGTTAATTGTGCCGCAATTCCTCGAGATTTGCTCGAAGCCGAACTTTTTGGGTATGAAAAGGGCGCTTTTACGGGTGCCCATAAGACCAAACCCGGACGATTTGAAGTAGCCAATAAAGGTACGATATTTTTGGATGAAATTGGCGATATGCCAATGGAGCTCCAGTCCAAGTTATTGCAGGTTTTGGAACAGCAGGAATTTGTCAGGGTCGGTGGGATACACAATATTCATGTTGATGTTCGAATAATTTGCGCCACAAACCGCAATCTCGAAGACGCCATTTCCCGGAGCGCTTTTCGTGATGATCTTTTCTATCGCCTGAATGAAATAACTATTTCCCTGCCGCCATTACGAGACAGGGGCAATGACGTATCCCTATTGGCAGAGCATTTTATTGATAAATATAATACCTTGTATCAGCGCCAAGCTTCCTCCTTATCTCAGGAGGCAAACAATCAATTGCTGGCATTTTCGTGGCCGGGCAATGTTAGACAGCTTGAAAATCTTATTAAGCAGGTTGTGGTCAGAGGCAACGAATCAATAATTCCTGAACTGTTGTCAGGTCACGGAACCAATTTACTTACTCAACCTCAACATATTACACCAGTCAATGTTACGGCGCCCAGGACAGACAATAAATCATTTTCTCTAAAACAGCGCGTGGCTGCTACGGTTAGCCGGGAAGAAAAAGCGCTCATAATGGAAGTTCTCAATAAGACCAACTGGAATCGGAGAAAAGCTTCCGATATACTCGAGATCAGTTATCGTTCTTTACTTTACAAAATCAAAGAATACAAGCTCAACGAAGTCAAGTAAGCTCTCCACATATTCAATAAATGCAAAGTGTAGGTTTTCCTGACACTTTTTTTGAAATCGTCAAATTAAATCATTTAAAATGACTAAGAATTACATATAATATGCGCAAAATGTCAACAATTTCGCAAGTTTTTTAGAAAATTCCTGGGTTTTTCCATTTTATGAAATGATACTAAAATTTCCTAATGCATTGGTAGCATTATAATTATAGAGAAGACCGGGTCGGATATCAAATAGGCTTAATAAATCACGGAATAGAAATTGCTTATATGAATATGGGAATTTGTTTAAAAACCAGGTGTACTATGAGTGATGGTGGGAGAAAGAAAAAGGGCATGGAAGCCGAATCAATTATTAAATTCAGGGATCAAGTTCTGCTCGAACTAAAAAGAGCCGAGCGTTATCGTAATTTTCTCTCAATGTTAGTCCTTAATCTGTCTGAATTCCTGTCTAGTGCCGGGCGAAGGAAAATTAAATCAGATAAGGATGCCGATGAGTTTATAAAGGATCTTCTTTATCGCCTTCGGCTGGTCTCCAGGGAAACCGATACAATTTCGCCGATTGATCATTCTCGATTGGTAATGTTGCTGCCGGAAACCGATAAAAAGGGGGCGAATGTCGCAAGCAATCGAATTCGCGGCCAGCTTTCCGATTATTTGTCCGAATTTCTGGAACTTGATTACCAATTTGATGTTAAGGTGGAAATTGCATCTTTTCCCGATAACAACCGAGATGATGTTTCATTTAAGAGCAAATTGAATTCTTTGTTCGGCGTAAATTAGTTATTGGAAAATAATTTTTCCCGGCCGACTATCAAATTAGCCTATTAAATTGCTGAATCCGAAATTATCAGTTTCCATGCATTGCCGACCTAATAAAATCGATTATCATGTCCTCTATAAAGAACTTCGGGAAACCATAATATTATTATTTTAATTAGTAATTTGTCGGAATTCTGAACAGTCCTTAAAGTTTACTCATTACCGCTATTAAAGCAAATCCTAAGTAATTATATTTTAGCTCGTGTCCAAAAACTGGACAAATACGCTTTCCCAACCAGACAACTTTTACTGGTATTGATTAAATCGACCGGGAATTTGACCGCTCAGTCTGCAGGAATTTAAGGGTAAATTTTGCCGTGTGAATTTTGGGGAATTATATTAGACAGACAGCGCGTACTTGAAAAGAAAGTATGGATTATAGGAGATAATTCGATGTCAGTAGAAAGAAAAGTCAGAGGGTTGGCCGGTTCGCTGGTTTTAATATCGCTCGCGTTGGGATTATTAGTCTCGCCTTACTGGTTTATCATGACCGGAATAGTCGGTTTCAACTTGTTTCAATCCTCTATTACCGGGTTTTGTCCGGCCGAGAAATTTTTTAAGGAACCGAAGAAGCAGGTTAATGCCCCTACACAATAGTCAATATTATTACCCACACGGTTAATGGCGACCGGGCTTTTCTTACTCAAAATAAAACCGGGAGAATTTTTTCCAAAAAAAATCTCCCGGCCGATGGTAACTGCGCAGGTGTGGTAGATATTTTTCTAAATCGTAGGCGCAGGATCGCTGGGCTCCTCTAAAGAGTGATATATCTTAGGATCAACATGATCCTGACGCCAGCCGACGCGCTGGAAAACCCGCAAAGATGGAGTTCCCGGCGGAAGTTTACTGGGATCATTAAGGTCGGTATCAAAAGCCCAATCGCGATTCGGGGGCGTATAGTATTTTCCACTCCATTCTCCAATTGTTTCCTGAGAAAGCCAGAGGCATATCATTGAGCCGCGATAAGCCAGAGTTTTGCCCTCCCAATTCTCCAGAAAGCGAGGAAGGTTTTCCAGTCCGCCATTATATCCCGCTCCGTCTTCACCGGTATTTTTATTGCCGGTTATGAACGAAAAATTCGTTTTGGTAGAATAAGCCTCTCTGTCATTTTTATCATCCGAACCGGAAACCAGAGGATCATCTTTCCAGTCTTGAGACAAAATTGTCAAAGCATCCGTGATAATCGCCATTGGCTGCTTATTTTTTGAATTTATATTGCCCATTGTATAGACCGGGTTTTCAGAGGCAATTGTCAGCGGCGCGCCGATTTCATCTGCATTGTAGATGCGCGTGGCTCTCAATCCGTCCCGGTTATCAGCGGTATATATGGTTCCATTGGATGGGAAATAATCGGAATCTCTTAATTTTTTCATATCAATATCGTAAACGATAGATTCTTTGTTTTCCCTTTTATCAATAAAAGTCGATTCTTTCAACGTACCATCGGCAAGAAGACTTGCCGTAACATTAACCCAACTGCCTCCGCCCACGTCATACAATGCCTGGCCGTCCATGATTTTGAAGGTTGCCTTATTTTCAAAAGATTCGCTATTACCTCCGTCAAAAGAGGCTCTATTGATTATCCTATGAGCGTCTTCATCTGGGTTTTCAAATGGCAGTTTTAATTTTGCCTGTCCAAAATCGGAGTCTTTTACGCGCCCGCCCCAGCGGGTCGAGGCGCTGTCGAACCAATAATCATCATCGGCATCCAGCCAGTCGCTGCCGTCGCGCATGGAATAGTAATTCCCATCCATGCCCAGTATATTAACTTCACCATCGGTGTCGCTTTCCCCGGATCCGGGTTTACGGCCATGATAAATACTTCCGTATGATGTCAAATAAGAATTAATGTCTATGCTTTTTCCTGATTGAAGATAAATATCCTTATTTGAATGAATTCGTCCGTTAATTTCCATAGCAGGTCCGGGCGCTATTTCAAGATCGTCTTCGTAAAACACCGCAAATTGAAAAATCGGCACAAGAGCGCATTCAAATTCCTGATAAAGTCTCACCTGGCTTCCATCTACCACTGATGTTCCGATTGACTCAATTGTATATGTTTTAACCCGGGCATGCAAACCAGCATAGTCTCCCTGAGCAAGTTGTTTATTTTCATAAGCGCCATTGTCGGTCGTCACATATACTACAGTCGCCGATCGGAGGTCATTATTGCCTGATGGCATTTTTTCAGGCGGTGCGCCATGGACCTCATAATATGTTTGCAGCGCGGCCGCCGCTTTTTCCAAACCCGCCTCGGCAGAATAAAAGGCGACCATTTCATTCATTTCATTACCTGCAATTGAGATTTCGTCATTGGAGGTCTTTATAATACCTATGCCGATAATAGTCAGCATCAAGGTCAGCATCAGGGCAATAAATAGCGCCATTCCTTTTTCGTTTTTTATAATACGAAACATCAGTTAGCTCCTTGGCAATGAGATTATGTTCCCAGATTTCTAAGGTAAACCTGAGATTGATAAGTTTCGAATCGATACGGCTCCTGCTCAAACTCGACATCAGGTCTTTCTGTACGGGCAGTCACTGCAATACTGATTCTCCGAACATCATTAACTATAGTCGGACTATCCAGAGTGATACCGTTTTTGAGAGTATATGTGAATTGCATATCAGTAATGTCTTCGGCGTAAATTTGAGGGACGGAGTTTCCATACCGCACCATCAGCCGGGGATGAAGCTTATCGCCATAATCGATATAATACTTAACTTTTTCTATGGAATACAAGTGCGAGCCGGCCGGATAAGCTTTTGATAATATGGTTGTATTGTGCTGGATATGGGATGCCGCGGTTTGAACTTTTGTAATGGTTAGGAATTCACCGGTTTCTGTATTGGGGTCATATATATATACAAGCTGTCCTTCTTCAAAACAGCTAACGTCGTTCCCATCGCAACGCAATTCGGCCGAGGGACTGGGCATAGGATGAGTAATGGGCGCATCACAAGTTGAAGTTCGGTAATGAATCATAATCGTATCCGGATCAGTGTTTGATGCTTCAAAGGCCTTCAAACCGTTGGGCAGGGCATACCCGGCCATTCTTATCTGGCGAGTCAACTCATCAATTGAAGCCCTTGCGTTTTGCTGCATTTCGATTACAGAATCCTGGATATTCCAGGCGTGGTGCTGATTAATATAAACCCTGAACATCGCCGCCGATATTACCCCGGTCAAAAGAACCGCCAACAATATCTCAATCAGCGTCACGCCTTTATTTGATTTTAGTATTTTCATTCTGTCATTCTCCTTAAGGCGCGTCGGTCTTGATTAAAGAATTAATGGCGTAAGATCTGACGGTGGAATCGGGGGAGACCCAGGTGGCGGAGATGGAAACATCCCGGAGATGAGTGCCCGCCTTGCTGACTTCCCATTTTCGAAGTATTCCATCAACCGTATCTAATCCTGAAATCGGTTCATTTTGAGACCGTAATTCCTCGAGTTTTTGCTGGAGCATTTGGGTGCAGGTAGTCGTATTTGATGCCCAGCTGTTACCGTCAACGGCGACAATGGCCATATGCAGCAGAAGCAGGAGAGAAATCGCCATAATGAACATTGATGTAAAGACTTCAAGGAGCGAAAAGCCATCTTCGTTAAATATTTTAATTTTCATCTTAACAACCCTTTTTTAGCTGTCCGCAGGAAATATGTACAATAATTATGCCGGTCAGTCGATTTTGCCGGCATGGGCAATAATAAATATAATGTTCCGAGTTGAAATCATAAGGGATACGTGGTTAATATATTGTTAATCAATTAATTACAGGGAAAAATAAATTGCACAACTTTTGATTTGCCACTAATAATCAGCGAAAAATATAAACTATAATCAAATCTAAATCGGAAAAAGTAGATAGATTTATTGATTCAAAACAACAATTGTTGGAGATTCCCCATACATTTGACCGGGTTTTGGGCGAGTATCGGACAGAAATCAGCATAAGATTATTGCTTTTAACGGATTGAGCGTATATTTTGTTCGCCGATAATACTAATAAGCAGAGAAAATTAAAAAGTGATAAAAAATAAATTTTGATTATTGTGGATTGTCTCGACAGGATTCGTATATTGGCACGGGTATGGTTAAGCGTTGTAAGGTATTCCGATGAAGTATGACGCCAAGTTCCGATTAGCAATCGGATTCGGATTATTGATTATATTTGTAGGGACAATTGGTTATTCTTACCTGGAAAACTGGTCCATCCTTGATTCTCTATATATGACAATAATTACGCTTTCCACGGTTGGGTTCATGGAAGTCCGGCAGTTGACGGAAACCGGCCGGGTCTTTACAATATTCCTGATTGTCTTCGGCGCCTTCAACGCCGCCTTTATTATAACAGCAGCGGTACAGTTTGTATTTCATGGGCAATTGGAATTAATATTGGGTAAAAGAAAAATGGAGAAAAAACTTAAGAAACTCGAAAATCATATTATCTTGTGCGGCTTCGGTCGAGTAGGCAGACAAATCGCCAGTGAATTTGAGCGGCGCAAAGAAGAATTTGTCGTGGTTGAACATGACGGCAATATGATTGAAGAGGCTCGCAAGCAGGGGATTTATGCTCTGGAAGGCGACGCTTCAGCCGATGAAGTGCTGGAACACGCCGGAATAGGCAAAGCCAAAGCCATTGTTTCGACCTTGCCCGACGATGCCGATAATGTTTACCTGGCGCTGACCGCGCGACAAATTAACCCGGATCTGTTGATTATCGCTCGCGCGGAAACCCTGCTTGCCAAGAAAAAACTTCGCCGGGCGGGCGCCAATAAAGTAATATGTCCCCATGAATTGGGGGGGGTGCAGATGGCTATGGCGACTTTGCGCCCCAATGTCGTCGATTTCCTGCAATTGGCCACAGTCGTTCCGGGCGGCGAAAGACTGGGTATTGAAGAAATCACGATACGAAAAGGGGGTGTGCTGACCGGAAAAAGCATTATTGAAGCCGCAATTAAATCAAAATATGATGCCATTGTTGTAGGATTACGAAAAGGAACCGGTGAGATTTTATTTAATCCCCCGGGTGGGACAACAATGGAAGATGGAGATATCGTAATTGTTTTGGGAGAGAATGGGAATCTTGAAAAATTGTCAGCTGATTTAGCATAAGGATCGCTTGAAATTTATTATAGATAAATTCCTTCGTGATTTCCCTAATGATTAGAAAGACCTTGCAAACCAAGCTATTTTTTTGTAATATAACAGCTTAACTTAACTGGATGGAACGGATAAACAATGTTTGATCGAACTGGAAACTACCTGATCTACGCCATTTTGCTTAGTATGATCTTGGGTGTCGTTTTTGTGGCTATCTTTGGGGAAGCCGGACTTCATGTCAAATTCCTCGGCGATATGTTCCTGGCGGCATTGAAGATGGTAGTCATTCCGCTTCTGTTCTTTTCCATGGTGGTTGGAATATCCAACCTCGGAGATATTCGCAAACTCGGCCGTACCGGTGTTAAAACCCTGCTGTATTTTCTGGCTACCAGCGCCATTGCTGTAGTTATCGGTTTGATACTGGTTAATTTAATTCAACCGGGCAGCGGATTCACATTACCCGGAGTTGCCGCTCCGGAAACAATCGGCCATCAGGATTCATATTCCTTTTTCAGATGGCTGACGGACCAAATACCCTCTAATATCTTAAAGGCCGCGGCCGAGACGAAAGTTTTACCGGTAATCGTTTTTGCCCTGATTTTTGGCGGCGTGTTGACCACAATCGGCAGTAAAGGAAGAACGGTAATATCTTTCTGCGATGCGGTCAACGACGTCTTTATGAAAATCGTGCATCTGATAATGTGGTTCGCACCAATCGGAATTTTCGGCCTTGTTGCCGGTCAATTGGCGGCCGAAGGGGGGTTGAGTCAGATTGGCTCAGTTGTGACATCGCTGGGCAAATACAGCGCCGTAGTCGTTATCGGGCTTCTAATTCATGGGGTCATTATACTCCCGTTGATTCTCAAATTTATCGCCGGGAAATCTCCCGTGCAATATTTTATCGGAATGTCCCAGGCTTTAATGACGGCCTTTACAACGGCGTCATCTTCGGCGACTCTGCCCGTGACGATGGACTGTGTCGAGGAAAAAAACGATGTTGACAAACGGGCCTCATCGTTTGTTTTGCCTCTAGGGGCAACCATCAATATGGATGGGACAGCTCTTTATGAAGCTGTTGCCGCGCTTTTTATCGCGCAAGCTTATGGCATTTCCCTCGGAATCTTTGGGCAAATTACGATTTGCCTGACAGCGGTTCTCGCTTCGATCGGAGCGGCAGGAATTCCTCAAGCCGGTTTGGTAACGATGGTGCTTGTTCTACAAGCCGTCGGCTTACCCCTTGAAGGAATAGGCCTGATCCTATCAATCGACTGGTTGCTTGATCGTTTTCGTACGACCGTCAATGTCTGGGGCGATTCAATTGGAGCCGCCGTAATTGCGACTACCGCTGAGATAGGTCTTGTTGATCGGCGGAGAAGAATGCCAGAAAAGTCATCCTGGTTGAAATCATCAATCACGCGACGTAAGGAAGCGCCCAGGAACCGGCAGGACCCCAAATCTCTTAATACCGTAAGAGGTGAGAAAACGTCAACGGTTCCCGGACGAGGCAGCGCTGCGGGGAAATTTAACGCCAGATCGGCCGAAAAAAGAGGCGGCAAATCAAGTCGTACGACGAATAAACCCGTTAAAAGAATCCATAAGGTTGATTCGTCTCCTCTCAAAGGTGTTCGTGAGGAGTATGGTCCGCAGGACAATCGGAGATCGCTTTTGAGCGATGAACCGATTAAGAAAAAACTAATTTCGGGACCTGAACGGTTTCAAAAAACCATTGTAAAACCAATGGCGGAACCAAAGGTTGAACCGGTTGCCTTAAAATCACAACCGCGTGCCTCGACCACAAAAGCTGAAACGGCCGAGACATCTGCCATTAGCAAATCAACTTTTGGCAGACATCAAAGAAAACCGTCACCGGCAAAGAAAAAACCTGATTCCAAATTTGGAAAGAATGGTTCAGTTGTGGAAAAGGCGGAACCGGTTTCGAATTCAGTCAACACGTTTGAAGTACCGAAATTCCCTTCAAGTATGCTCGATGATTTGAAAATTCCAGATTCATTAAAGAATCTGACGGCTGATGACACATCCGCTTCGGAAGATTCATCTGCGTCGAAAAAGACCGAGGTGGAATTGGAACAAAAAACTCCAGTTCCTGAGTCAGTGGATAATGAGATTAACAATCTTGTCGCCGATGATGACTCTAATTCTACGGTTGAAAAATCGGAAAAGGATTTCACTCTGTTAGATAAAGCGATATTGGGTGACATTGATTCCGAAAAACCCAGGTCATCCGTTGAGGACGAATCGGCTGAGGTGAAGGGAAAAACGGAAGATTTTGGCGTTGTAGAATCTGAAATGAAAGACAAGTTGACTTTATCTCAGGCTGATTATTCTCATGACGATTCAGAAGCAATTGAGGTAAGACCATCGGTTGTTGACGAGGAATCTCGACAAGAGCCAGTTGACATGCAAATTGAAGATGTCCAGGTATCCCCGGAAATCGAATCATTATCGGAAGGCTTTGATAATTCAACTCCATCAACAGAATCGCTGATGAAGGGGTCTCGGGATGATTCACGACCTGATTCAATAACAAAGAATAATGAGCCCACAGATGAAGAGGCATCAAATGAACCTCTTGAATGGGGCAGACCAAAACGGAAGCGTAATCTAAAATAAGCAAAATGGCTACGTGTCTAACCGGCTGAAACACTTGTTTTGGCCGGTTTTTTTATTATAATAAGCCCGAATGTGAATATTTCTTAATCTGATTTTTATATATTACCTGGCGGAAACTTTTTGAAAAACAGGGTAATTATGAATAATTTTAAAGTGACTTTTTTACTTCTCCTCCTGACGATTTTATTTGTCGTCGTCGGATTCTTTCTTGGCGGCCGTCAAGGTATGGTAATCGCCTTTGGCCTGGCCGTTGTGATGAATTTTTTCTCATATTGGTTCTCGGATAGAATAGTCTTAAAGATGTATCGAGCTCGGCATGCTGACGAGAATGCCGATTCCAAATTAATCAGTATCGTCAGAAACTTGACGCAGATGGCTCAATTGCCGATGCCGAAGGTTTATATCATTCCCACTCGAGCCCCCAACGCCTTTGCCACCGGGCGCAATAAAGACCATGCCGCGGTAGCTGTCACTGAGGGATTAATGCAGATTTTGAATCGGGATGAACTGGCCGGAGTTATCGGTCATGAGCTGGCGCATGTCAAAAATCGGGATATATTGATTGGTTCTATGGTAGCCACGATGGCTGGAGCCATTGCTATCCTTGCATCACTTGCCCGCTGGGGAGCCATATTTGGCGGATACGGACGCAGTAATGATCGCAATGGAGGCATATTTGAATTATTGGCCATCGCCATTGTCGCTCCGATAGCGGCAATGCTTATTCAAATGGCAATATCGCGCTCACGCGAGTACAAAGCCGATCGAGTCGGCAGTCAAATATCGGGAAATCCGCTGGCACTTGCCACGGCGCTGGAAAAATTACATAAAGCCCCGGTACAATTGAATCTTGACAAAAAACCGGCCACTGCCCATATTTTCATCACCAGCCCTTTATCGGGTAAAGGGATAAGCAGCCTTTTTTCGACCCATCCTCCGGTTGAGGAGAGAGTCAAACGGTTGGAAGCGATGGCAATGGGAACGCTGAATTAAGGAGATTCAAAGCGGCCCTGTGGCGGCCCGCCTATGGATAGAGCATATTTCGAAATTTCTGTAATTTTGGTGTTAATTTTGGCCAATGGTTTTTTCGCGGCCTCTGAGTTTGCTCTAATTGCATCGCGTAAGAGCCGTCTGAAAAACTGGGCCAAAAAAGGCGATGTTCGGGCCGCCCGGACTCGGGAGTTTATCGCTCGTCCGGATAAATTCCTGGCAACTATTCAGGTCGGCATAACATTTGTTGCTACTCTGGCGGGAGTTTTCAGCGGTGCTACCCTGGTTCAATACATTGTGCCCTTTCTAAAAAAAATCCCAATAGTAATTATTCAAAGCGCCCCCGGCCCAATAGCGATTGGAATAGTGGTTATAGTTATTTCATTCCTGACCGTTGTAGTCGGTGAATTAATTCCCAAATATATTGCTTTGGCGAATCCCGAGAAAATTGCTATTCGAGTCACTCGACCGATTTCAATATTTTCAAAATTGAGTTTCTTTATCGTTACGTTCCTCACCGGATCGGCAAAATTAATCCTGAAAATATTCGGTTTTTCGAAAATCCCGGAACGTTCTGGTATTACCGAAGAAGAGATCAATATTTTGATTTCCGAAGGTACCGAAAAAGGTGTCTTTGATATAACCGAGCAGAAACTAATTAAATCCGTTTTTGATTTTTCGGATATTAACGTCCGTCAATCAATGACGCCACGAGTTGATTTTATCAGTATCCGGCTGGATTGGCCAAAAGAAAAAATTCTCGGGTTGATGGATATGCACGGTTATTCACGTTACCCGGTGTACCAGGAATCACTGGATCGCATCGAAGGAATTGTCTATACAAAAGATTTGATATCTTTCACGACCGACAATGAAATAATTAATTTGAAAGATATTTTGCGAAAACCCTTATTCGTACCCGATTCAATGCCCCTTGCCGTGCTTCTCAGAATATTCCAGAAGAGAAAGATACATATCGCGATCGTGCTTGATGAATTCGGAGGTACCGCCGGCCTGATTACGCTCGAAGATATTCTTGAAGAAATCGTCGGCGAAATACAGGACGAGCATGATACTGCCCAGCCGGAATTTGTCGCCCACTCCGACAAAATTGCATATGTTGCGGCTTCTCTGCGGCCGGATGAATTGAATAAATCATTCAATCTCCGGATGCCGGAAGATATATCAGATACAATCGGCGGGTTTATTATTGAAAATCTGGACCACCGGCCGCAGCTGGGAGATGAATTGAGTTACGGTAAGATACAATTTAAGATTCTTGAAATGGATGATGGACGAATAAAGCGCGTTCAGGTTAGGAAGCCATAACTCTGAAATTTTCGAGTATGTAAATATTATGATAGAAAACCTTCTCGAAATATTTTTAATGCTTGGATACACCGGTATCGTGATATTAATGCTCCTCGAAAGCTCCTTTTTTCCATTTCCAAGCGAAATTGTCATGATTCCTGCCGGAGTGTTAGCGGCGCAGGGACAGATGGATCCCTGGCTGGCCATAGGCATGGGAATCCTGGGTAGCTGGCTGGGGGCGCTTCTGAATTATTATCTGGCAGTCTGGCTCGGACGGCCTTTTATCAATAGATATGGCAAATATATATTTTTGCCCCCTCAACGTTTTGCCAAGGTCGAGGTTTTTTTCCGGGAACACGGCGAAATTTCTACTTTTACCGGCCGACTAATTCCGGCGGTCAGGCAGTATATTTCTTTCCCGGCGGGATTGGCTCGCATGAATATCGGTAGATTTTTGTTTTTTACAGGATTAGGCGCCGGTATCTGGGTCGCCATCCTGGTCTGGATCGGTTATGTTGCCGGAAAGCAACTGGAAAATATCAACGAGGAATCGGTCAGGGCTCTCTGGCATCAATATTCATTTGAAATAACGGTTGGATTGATTGGGTTCTGCGTTATTCTTATTAGTTGTTATATCTTCTGGCATCGAAGGAAAAAGAAAAAGTAAAAGAATTGGATTAAGATAGATAATGTAAATATTTTCGGGAAGTACTCATGTAATAGAAAGATGTTATCTTAAGCTTTGATCCTTATTTTTTTTAGAACATCTTTATTTTTATCCCAATATATGTTCCGATCAATAAATTTAATTTTTATAATTTTCCTGTCTTCAATCAGAGTTTTTAATTTATTCAGGGTTAATTTAAAAATTGGTAAATGCGCTGTCGTTTGTGATAACACATTCATGACTTTTAAATATTGAAACGTGGCGTCAATTAATAGATCACTATCCTTATTAGCATTTCGCTCAAAAAGTTCAGCGAGATGAAAATGAGTTCTTGAGTATAATGGATCCTTAAGAATACAATTTGCGAAATCATTGCAGGCAAATATTGTATTACCTTTAAGCATCTCCACATAACCGCGAACAGTTAGATAAAAATTATTAGTATATGAAGAACTCTCGAAGTTATCCTTACTACCAACAAACTTAATGGTCTCGGATGATATCCTAATTGCTTTATCCAAAAATTCTTGGGCTGTTTCCCGTCAAAACCTGCCGTACTGATTAATAGTTAAAATTAAGAGATGCTTTTGGTATATTTAACTATCAAAAGAAGGAGTTATTTATGAGTCCGAAAGTATCATCAGAATCAGTTGTTCGTGAGATTAAGCGGAAA
>JBDREQ010000011.1:0-42265 GCA_043819555.1 Candidatus Zixiibacteriota bacterium | reverse complement strand
TAGACCGGTGGCCCATTGTTCCGCGCAGCGGAACGGTGGGTTCCCGCCTATTCGTTCAATAATACTCCAATTATATGATAACAGCAACAGCTTTTATTGATGCTGTATGGATTCCCGACTCGCTTCACTCCTAATGAGATTTCGCTCTCGGGAATGACACAGGATACATTGGCTGACGACGGTTTGCTTCAGAAAAAATTGAGTCCGCAATTACCCAACCAATCTCCCATTGTTTCAAAAATATTCAACGTTTAGTAGTATGTATTATATAAAAAAAGATATACGGAACCGTAGGGGCTCGTCGCGACGAGCCCGCAATAGCAATTACCAGGTCGCTCGCGAGGACCCCTACCGGAAAAATCCAAGTCATCTGCGCGACAGCCAATAAGTGGCTTTTGCCACATTTAACACCGATTTGATATGACCAAAAACGTTAATCTGAGCAAACAAACCCATTTTAGAAGTTTCGCACAGGTCCTGTCGCTTCCTTGGAGAAGCGATGAACCGATAGCAGGTCTACTGCGCGACAGCCGAAAACAGGCCTTCGCCTGAAAAATGACAGAACAAAGCCAATTTACTGTAACCTATAGAAGAACATCGCATTAAACGGATTTTTATGAAAAATAATGTGGATAACTCTGGATTCTCGGCTCGCTTCGCCCTTCGGGCAACGCTCTCGGGAATGACACAAGCGAAGGCTTGTTTTTCAAACGTCAATCTCCCATATTGAGCCACTATGAAAAAAGATTATAAACTCAAAATGTCAGACGGCGAAAATCTATCCGTCACAACTTATGGTGAACCCGATTCCAAAAATAACTGTGTTATCTACATTCACGGATTCAAAGGATTCAAAGATTGGGGATTCGTGCCGTATATCGGCCAGTTTTTATCCCAAAAGGGATTTTTGGCGGTTACATTTAATTTCTCGCACAACGGTATTGGCGATAATATGACTGAATTCACCGAACTGGATAAATTTGCCAACAACACCTTCAGCCGCGAAATCCGGGAACTGAATGAACTCGTTGCCGCCTGCAAATCCGGCGAATTTGGGCCATGCGATAAAGTCGGAATACTGGGACACAGCCGCGGCGGAGGGACGAGCCTTCTGGCCGGCTCTCAAAACAAAGATATCGGAGCGGTTGCGACCTGGTCGGCGGTCTCATCATTTAATCGATATTCCGAAGCGCTAAAAAGCCGTTGGCGGGAAAAAGGCTTTTTTGAGGTTGTCAATCAACGCACCCGGCAGGTTATGCGACTCAATACCGTATTGCTCGACGATATTGAGGCAAACGGCGAAAACAGCCTGAATATCGAAAAGGCGATCAAGAATCTGGGCAAACCTCTTCTAATTGTCCACGGTGAGGAAGATGAAGCCGTTCCTGAAAAAGAAGCGGATATTATTTATAACTGGGCTGATGCGAACCAAAGTGAAATTATTAAGATTCCCGGCGCCGGACATACTTTTGGAGCGGCTCATCCGTTTCAGGGAAGCAACGAAAAACTCGATCAGGTCCTAACTGCGTCCGCGAATTTCTTCGAAAAATATTTGTAATAAAAAAGGCGCCCAGTCGAGCGCCTTTTTCAAAGCACTATTTTAATATGCTATATACCATCCGGCTTTACAAAAATCGATTCATCTATTTTGCCGTTGATGACCGTGTTTGTTATTTCTATATCCATTGTCATCGGTCCCGATTTTTGAGTCATTTTGACCGGCATCATTACGCCTCCAAAACTGCCATGTTCATGGATTACATTCACAATTTCACCGGGGCCGGCGTAGGTATTGCCAAAGTGGCTATTCCCTATCGGCAGGTTGGTTTGAGGATCAACGTATAGTGAAAATTGCGCCCCGGCCGATGTCAAGATTTCATATTTCACCGCCGGCTGGCCCTCAAATTCTTCCGCGCCCCTGAAGGCTATCTGATAATCCGGATTATCGAAGTTGGCGAAGATATGATGCGTATTGCGGGAAAGATCCTGCTTCTGTTCATTAAGATCAGCTTCCGACATAGGCGTGGTTTGTCCTGCGGCGATAGTCCATCCCTCAGTGCCAACATAAATCTGTTTTTGGCTCCCCATCGGCATACTGACGATCTGAGCCGATTTATCGGGAAGGATCTGAATGTTGGTGACATTCACCATCATCGCCCCTTGAGACATATTTATGTTCACTTTCGATGATGTCTCAAGGCTTTTAATTTTCTGAAAATTGGCAGTGCCGCCGCAGGCTTCAACAACGGCGGCCAGTTTTTCCATCCCCAGATTCAGCTCTTCATCGGTAGCTACAAATTCTATAACTTCCGGTTCGGGGATGGTAATGTCGATTTCATTTACTTCGCCCAGAACCGATAATGGTTCATCGAATTCATCCGCTTTGCCAACGACCAGAATTTGAAGGTTATTAGGGTTCAGTTTTCGTTGCGCAACCTCAATGATATCCTCAGGAGTAACCTGCTCAACCGCCTCTTTGAGCTGCTGAAGAAAGTCGACCGGCATATCGTAATAATCATAGGTCATCATACGATTGAGAACTTCACCCTTAGTGTCAAAATTAAAAACGAATGAATTGAGCCAGCCGTCCTTGGCTTTGCGCATCTCTTCCTCGGTTGGCGGAATCGTCTGCATCGATCGAATCTGTTCCATCATAATTTTGATGGCCGCGACAGTGCTGCCGCCCTTTGTTCCGGCATAAGCGTAAAACCATCCGGGATAATCATAATTGAATGAGTAATTGGCCTGAGCGGTATAGGCATAACCATGCTTGGTGCGAACGTTGTCCGTGATACGACTCCCGAAACTCCCGCCCAAAATGGAATTCATAACAATCGTCGCAGGATAATCTGGGTCTTTCATTTTCCCGCCGATGTGTCCCAGAATAACATTGGACTGTGTGATGTCACTTTTTTCCGCGAAATTCACCGACGGTTTGAACGTATATTCGACATCCGGCGGAACGGGCAATTCCATTGTAGCCGCTGGCCAATCACCGAAATATTTATTTATCAGTGCTAAAGCTTCATCTCGATTTACATCACCGTAGAGGGCCATCTGCATATTATTCGGCTGGACCGTCAGGCCGTGAAATCTTATCAAGTCTTCTTTTTCAATGGCATCAATTGTGGCGTATTCCGTGTTCCGCGAATAAGGCGATTCCTCGCCGAAAATAATTTTTCGGTATTCCCGAAGTAAAATCGTCATGCCATCATCATTTCGGCGTGATATATTTGATTTCGCGGAAGTTATCGCCAATTCGATTTTATCCTCATCAAAAACCGGATTGCGAACCACATCGGCAAAAATAGAAATTATTTTTTCCGCGTATTCTGAAAGTCCTCCCGCCGACGCCGAACCCGAAACATTGCCTATGCCTGTTTCGACATAAGCTCCGATGGCCTCAAGTTCTTCATCAATTTCATCGCCGGTCATTGATTTGGTTCCACCGGTGCGCATTACTTCACCGGTCATAGACGCCAAACCGATTTTTGCCGGCGGTTCGAGATACGATCCGCATTTGTTCATTTTGATAAAAATGCTAAAACTGGGCAATTCATGATCCTCGAGAATGTAAACTTGAATTCCATTATCGAGGATTATCTTTTCCGGCTCGGGAACCGTGACCGTTCCAAGGGGCGGGTATTTCAGGTCTTTCATTTTCCCGTAAGCCGAAAGCGAAGACGCTATCAGCAAAATAATCGCAAACAGCATCGTTAATTTGAATATATTTTTCATTTCAGGCTTCTCCCCTATTCCTCGGTTTCAATATATGCAACGGTACGATTGTTTCTGGTAAAAAGTTCATTGGCTACTCGCTGGATATCCTCGGCGGTAATTCTTTCATACTCATCCAAAACCTTGAACAACTCACGCCAATCGCCATAATAGGTATGGGCATTAGCCAGTTGACGGGCCATTCCGTTTCGCGATGCCAGCGCCCCGATAAAACTCGACTTGGCCCGAGCTTTGATCTTTTCCAGTTCTTCATCGGGAATCAAATCTTCTTTTAGTTTTTGGATTTCTGCCAAAATTTCGGTTTCGCATTCCGTCGCGGAAACTCCCTGGGAAGGCATCGCAAAAACACCAAATAGATTTGGGTATTTGGATGCCGGGTAAGAATCAAAAGCTTGTACTGCCGTCGCGATTTTCTTATCCTTGACCAGATTTTTGTATAGAAGCGATGTTCTCCCCTGACCGAGATAATCTGCCATCGCGCTGTAAAGCACATCATCATCATCGGTAACTTCCGGCCGATGAAAACCCATTAACAGCATCGGCTGAGATTTATCGATGACAATGGCGCGTCTTTCCGCCCTCTGGATTGGTTCTTCAATAGCCAATCGACGCGGTTTTTCTACTTTTGGCAACCGCCCCCAGTATTCATTGGCGAGGGATTTCGCCATTTCCATATCAACATCGCCTACAAGAACGGCAACCATATTTGATGGGATATAGTGTTTCCTAAAATGAGCCAGTAACGCTTCTTTATCAAAATTATGAATGTCACTCATTTCACCAATTAATGATTGTCCATAGGGGTGGGCGCGAAAGACAGCATGTAGAAACTCATCCTGAAGGCGGCCGAAAGGACTCGATTCAACTCCCATCCGCCGTTCTTCTTTTATAACTTCTTTTTCTTTATAAAACTGCCTTAAGACCGGATCATTGAAACGACTGGAACTCAAGTAAAACCAAAGTTCCATTTTATTGGAAGGCAGAGAATAATAATAAGTGGTGACATCATAACCGGTGCCGGCATTCAAACCAACACCGCCTTCCTGCTCGACGATTAGCGAAAACTCATTCATGGCCACATACTTTTCAGCTTCTTCCTGCGCGGCCTTAAATTTTTCCTTCAAATCGGCAAGTTTTACTGTGTCGGCAAAGTTACCCTTTAGTTCTTCGGCTCGAAGATCTTTATATAGGGCATCCAGCTTTTCTATTGCCTTTTTCTCTTTCTTGATATCTTTGGTGCCAACCTCTGAAGTACCCTTAAAAGCCATATGCTCCCAAAAATGAGAAAGCCCCATATACTCTTTGGGGTCATAGGCGCATCCGACATTTACCTGGAGCGCGAAAGATATGACCGGGGCGCTGTGGTCTTCGAGAATTATAAATTTCATTCCATTGTCCAACTCAAAATCGCTGATCTTGTTTTCAATGGTCGAAAAATCGAAGGCTGTTACACTCCCGCACATGGCTCCCAGAATAATTGCCAATCTTAATAGCCTGAAAGCCGATAATTCTTTTTTCATAAATCCCTCCATTGCGTTTTTTATTGAAAACTTAATTTATACGTCTCAATCTGTAACACAAGAACTTATTGAGTGTTTCTGATTATTTGACTATTCAAATTCTAATTCGTACGGCATACGATAATATACGTGAGAATCGTAAGGGTTTTGGAAAATTTCCTTGACGCCTGAGTCGCCCCCAAGCATTTTTGATATTCGGGAAGCAAAACCCGAAAAATAAAATGGATTCTTGAAGAAATAGCGTTTTTGCGGCAGATAAACCAACTCGATATCATTTCGGTTTAACTGAGCCTTTTTGCATATTTCAGCAATTGCGGCGTCGATGCCTCCCAGATTATCGGCCAACCCGTTTTCAACCGCTTCCCGGCCTGTCCAGGTTTGCCCTCGTCCCAATGAATTGACCGAATCAGACGCCATTCCGCGTGCGGTTGATACTTTATCAAGAAAATTATTGTACATAGCCCTTAGGTGATCTTTCATCACCAATCGTTGTTCCGGAGTAAATGGTTTTGACAATGAGAACATTCCCGCGTTTTTGCCTCGCGTGATTGATTCAGAATAGAGATCAAGTTTATCATATAATCCCGCAATATTAATTTTGCCGCCAAAGACTCCAATGGAGCCGGTGATAGTATTGCGATTAATAAATATTTTGGAATTTACCGAGGCTATATAATAACCTCCAGAGGCGGCAACATTGCTCATTGATACTACAATCGGTTTGCGCCTGCTTGTTTTATCTAATTCGTGCCATATCAAATCTGAAGCAAGGGCATCTCCTCCGGGAGAATTGATTCGCAACGCCACCCCTTTGATATTGCTATTTTCTGCGGCAAGACGGATTGCCGTGAGCATTTCATATTGCCCGATTTTGCCATCATTTCCAGGCAGAATATCTCCTTCGGCAATAATAACCCCTATTTGCGGACGTTGCCCCCAATAATCATCCATCCTGTCGAGGTTGACATAATCATTAATCGAGATTCTTTTGGAGATAAATTTGCAATTCGACCCGGCATATTTCTCCATAGCTTCATCGGCATATAGGCGTTCATCACATAAGCCATAATCGACCGCCTCGATGGATGTCAGTGGCCCGACATCTATCAGCGCTTTCACCGAATCTGAATCCAGACTGCGATTTGTCGAGATTTCGGCTACCATCTCTCGGTATATATTTTCAAGAAGTCGATTCACCTGGTCACGATATGCCTCACTGGGCCTTTCGAACATAAACACCTCGGGATAACTCTTGTATTCATCTATGCGTTCGAATTCCGCTTCAATACCAAGTCTATCCATCAGGCCCTTATACATCATAATATTGGCGTTCAATCCCAATAGCTGCAGTTGCGAAACCGGTGGAATAATCACCGTATCGGCCGCGCAGGCCAGCAAATACCCGATATTATTCGAATTGTGCAAATATGAATAAACAGATTTTCCCGATTGGCGAAAGTAATCGACCGCTTCGGATAATTCCTCCGTCTTCCCCGGGCCGCATCTGAGATTTTTAATGTTCAAGTACAAATCGCCAATTTCGTCATCATCGGCCGCTTTGTAAATCGCGTTAATGTAATCTATAAACTTCAGCGACCGGTGCCCCCAAAAAGGTATTGGGGGATTTTCCGGCAGGGTACCGTCCAGGTTGACTACCAGAGTTTTTTTTTGGAGTTTGATAAACGAAGGCTGGCGCCCTTTTACGGCGCCCAAATATGTAGTCGCGTTAATGTTCTTTGCGTCGCGGTCAAAACTGCTATAGTGGCCGGCATAATTGGATCGCAGATTCATGCGGAAACCAACGCCAAAATTTGAATGATTATCCATATCCGCATAAATATATAATCCAGCTTTAGGGCGCAGCTCGATGCCGGTTCGAAAATCGGCCTGCCTGATACTTTCGCGAGAAGTCATATCCACATCAAAAGATACGGTAACGAGATCACGATAGGTCCGGGCCGCGATGCCGTAAACCAATCGCATATCGCTTTTCTTACTCTCTATTTTTCCTCGATTGATATTATCGACACGGGCGCCGAGACTGATATTTTTGGATCGGCGCATGAGCAAACCGATATTCCAGAGATGACGTTTTCTCAAATGCTGGGCGCCTTCCGATATATAGCGATATGAAAATCCGAATGAGAGTCTTCGTCCGCCGCCAAAAGCAACAATATATTCCTTGTGGTCAGGTAGAATACCGCCTTGGATAAATCTATAAGCGGCTCCCATTGCCCGTGTAGTGGAAGCCGTACCCCAGTCTCTTATGATGCGATCATCCCTGTGCGAAAACATAAACAGAGTGCCCATTTGGCGGTTACCAAGTGCGGCCGGATTTGACCATATTGAGCTTTGACCTGAAGTCGATGCGACCGGTGAGTAAAAAAACAATTCACTCGGCAAAATTATTTCCTGACCGCCGCAAACCGAGGCGATTGACAGACATATGAAAAAAAAGATTAAAAATATCCATCCATTGCAAATTAAGTCCTTAGCCATCAATTTCCTCCCGCGAGATGATCGCTATCCGGCCCGTTAATTATAATATTGCCATCTCCCTTAATCGATAACCGCGCTTCGGCGGCGGCATTACCGACGTCAAATTCAAGCCGCTCATCATAAACCAGAGTTGGTTCAAACAGAAAACCTTCCGCCTTGACAAAACTGTCGGGGCCAAATTTACATATGAAGGAAGCGTCGACCTGGCCGGTGATATGCAGGACTATTTGGCTATATTGATTGTTCAGTCGAATCCGCCCCGAAGTAAGTGAATCCAGTTCAATATTTATTGGCGCTGAAACGTTTTTTACTCGATTGCGATCCCCAACCAATGAAATCTTTTTCCCAATAATCAAGCCGTAGCTGGTTCCAATGTCCATACTCCCGGCAAATGAATCAATCGATATCTCTCCGTTTTCATTTCTGATAATCGCAGTCCTGTCGCCGGTTTTTATATTTTCGAGTTTTATTTTTTCATATTTATTTTTGGCCTTCAAATCACCGCTGATGTTCTTAAGGACCAATGGGCGGTTAGAAATATTTATATCAGTCAATCGGGTGACCTTGCTTACGGTTACCTTACTAAGCGATTCTGAAACAACAAATTCATCAAACGGCCCTGCGGCGTCAATATCAAAATAGGCTGTGTTGATCTCAATCTGACACCCGATGGGGACATCAATGCGTACATCAAGACTGGCTGAATTATTGCTTCCCGACCAGGGCGCATCGGCCGGGGCCCGAAGCCAGACAGTTGCTGCGGTTGGTTGATTATCAACATCTACGGATATAAGATCGGCATATGTGGCGGCTTCAGCTTTACTGGCAGTCTTCATTTTTTTCTGATAGCTTATGCGGCAATGTTTGCCGCCGGCCCCGAGGTACAAATTACCGCTTATGGAATTCGCTGAATTTATAATCACCTTTTCCACTCCGGCGAAAATGACGGTTATCAGATTAGATTCTCCGGTAAATATGCCGTCTTTTTGTTCGTTTATGTTCTCCGCCGAGATCGATAAAGCCAGCGTAATACATAAAGCACAAATTGCTATCGTGGCGCGAATCATTATGATATCCTTTCCAAATTATTTAGCCAGAACATTAAGGCTGTTCCGGCCATGGCGGCATTGAGCGATTCCACATTTTTTGACATAGGAATCTTCACGGCATAATCCGCGTTTTTTCCAAAAATATTACTCCCCCCGACAGCTTCCGATCCGATAATCAATGCCAATTTATCGGGCAGTGGTTTCAGGCCGTCCAGATCTTCACCTTTTACATCAGCCAGGATCAGCTTGTATCCAAATTCTCTTAGTTTTTCCACGATTAATTCAGGCGCCAGTTTTTCTATGAACGGAAGATTGAAACACGCGCCCATACCGGCTCGCAAAGTCTTGGGATTACTAATTTCGACAGTTTTTGTACTTGTGATTACCGGAGTAAATCCAAATGCCGCCGCCGATCTCATCAAAGTCCCCAGATTACCCGGATCATTTATATTATCACACACAAGTAATTTACGCATCCCCATGTTCAATTGTTGCTCCAGATTGTACTCGCGGATTTTAAATACTCCTATTATCCCCTGTGATGATTGAGTATTTTCAATTCTCTCAAGTTCTTTAACACTTATATCGTGGACTGCGAGTTTATTTTGCCTAAATGATTTTACCACATTTTGGCCACGTTCACTGAGAAGTGCGGCCGAGTAATATACTTTTTCGGGGAGATAATTGGATTTGACAGCTTCTTCCAGAAGCCTGATCCCCTCACACAAAAATAAGCCTTCGGCCTGGCGATATTTTTTCCTTTTCAAGGCCGTCAGCTTTTTTATTTCCATTTGAGATAATCTCAATGCAAATAATCCTTGAGTTTTGCCGGTAATAATGCCAACTTAAAGAAAAGAATCAGTTTGATTATTGGGGAGCAAGTGAAATCTGCGGTTGGATCAATATTATTTTTCGTATTGATGATATTATCGTCAAGCGCAATCGCGTCTGATGCAATAATCGATCCGGATTCGGGAAAAAATATCGATACCCTTATCATAATACGGGATACCATTATATCTTATAATCAGGACAAATCGATAAAGAACCATTCGCCTAAAATTGGACTGGCCTTATCGGGTGGTGGAACCCGAGGAATAGCCCAAATCGGCGTTCTCAAAGCATTTGAGGAGGCGGGAATCAGGATTTCGTATGTCGCCGGAACTTCTATAGGCAGCATTATTGGCGGCTTGTATGCATTGGGTTATTCCCCGAATGAAATCGAAGAATTTACCCGGTCATTTGATTTTTCCATGTTATTTTCTGATTCTCGAGAACGTAAATCTATGTTCTTCACTCAAAGAGAGGAAAAAAAACGTTACCTATTCTCAATCAGATTTAACGGATTAAAACCCTATTTCCCCCAAGGATTCGCGTCCGGACAGAGACTTACTTCATTATTGACCGAACTGACGATTCAGGCCAACTATATGTGCGGTGGGAATTTTGACAACCTGCGCATTCCTTTACGTGTAATAGCGACCGATCTCGGAACAGGAAAGGAAGTTGTTATCGGAGGCGGCAGCATGGCTGATGCTATGCGAGCGTCGATAGCCTTCCCGCTGGCATTTACCGCTGTAGATTTTGAAGATAAGAAATTAATGGATGGGGGGATCGTGACACCGATTCCGGTTGACGTTTGCCGTCGAATGGGAGCCGATTTTGTTATCGCCGTTAATACCGCCTCGCAACTATTACCGGCCGATGAGGTCAACAACCCCGTAGATGTCGCCAATCAGGTTACAACCATAATGCAGCAGGAATCACTGGCGGAGCAGTTGAGCCGCGCCGATATAATTATCACTCCCGACCTGGCAGATATTGAGAATTTTGATATGAGCCGCCATGATAGTCTGATATTAATCGGATACAATGCCACCAGGGAGGCTCTGAATGAAATCCAAAATAAATTTAACCTTATTCGGCGGGCTAAATCGATAATTCAAGCGGAAAACATAGAACCCGCTCGCAGCGATAGCCTTCTAAGCCTAATTTCCCAGACGCTCAAACAAAGCAATAATATAAATTCAAATACTGCGGAGTTTTGCGAGAATTACGATCCGGAAATGCATTTCCACAAAATATTTGTTTGGCAGGAAACACTATCGGATTCGATAATAGTTAGATTCGACGGAATATCAAATCATAACGCGTCTGAGATAATTTATGAATTTTCCGGGAATTCTATATTTTCCGATACGCTTCTGGAAAGCTTTTTCCTTCACGATCAAAGAGTTCTGTCTCTGCAAAAAGTCAAATCGGCGGCATCATTGATTATTGATTTTTATCGAAAATCGGGATATGACCTGGCTTATATCAAACAACTTATCTATGATCACGACGCCAAAAAAATACTGGTGGAAATCGACGAAGGCCGGCTTCAATACGTTGATATTCGCGGTAACGAAAGAACTCGGAGCTGGATAATCAAAGCCAATTATATGTTGCGTCCGGGCGAACCGTTTGATACCCGCAAATCAGAACGGGGGCTGGAGAATATTTATGCTACCGGATTTTTCGAGCGGGTCAGTCTCGATATACGGCCTTCTGATAAGGGAGTCCGTTTAACAATTAATGTCAAAGAAAAACCATTCACTCAATTGCGTCTGGGCGCTCATTGGGATGATGAATATCAATCAGAAATGCTTTCGGAATTGCTTGATGATAATGTCTTTGGCGCCGGGATTCAGGCCCTGACACATGTTACGTTTTCATCCCGCCGCCATGAATACCACCTGTCCCTTAAAGCTGACCGATTATCCAAAACCCTTTTAACAGCTCAATTCAAAGGCTATTTTTCCCGTTTGAGGAGAAGATTGTTCCAGCCTGACGGTGCGCCCCAGGGATTCCGCATTGAAGATCGTTTGGGCGGTTCAATTTCGGCCGGTCAGCAAATATCGCGACTGGGAACGTTTACTTTTGAATATAAACTCGAAGAAACTCAAACCGAACAAACCTTGACAGGTGAAGAGAAAAATCAAGTGTTATCTGTCTTTGCAATTCGTTCTACCGTGGAAACATTTAATAAATTTCCTTATCCCGACTATGGTCATCGCCAGGAGTTTAATCTTGAATTTTCAGGCAAATGGTTGGGCGGCACATATGACGAATATACAAAAATGCATAGCTCCCTCGAGGCTTACTGGCCCTGGGCCAAAGACCTTTGTTTTAATCCAAAACTATCGCTGGGAATTTCAACAGCCGATCTCCCCGATATCGAAAAATTTCATCTGGGCGGAATGTATAATTTTTCCGGCTATCGAACGCATCAATTAGTCGGCGATAAATATTTTGCCGCCAATCTCAGATGGCGCCTGCATTTACCTTATCGCTTATACTTATTTATTAATTTCGATTATGGCAATGTTTACGATGAATATGAGCATATCAAGATGCGTGATTTTCTAAAAGGGTGGGGCATGGCGCTCTCGCTGGATACCATCATGGGACCGTTTGAATTTGGCTATGGTAAAGCCGAACATCATCCCTATCGAATGTATCTTAATCTTGGATTGCGCTTCTAATTATTCATTGAATGATTCAATTAGGCGTTTATTATAAACAGTCATCATATCATCGCGCCTGAGAACGGCTATTATATGACGGCTGTCGGGCGAGTCGACTACCGGTACAACCTGCAAATCCTGCAGTCCAATTACTTCGCGGACCCGTTCCAGAGTATCATCCGGCGTAACGGTGATAATATCGGTATGGGCGATATCTTCGGCGATAATCAAATCATCCAGACCGCCCTTGGTCAAGACGCCCCGCAAATCCTGCAGCGATATAATACCGTGAAGATGGTTTTCGTTGTCAACTACCATATAATAAGTTTCACGGGTCGATTCTATTTTGTGAATTATTTTATTCAGGGGCGTGGAAGGAAGCACCGTTTCAAAATTCCGATCCATAACTTCATAAACCTGCAATGACCTCAAAATTGCCACATCTTTTCCGCCTTTGAGGAATATTCCCCGCGCCGCGAGCTTTATCGTATAGATTGAATATTGATAAAGATGACGGCTGACAAGAGTTGAAAAAGTTACCGCCACCATCAGAGGCAAAATTATCCGGTAATCACTGGTCATTTCAAAAATAATTAGAATCGCCGTAATTGGGGCATGGGTTGTCCCCCCCACCACGGCCGCCATCCCCACTAATGCATATGCTCCCGATGAGCCGGTTACATCAGGGAAATATGAATGAACCAAACTTCCGAACGCTCCTCCCAACATTGCTCCCATGAATAACGATGGCGCGAAGATTCCTCCGGAGTTGCCGGATCCAAGAGTCAGTGATGTCCCCAGTATCTTCAGGAAAATCAGGATAAACATCAACCAGAATGCCATCTGGCTATAAAGCGCAAGGTTAATTGTGCTATAGCCGTCGGCAAATATCTGGGGATAAAAAATTCCTACCATTCCCAGGAGAAGGCCGCCTATGGCCGGCTTGCTGATATCCGGAATTTTTAAGTTATCAAAAAATGTCTCCGACCATCCCAATACCCGAGTAAAAATAACCGCCACGATACCGGCCAAACCTCCGAGAAAAACATACAACGGCATTTCCCAAGCCGATACCAGTTCATAAGCCGGGACTTCGAAGGCGGGATGATTTCCCAGGGCCGAACGGGTTATTACCGACGCCAAAACGGACGAGAGCAAAACGGGCGCGAAGGTTTTGATGGCAAAATCACCGAGGATGATTTCGAGTGAGAATATTATCCCGGCGATTGGAGCGTTAAAAACTGATGAAATTCCGGCCGCCGCTCCGCACCCCACCAGAATTTTCACGCGGTTGCCCGACATTTTGAATATTTGACCTATGGTCGAGCCGATAGCCGAACCAATCTGTATGATTGGACCTTCACGTCCGGCCGAGCCACCTGAACCAATACAAATTGCCGATGCCAGAGCTTTTATTGCCGCCACCTGAGGCCGAATTATACCGCCCTTTCGAGCAACAGCATCCATGACTTCGGGGACACCATGTCCTTTGGCTTCTTTCGCGAAGTAGTAGATTATTGGCCCGGCCAGTAATCCGCCTGCGGCAGGGATGGCAATTAACCACCATTTATACCCGCCTTCGCCTGCCGAAAGAAATCCGGAAAGAACATCAGCCGAGTATCCAAAAAATAATTCTCGGGCTTTTTCTATTAGAAAAATAAAGAGAAGCGCCCCATAACCGGTTCCAGCGCCGACTAAGAGCGCCAGAATTATTAGTACATTGGTTTCGGACAGCTTCAAACGCCGTCTCATTATTCCTGAAAATACTCTATTCATGATTTGGTTCCATCCGGGCGCAAGCAATCTATGAAAAAACTGTACCGACACAAGCTAAAACTTTCATTTTAAGTCGAGTGGTGCCCTCCGACTGACGGCATCGATTTGATTTCGCTTGACTTTGGGCGGTATCAAATTAAATTGCGGTCGTTAAAATATCCATGAATATGTCCTGAAGGCAGCAATGACAAAGAATTATGACGCGATTATAATTGGAGCCGGAATAGCCGGATTGGCAACCGCCTTTAATCTTGCTCAAGCAAAATTCGGCAGTATCCTGGTGCTCGAAAAAGAGATGTTTATCGGCGCCGGAGCGACAGCCAAATGCGCCGGCGGTATCCGGGCCCAGTTTTCATCGAAAGTGAATATCGAAGTCTCAATGAAATCGATTGAGATTTTTGAGAACTTCGAACAAATTACCGGTGAACCTGCATTATACGATCAGGTCGGATACATGTTTATACTGACCGAAGAATCGACAGTCGAACCTTATATGCGCGCCGCCGATTTGCAGCAATCTTTGGGACTGAAAATTGATATTTTTGATGCCAGTGACGTAAAAAAAATCGCTCCTCCGGTTCTGACGGATGATATTATCAAAGCTACTTTCCATGGCAAGGATGGCCTCGGCGATCCACATGAATTCTTGCAGGGGTATTTTCGAGCATCCAAACGGCTTGGCGTTGAGATTTTGACCGAAACTCCCGCTAATGGTATAAAAATCGAAAATAGTAAAATCGTCGGTGTGGAAACATCCAGCGGCAGTTTTAGAACTCCCGTCGTTATCAATGCCGCCGGTCCGTATTCCAAACTTATCGGCGAAATGGCCGGAATTAAAATTCCGATAGAACCTATCCGGCGACAGATTGTCACTTCCGGCGCATTGGATTTCATCCCGGCGACAATGCCGATGGTGGTTGATGTTTCATCCGGTTTGTATTGTCATAAAGAATCCAAAGGGCTTTTGATGGGTTGGGCTGATAAAGATGTCGAGCCGGGATTCGATGAGTCGCAGGATCCCGATTATAACGACAATATCCTGATGAAAGCTCTCAATAGAATCCCTCAGATGGAAACGGCCGAAGTGGCCAATAGCTGGGCGGGATTGTACGAAACGACTCCCGACCATCATGCCATTATCGGATTCCATAATAAGATCGAAGGATTTTTCACTATTGGCGGTTTTTCCGGACATGGATTTATGCACGCTCCGGGGGCGGGGCTACTCGCCGCGGAAGTCATTTGCCGCAAAGAGCCTTCTATTGATATCAGTCGTCTGGCTCCGGATCGATTTGCTAACGGGCATGTTGAGGAGGAAATCAACGTTATCTGAACGGGGCAAAGTAGGCTTTTCATTTTTTCCTTTTAGTACCTGCAATTTTTTGTTGACGTTCAGTCACTTATCGTTTTTTTGACGAATTATGATTAAAGATTTGGGCAAACTCATCGTTATCGGCGTGGTACTTTTTTTCGCCGGTTTCTTTTTGAAATCGATTGGTGTTTCCGAAAGCACCGCGACTGCCGCTGAAGGTCATCACCTGACCTTAAAACTATCGGACGGATTGATGCTGCACGCCTGGCTTACTGAGGCAAGCATTGATACCACTAAGAAGAATTTCAAACCGGGACTGGCGCTTTTGCTCCCGATGATGTCGAAGACATATCAATCGTATGATCCGTTCACGGCGAAATTAAATGAAATGGGTTACGCGACTCTGGCCTTTGATTTGCGCGGTCACGGACAGTCAACCCAAATCGGCAATAAAAAGATTTCTTTCTCAAGCATGGATAATTCCGAATTTGTAAAGATGCCATCTGATATCAAAGAATTCTTTGCAGATTTCAAATCCAAACATCCGGATAGTTATAATTATGATGAAGTCATCGTCATCGGCGCGTCGATTGGAGCCAATACCGCCGGAATATTATTGAATGAAAACTGGGTCACTCGTTCGGTATTATTGTCACCCGGTAAAGATTATCGTGGGCTTATTCCCGGTGATGTTTTGCATCAGGAAAAAATGATTAAACCGATTTATATCGCCGCTTCTGCTGATGATAAATATTCAACCGAATCGAGCCAATGGTTGTTTGATAATTATAATGGATTGAAGGTATTTAAAAAATATCCCGGTCAGAATCACGGAACCAATATTTTGCACTACGTCCCCGATGCTGATAAAGAATTATTGGAGTGGTTGAAGGGGAAGTAGGGAATTTTCTTTTCCCACTGTTACAAATGTGGGGCACCCTGAATAACAACTAAATTCTTTGTCGAAACCACAAGGGTTTCGACCTACAAGATTGTTACAACGGTGTGGTACCGTGAATAACAATTATATTCCTTGTCGAAACCGCAAGGGTTTCGACTTACTTAATCCAATCAATCACGCTTCGGAGCATAGAAGATATGATTCCGATGGAAAAAAGAAGCGTGCCGAGGTTATGAAGAAAATATCCTCCGGAGCGGAACCACTCTTTTTTGCCGGAAAACGGGATAATCGAAAAACCGTCTTTCCATCCCGGATGTTTTTCGCTGTGGAGTGTAGCGGATAACAAAAGAAATATGGCTCCCAGAACTAATCCGCCGGAACTGTAAAATAGTATCGTGTTCATATTCCCCTTTCTAAAATTGGACATCGCTTTATTAATATAAACAGTATATCATTTATTATTCGATTGCACAAACGAAAAATCCCCCGGTAAGGGGGATTTTTTATAAAGAGAGTTTGAATTAATTCTACTTATGAAAAGTACGGCGAGACGCCGGCGGAATGGTCGGTAACATCAACGACATCGTCTACTTCGGGAGCATGCTCCCTGAGGATTTGTTCGATACCATAGCGCAAAGTATAAGTTGACGAAGCGCATCCCTGGCATCCGCCGCTCATGGCCAGGAAAACGGTATTGCCTTTGACTTCGACCAATTCAACACTGCCGCCATGCGATGCCAGACCCGGATTGACCATATCATCAAAAATCTTCTGGACTTTCTCTTTCAATTCCGGATTGGCCGGCTGTTCTTTGTTCAGTTGTTCTTCGGAGATCAACTGGCCGCCTTCGGTCAGTTTTTCTCTGATAACAATTCCGATTTCTTTGCCGACATCGGCCCAGCTGCCTTCGGGAGATTTGGCGATGGTGATTGAAAAACCGGCGACCATAACTTCCTTTACTCCATCAATGGCAAACAGACTTTCCAGAAGCGGCGAGCCTTTGGCCATATCCTTGTTTTTGCAATTGGCCATGCCGTCATAAACCTGCTGGTTGACAAGAAATTTGCAGACATCCGGGTTTATCTGCGGTTCGGCCATGATTTTTATTTTATTGGTGTCTCCCACGAGCCACCTCCTTATACTGAGTTACTATTTCTTACACATTAAACGCCTTATCCGAGGCATCTTTTTGTTTTATTTCCATATCGCGCATTTTATCGAATCGATAGATGCCGGTATTGTGACCGTCAGAGAAAGCAATCGAAACGGCATAGCGGCCAACCCGTTCAAAAGCGCCGATTTTTATATCGAGAGGAATTGACTTTATATCAATAGATTTTTGGCCGGTATCTTCACTGACGCAAAGAGCGCACCCGCAACTTGCCCGCAAATCATAGGGAGTAAAAGCGGCAGTATGACCATCGGGCCAGGTAAAACTAAGATTTCCTTCATCGGTAACTTCGATCTTCTCCGGTTCATTGGCTTCAATGCCTTTGGCCATGATTTCTTTGAATCTCAATGCAATCTTGATAAATTCTTTGGCGGCCGGACTTTCGGTTGTCTTGAGAAGAAGCGGGATTCCATCATCGCCTGAGGCCATTAGTTCGGGATCGAGCGGAATTCCGCCCAGGAAATTTATACCCAGTTCTTCGGCAAGTTGCTTGCCTCCGCCCTGTTTGAAAATGTCGGTTTTTTCACCGCATTTGGGGCAGGTAAAACCGCTCATGTTTTCAATGATTCCCAAAATCGGAACATTCACATGCTGAAACATGTGAAGGCCTTTTTGAGCCACTCCGAGCGCGACATGCTGCGGAGTGGTAACAATAATCGCACCTGATAATGGTGCCTGCTGGGTCAGAGTAATCTGAACGTCGCCTGAGCCGGGAGGCAAATCGATAATCAGATAATCAAGATCTCCCCAGAGGACATTACCCATAAATTGCTGAATCATCTTTGAGGCCATCGGTCCGCGCCAAATAACAGGTTGTGTGTCATCAAGCAGTAGTCCCAAAGACATAAAAACCAAACCGTGTTTCTCGAGCGGTATAAGATACTCGCCTTTAACCTGGGGTTGCTGTTTGCTTACGCCAAGCATTTCCGGCTGGCTAGGGCCGTATATATCGGCATCCATCAGGCCAACTTTGTACCCGGCTTTCTGCAGAGCCACGGCGAAATTAGTTGAGACTGTTGACTTGCCAACGCCGCCTTTTCCACTCCCAATAGCGATGATATGATCAACCCGGGCCAGTCCGCGAGGGATTTCCCGGTATGAACGATGCTGTTTTTTATTTTCTGCCATAATCACTTTCCTGCCGTGCATAAATCAAATTTAAGTTCATTTTTCTCAGCCTAAATACGCAACTTTCTCCAAAAAGGCAAGCCTCTCCGATGATTATTGATATAACCATTTTGTGAATGAAAAGTTCATGAAAGGTTAATGATTTTTCTTTACAATTTGAACAATCATATTATTTATGTGCCCGGCAGACGTCCTCGTCTGCCCATAAATCATTCTCAAAATTTTTATGTGCGCGGCAACAGTCGGGCTGGAGCCCACCCGCTGGCTGGGGATTTTTGGATATGACCTGCTGAATTTGCTATACAAAACAGATGGCTTTACGCATTGCGCATCCACATTTTCCCAACCAATCAGGTGTATTTTCCGAAATTTTCCCCATATGTATGATGTTGTATAAAGATATAATGACCGGGATGGATTCCAGCTTTCGCTGGAATAACAGGCGGGGCCATTGCCTGCCCGTAATCACCATCGATTTGATATGACCAAAAACGTTATTCTGACAAAACAAACCCAATTTTCATGTGTTGGCTTGTGAAAAACGACTCTCGAGTGGTCGTGCCGGGCAGATGTCCACATCTGCCCGGAATCACCACCGATTCGATGTCACAAAATTAAAATTGACAGAACAAAGCCAATTCGTTGTAAGCAATAAAGAGACATCGCATTACAGGGGATTTTGTAAATTTAAATGTGGATAACTTCAAAGTAAACTATACATCTGTGATAATTTTTTTAATTGCCCTCTCATGCGTATTATTCGCACATTCATACAGTAAGCAAAAAAATTCAAAACGGATGGATATCAATGGCAAAACTGACATTTCTGGGCGCGGCGGGAACCGTAACCGGATCAAGACATCTTCTCGAAATTGACGGTACGAAGATGCTTATTGACTGCGGTATGTTTCAGGGCAAAAAGGAATATCGGATGAAAAACTGGGAACCTTTCCCGGTTGACCCGACCTCGATTGATAAAGTACTGCTGACCCATGCTCACATCGACCACACCGGTTATTTGCCCCGATTTGTCAAAGAAGGCTTTGCCGGGCAGGTGCATTGCACTCATGCTACCCGCGAGTTGGTCCGGATACTCCTCAAAGACAGCGCTCATCTTCAGGAAGAAGATGCTCGCTGGGCCAATAAAAAAGGATTTTCCAAACACAAACCGGCCCTGCCTTTGTTTGACCTCGACGATGTCAATCGAGCGATGAAATTGTTTAAGCCGGTGCATTACGGCGATGTAATATTGCTTGGCGAGGACGGCCGAATAAAATTTCGCGATGCCGGACATTTGCTGGGATCATCATTAGTTGATATTCGCGTCAAGAAAAACGGAAGAAGGCGAAAAATCCTGTTTTCAGGAGATTTGGGCCGCGCCTCCCGCCCGCTCCTGCGCGATCCGTCCCAGGCTTACAACGTTGATTATCTCATTTTGGAATCGACTTATGGCGGCCGTCTGCATGAAAAAGCGCAGCCCCTTGAAGATCTGGCCAGAATCATTAACGCCAGCCGTGAACGAGGAGGCGTTCTGTTGGTGCCAGCCTTTTCGGTGGGGCGGACACAGACACTACTGTACGTACTGCGAGAACTCGAAGAGCGCGGCGATATTCCGGAAATGCCGATCTATATCGATTCGCCGATGGCGATAGAATCGACAACTGTCTTTGAAAAACGAATTGCCGATCTTGACCTCGAAAGCCGTCTTTTGACAATTCAGGGAAAACACTTTATTCGCCCCAAACAGCTTCACCGTGCGCGCACCCGGGTAAAGTCAAAACAAATAAACGATATCAAGAGCAACGCCATAATTATCTCCGCCAGCGGAATGGCGGTCGGCGGAAGAATCCTGCACCATCTTGTTCATCGCATGCCCAACCCGAAAAACACGATTTTACTCATCGGCTATCAGGCTGAAGGAACACGAGGCAGAAGCATTCAGGATGGCCACAAAACAATCAAAATTCACGGCGAGAAAATTCCTCTGAAGGCTAAAGTGGAAACGATTACGGCGTTTTCGGGTCATGCCGATTATGAGGAGATACTGGCCTGGTTGTTGGGATTCAACCGGCCGCCTGAAAAAGTATTTCTCGTACATGGCGAGCCGGATAGCCAACGGCACATGGCCCAGGTTATTCGTCAGACATTCAGGTGGGATACGGCCATCGCCGTTGAGGGCGAGACGGTTGAGTTGGATATGTAGAATATTTTCGTGGAAATAAAAATAGTGAGTTTTACATTTGAAAATATAGTTTATCTGGAAAGCAGATTTTTCCAATGTTGTCTCATTAATTTTTTTCTTCGATAAACTTTAATATCATCAGGAATCTTATTTGCCATTTCCGAAGCGATAGTATTGGGCCTGTCTTCATATTTATAAACATCAATGAAATCGGCGTTGAGATTTTTTACCAAATTATATGATAGGATAAAATCATCATGCGATTCATCCGGAAATCCGACGATAAATTCGCTGCGCACAAAAATATGATGAAATTCGTTTTTAATTTGCCTTATGCATCGTGCGAAATCCTCAGCCCGATAGTTTCTTTTCATCAATTTTAGTATGCGATCACTCCCGCTTTGGACTGAAGAACAAAATACCGGAATTTTGCCTGATGCGAGGATTTCGTGAACCCGCTTGAAGTTGGAAATCATATAACCGGGTTCAAACGATTCCGGATATAATGTTCTTACCTTGGGATTTTTGAGTATAGATTGAATCAAATCAATGATGTCTTGACCGCCGCCAATGGAATTTCTATATGCCGTGATTTCATCGCCGACTAAAAGGAATTTCTCAAATCCCTGCGAGATGGCATTATTTAATTCAATTATGATTTCGTCATAACTGCGGCTTATGCAGCGTCCTTTGGCGAATCTAATGGCGCAATAAGCGCAGGTGCCATTACACCCCAAGGCAATTTTAAGACAATATACATCTTTCGCATACACGAATAGCGGAGAGAGCAATCTTTGAATCAATCGAAATTTAGAAATAACCGGTATGGTATCGAATATCTTTTTGATATTGAAAATTGTCTTTTTAAGAAATGAATACTGGGCATAAGATATTGGACCTCCCTGCCATAAAATTTCTGAATCAAAATCATTTAACAATGTTTTTAATTGGTCAGGATTTCTTGGGCCAAAGGTAATGCCAGTGTGTACTTCCGATAATCGCTTGCGATTTATTTCGGGCAAACAGCCGCATATAAATAATCGAGAATCAGATTTTCGAGTTCTGTTGATATTATCTATATAACTAAAGACTTCATCTTCTTTTTCCTGATTGAAGGCACAGGAATTAATTAGAATAATATCGGCCTGGCTAATATCATTGATCAAGCGATATCCGGAAGATATTAGGAGTTTTTCATATGAGGTTCCATCAAGAAGATTTGACAGACAACCTGTGGAAATCATGTACGCCGTCGGCTGCAAATCCGACATATTTGCCCCAACAATCCCTATTTCTGTCCCGCTTTGATGTTGCCTTCGACTTTGAGAGTTTGGTTGCGGGTGTTGAGATAATCGCCGTCGATAGTACCATAGATTTTAGAACCAACCAGCGAATCGACGATGATGCTGCCTCGCTGGCAGGTAAATAGCGTTTCGCCAATGCGATAATTCAGATTTCCGGTTATCTCGCAAATTGACTTATGTTCGATATTGAATTCCCCGACCCTGATAGTATTGGGCAAAGTCACATAAAATCGTGCTGTTTCGGCCAGTCTAAGTTCGGCGACGCTGATACCGCCCTTACCGGTATTGGTAGATTGACCCTCGATGAATAAAACGGTGCTATCGCTGGGGACGAGTTCAAATCCTCCATGAGTCAACGCAATCGACTTACCCATGGTATAAAAAGATGATTTAGTCGTGAACCGTACTGAAGTATTTTCATATACTTCTTCGGCAACATATAAATATGTTCTCTTGCATGACATCAATGCGAAAAGAGATAAAAGGAATAGTACAATCCACAAGCAATGATTTTTCTTTATCATGATTACACCTGCATGCCGTAAATGCGATATTTTTTATAAAGCACTCCGCCCATCAGTTCTCCGGCCCGAACCATGGCAAAGTTATCTTCCAGTACCCAGCTCATCTCGCCGTACTTGTAACCTTTTTCATTGGCCACGTCGTAGGTTTTCAAATACATCATGGTATCGATTCCCCGTTTTTGATATTCGGGGATAATACCCAGCGTTATGATACGAACCGAATCCACCTTATTTTTTACTTTAGTGTGCCAGAGAAGTTTCGCAAGTCCCATCGGAAACAAGCGGCCGTTGGCGTATTTTAAGGCCTGATTAATGTCCGGCAGAGTCAGACTGAACCCGACCGCTTCGCCTTTGACTTCGGCAACAAAAACAATATCGGGATCAATAATCTGCTTCATATCCCTGGCAATATGCCGGAATTCATCTTTGGATAACGGCACGAATCCCCAGTTTTTGGCCCATGCTTTATTATAGAGTCCATTGATCAGTTCAACTTCCTCATCGAACCGCCGCATATTGATCGTCCGCAGTTGGACACCCTCTCTATCTTTCATTCGTTCGGCCATTTTTACAATGCGAGGGTTAAACTCCCGATCGGCGTAAATTCTGTAAGCGAAAAGATCCTTGGCTTTGCGCAGACCGAATTTTTCCGCAAAATCATTATAGTAAGATTTATTATACGTCATCATTACAACCGGAGGCATATCATATCCTTCGATAAGCATTCCAACTTCATGATTGGTGGAAAAATTGCAGGGACCGAGCATGGTATCCACGCCCTCAGCCTTAAGCTTTATCAGCGCGACCTTGAAAAGCAATTCGGCGACTTCGTAATCTTCGAAGCAGTCAAAAAACCCGAAAAAACCATCATTGGCATCGTGATACTCATTATAGCTGTAGTTTACACAGATGGCAATGCGCCCAACGTATTTGGAGTTTTTCCGGGCCAGAAACAGCTTGGTCTTAGCCGACCGGAAAAAAGGATTCTTGGTTTTATTGAAGAAATCTTTGCGTTCAGAAATCAAAGGCGGCACCCAATTGGGATCATCGCGATAAATATCAAATGGGACTTTGATAAATGTATTGAGATCGGAAGAATTCTCAACCTCTAATATATCGATATTACCTTTATTGGTTACCGTATCCACGTTTTAAACAACGTTATATTTCTTACCCAGGCGGGCAAAAGCATCTAGGACTCGATCAAGCTGTTGAACGGTGTGAGTCGCAGTGTAACTCGTGCGGATCAACGACATTTTGGGAGCGACCGCGGGAGGGACAACGGCGTTGGCGAAGATACCCTCATCGCTCAAATCCTTCCATAATTTAAAGCAAGTCATATCATCACCGATCATGATAGGCACAACCGGCGTTTGTGTATTGCCAATATTGTACCCTAAATCGCGCAATCCATTATGCATTTTCCGAGTATTTTTCCACAGGTTTTCGCGTCGTTCCGGTTCGGTTTCAATTATATCCAGAGCGGCCAGGACTGCGGCCGCCGCACCGGGAGGAATTGAGGCTGAAAATATAAGTTCGCGCGCGAAATGTTTTACATAATGCAGCGTATCTTCATCACCGCATATAAAACCACCCAGCGAGGCAAATGATTTGGAAAACGTGCCCATTGTCAAATCAACCCGGTCGATAAGATCAAAATGTTCGGCCGTTCCCCGGCCTCCGGGTCCGAGGACGCCAATAGAATGTGCATCATCGACCATAACGCGAGCGCCGTGGTTTTCGGCAATATCACACATGCGCGGTAAATTGGCAATATCGCCTTCCATCGAAAAGACGCCGTCGGTAACAATTAAAATACCGCCGCGCAGTCCGTTGTTTTGCGCGATATCCAGAACTCGTTCCAAATCATCCATATCATTATGGGTATATTTTATAACCTTGCCATACGACAAACGGCAGCCATCCACGATTGAAGCGTGGTTGCTGCGATCAATCAGGATAATATCATCCTTGCCGACCAGGCATGAAATGGTGCCCAAATTTGTCTGGAAACCTGTCGAAAAGACCAGTGCGGCCTCGCGGTTCATAAACTTGGCCAGGCTCTCTTCCAATTCGACGTGCAGGTCAAGGGTACCATTCAAAAATCTTGAGCCGGTGCATCCGGACCCGTATTTGAGAGTCGCATTTGCCGCGGCTTCCTTGACGCGCGAATCGCCAACCAATCCGAGATAATTATTGGAGCCGATCATAATCATTTCTTTACCGGCTACGATAACCTCATCGCCCAAGGCCGATGAAATTGGGCGGAAATACGGATAAAAACCGGCGGCCATAATCTCTTTGGCTGCGGTCCATTCGCGGCATTTTTGAAATAAATCATCCGCTTTTCGCAGTATTTTTTTTGATTCTTGCTGCAATATTCCTCGCTTTACCTAAGACCATCCAATAAACCGATACCAATTATGCTTGTCAAGAAAAAATCCAGAGGATTAAATCCTGATGCATGGATTTGCCGGCAGTAATTGGCATTTCAAAATTTATTGCAAGGTAAAAGTTTATATAAAAATAATTTAAAAAAACCTTATTTTTTCCTTGACATTTTTATAAACTTTTGTTTTTTTATTATTGCAACGGAAAGTGTTGCAGTAGTGGATTCTTCCTAACATCGTCATCCCAGACTGGTGCGCTCCGGTCTGGGATATTTTTTTGCTCACATTTCCACATTGTCCGGGCCATATCAAGATTCATAACTTGACAGCCCGATTATATTGCCGTACATTTTTGCCCTGATGGTAGAGGATAATGAATACCCCAAATAAATTGACATTGGCACGCATAGTGTTATCACCGGTTTTTATGGTTTTTTTCCTGATGGAAAACGTCTACTGCCGAGTATTGTCAATGATCATATTTATATTCGCCGCGCTGACAGACGTCTGGGACGGTTATTTGGCCCGCAAATACAATATAATAACCGGATTTGGCAAGTTCATGGATCCCCTGGCCGATAAGATTTTGACCTCTACTGCATTTGTTTCATTCCTGGCATTGGGGTATGTCAAAGCCTGGATGATTATGTTGATAATAATCAGAGAATTCGCAATCACCGGTCTGCGCTCGCTGGCGGCTTATCGCGGCATGGTTATTTCGCCAACCATGTCAGCCAAGTTCAAAACGGTTCTGCAAATGACAACTATCTCAGCGATCCTGCTATATATAAATTTAAAAACAGTCATGGAATCGACCGGATATTCCGGGGGGTTTTTTGATTCACCTCTTGTAATACAAGTTTTTGACTGGATGATGCTGAGTACAACGGTTGTAACGGTCTTGACAGGAATTGACTACCTGATTAAGAACGGATCAATCATAAAGGCGGTTTTAAAATAAATGAAAAGCCTGGTAAAAGTCATTGCGACGGGTTTTTACTCAGGGTACTTCCCGGTTGTCCCCGGAAGCATTGGAACAATTCCTGCCTGGATAATAGCCTGGCTCTGGCTGGGACAAAATCAGATTCTTCTATTTATTGCCGCAATTGTGACAATAATTATTTCCGTCTGGTCTTCAGGTCGAGCCGAAGAGTTTTTTGGGCATGACGCCAAGAAAATAGTAATCGATGAGTGGGCCGGGATGTTTGTCTCACTCATATATTTGCCATATCGTATTGATGTGTACATTGTGGCTTTTGTTCTGTTCAGGTTTTATGACGTAATAAAACCGTATCCGTCGGGAAAATGCGAATCATTCCCCGGAGGATGGGGTATAACGATGGATGATGTTTTCGCCGCAATTTACACAAATTTAACCTGCTGGCTGTGCATTATTGTTTTAAGCCAGCTAAACTGGCTGGGATTTTAATTTAATTTTTCGAGAAGCAAAATGGTTGTAGAAATAATAACGATCGGCGATGAACTTTTATATGGTTCAAGAATTGATACCAATTCAGCCTTTTTGGGACAGCGGCTTGACAGTATCGGATTGGACATTAAATACAAAAGCACAACCGGCGATAAGATGGATCAACTCGTTGAAGCGATAAATCTTGGTCTTCGGCGGGCTAATGTAGTCATTACAACCGGCGGATTAGGTCCAACCGACGATGATATTACCAAAAGAGCCATCTGCAAAGTTTTTCAACGCAATCTGATATTTCATGAAGATATATTAACCAGCCTTCAAAAAAGATTTGCCGATCGCGGCTTGAAAATGCCGGCCATAAATCAAAATCAAGCTCTGCTTCCTCAGGGTTCTCGTTTTCTGGCCAATAAAACCGGCTCCGCCCTGGGTATTGTTATCGAAGATCGCGGGAAATTTTTCTGCGCCATGCCCGGGGTTCCGATTGAAATGCGTACGATGACCGACGAAGAATTGCTGCCTATGCTTCAAAGCCAAATGGGAAATCAAATTATCAAGCGTCATCGCATGCGAACAACCGGCATAATAGAATCGGCCTTGGCCGAAAAAATCAGACCGGCTTTGAATTTCGCCGAAGGGGTTTCGCTGGCATATTTGCCTTCGTATAAAGGTGTTGATTTGTGTATCAAAGGCTCCGGGACAATCGCCGAAGAAGTCGAATCCGGAATAAAACTTCTCGCTGACGGGATTCGTGAAAAGGCAGGAAAATATATATATACTGAAGATGATCGCGAACTTGAAGAAGTCATCGGACAAATATTGACTGAAAGGGGAATGACTCTAGCGGTTGCTGAATCGTGCACTGGCGGACTATTAGGAGCCCGAATTACTTCGGTTCCCGGTTCTTCCGATTATTTCCTGGGAGGTATTATAGCCTACGCTAATGATGTTAAAATCGACAAATTGGGCGTGGCGCGCGATGTATTGGAGAGATTTGGGGCGGTATCGGCCGAAACTGCCAAAGCAATGGCTTCCGGACTGGTCAAATCCTTTGGAGCCGATATGGGAGTATCAGTAACCGGCGTTGCCGGTCCCGGAGGCGGCACAGATGAAAAGCCGGTTGGTACCGTTTTTATTGGCCTGGCCGCGGCCGAGCGAGTACATTATCGGAAATTTAACCTGAGCCTGGATCGGGAAATTAATCGGGAACGCGCCGTCGCAACGGCGTTAAATATGATTCGCAAAGAGCTTTTGGGGATTGATTGAAATTTGTGATATACTTCAGCCGTTTTTTACTGTATTTTTTATAAAATCTAAATAAGGGATTCCAGGAGCAAAAGGAAATGCTACGACTGTTTATTGCCCTGCATTTGCCGGGCCAAATCAAAGAAGAATTGGGAAAGGTTCTTACCGATTTGCGTCCTCTTGCCGAAGGAATTAAGTGGGTCGAGCCGGAAAATATGCATTTGACTCTGAAGTTTCTGGGCGATACGGAGAAAGATATCGTTGAGGGAATAGCTGGCGCCATAACTCATGCCCTGACAGGGCGAAATGCATTTAAGGCTAAATTGACCGGGTGCGGTGGATTTCCGAATATTTATAATCCGCGCGTTATATGGGCGGGCCTGGATGAATCCGGATTTGCAGTTGAAATGGCAAACTCTATTAATAAGGAATTGGTCAAAATCGGCATTGAAAAAGATACAAAAATCCTGTCTCCTCATTTAACTCTTGGTCGCATTAAGAAAAAAAGTGACTTAACGCCGTTAACGGATTATTTGAGAAACTTGAAATTTGATAGCGAAGCAGTTATATTTGATCGAGCGGCCCTGATTAAATCAACGTTGACACCTCGCGGTCCGATCTATGAAGATTTGAAAAAATTTAAACTTGAACAATAAGGGAAGGGTTATGGCAGTTATACAACAAGACCAGAAGAAGGCATTGGATGCGGCCGTGAGCCAGATTGAAAAACAATTTGGCAAAGGTTCGATTATGAAACTCGGAGGAGATGATATCGCCACCGGTATTGATGTTATTCAAAGCGGTTCACTGGGCGTGGATGCGGCTATGGGAGTCGGAGGATATCCCCGCGGGCGAGTCATCGAGATTTATGGCCCCGAGTCCTCAGGCAAAACGACCTTAGCCCTGCATGCTATTGCCGAAGCGCAAAAAGTTGGTGGTACAGCCGCCTTTATTGACGCCGAGCATGCCATTGATCCAAATTATTCCCGGGCTTTGGGCGTTGATCTCGACAATTTGCTAATATCTCAGCCTGATACCGGCGAGCAGGCTCTCGAAATAGTCGAGACCCTCGTTCGTTCCGGGGCCATCGATATTATCGTAATTGATTCGGTGGCGGCGCTGGTTCCGCGGGCTGAAATCGAAGGCGAAATGGGCGATTCTCATATGGGCCTGCAGGCGCGGCTGATGTCGCAGGCATTGAGAAAGCTGACCGGCGTTGTTTCGAAATCGAAATGTTGCCTTATTTTTATAAATCAAATCAGGATGAAAATCGGAGTTATGTTCGGCAATCCGGAAACAACTACCGGTGGCCGGGCATTGAAGTTTTATGCCACGGTCAGGCTTGACATCAGGAAAATAGCCACTATCAAGGAGGGCGATTCAGTGGTTGGGAATCGGACCCGAGTACGGGTGGTGAAAAACAAAGTCGCGCCGCCATTCCGCGAAGCAGAATTCGATATCACTTATGGAAAGGGTATCTCAAACGTCGGCGAGATTCTCGATATCGGCGTCCGGGAAGAAATAGTGCAAAAATCCGGGGCGTGGTTTTCTTATGGTTCGGACCGTTTAGGCCAAGGCCGTGAACGGGTTAAACAGTTCCTTGATGAAAACGCCGATATAAAGCAAAAAATCGAGCATGATATTAAAGTAAGGCTGGGGCTACACGCCGCGGACGAAGAATCTAAAGTAGAGGTGAAAAAGGCCGAGTAATTTTCAAAAACATCTGTAAATGATTAGGGCGAAATGCTTTTGGCGTTTCGCCTTTTTCTTTGGATATATTCGTTGTGAGCCAAATTGATATTTATTGCGCCGGTTTTTGGCGTAACTGGCTTATATCACCATTCAATTTTTCTACAACCGCACGGGCCGCTTCGGCATAATCCGATTTTTCACTGGCATACAATACCGAGCGGGAAACATTTATAATAGCCGGTTTTTTGAAGTTATCAGTACCGCCCAAAACTGATTTTTCCAAATCACCACCCTGGGCGCCGACTCCGGGGATGAGAAGCGGCATGTCTTCGGCCACGCGGCGTACTTTAGCCAGCTGTTCCGGATAAGTTGCCCCGACGACCAGCCCGCAGTTATTATTTTTATTCCACGATACGGTTTTTTCTGCCACATGCATGTACAGCGGCCGGTTACCGATCTCGAGCCTTTGAAAATCCCTTGCCCCCGAATTTGAAGTCAGGCACAGAATAAAAACGCCATTATTTTTGTATCGAACAAATGGACGAACCGAGTCGTACCCCATATATGGATTGATAGTCGCCCAGTCGGCGCCGTAAACTTCAAAACATGTTTTGGCATAAAACTCTCCGGTATTCCCGATATCGCCTCGTTTTCCGTCAAGAATAATTACTGTATCGTCGGGTATGCGGTCGCAAACCAGTTTGAGAAGCGATAATCCTTCGGGGCCAAGCGCTTCGTAGAATGCGAGATTGGGTTTATATGCCGCGACCTTGTCGGAGGTGGCTTCAATAATATCAAGCATAAAACGTGCCAGACTTTTGATACTTTCATCAAACCCCTCAGGGAGTTTGCGCGGATCAATATCCAGCCCAACGCATAACATGGAACTGTTTTTCTCAACGCTCGCCAGAAGTTTTTTTAATGCGATCATCTTTGAGTCCTGACTTTGCCGATAATTTCGCTCAAGGAATCTATTCTTTTAGATTTAAGATAAGACGATAATCCTTTAATGATTTTCATTGTCACATCCGGTTCTACAAAATTGGCGGTTCCGACCTGAATTCCTGTGGCGCCGGCCAAATGATATTCGACAGCATCCTCCCATGCTGATATGCCCCCAATTCCGATAATTGGAATATCAACCGCCTGTTTGATTTTATAAACCATCGCGATGCCAACCGGCTTTATGGCCGGACCGGATAAGCCCCCGGTTGTATAGGATAATCTCGGATATCCGGTTTCAATATCGATAGCCATCCCGACCAGAGTATTAATAAGAGATACGGCCGCGGCGCCACCGGACTTTGCCGCTCTGGCGATATTAACGATCGAGGTTACATTGGGAGAAAGTTTGGCGATAATTGGTCGGCTGGAAACCTGAACGATAGCCCGGATTACTTTCTCTGTCAATTCGGCATCGACTCCAAATTCCATGCCCCCTTCGTCAACATTGGGGCATGATAAGTTTATCTCGAGCATATTGAAGCCGCCTGATTTTTCCAATCGACGGCAGATTTCGACATATTCATCAATTGACGAACCGGCTACATTTACAATGATTTTGGTTTCTAATTTTTTTAGAAACGGGATTTTTTCATCAATGAATCTATTGATGCCAACGTTGGCCAGTCCGATAGCATTGAGCATGCCCGCCGCGGTTTCGCACGTCCGCGGAGGAGGATGGCCCTGGCGTTCCTCCATCGTTATTGTTTTAGTGACGACGGCGCCCAGCGCATTGAGGTCAATTAAATTTTCAAATTCCTCGCCGTAACCAAACGTACCTGAAGCCACCATCACAGGATTTTTGAATTTTACACCGGCTATTTCTATTTTTAAATTCGGCTTCAAATCTTAATCTCGCCTATATTAAAGACCGGTCCGTCATAACAAACCCGGATGTACTTTTTGGGTTGGTCGAGCCTTTCTTTGATACACCCCAGACAAACTCCAACACCGCACGGCATAGGAGCCTCAAGTGATAATTGCCCGACGTAACCATGCCGTATTGCCAGATTCTGCAAAGCCTCAAGCATCGGTTCGGGTCCGCAACCGTAAAGTATAGATTTATTTGCGTCAAGAACAGATAACTTTTCTTCCAATGCTTCCGTTATCAACCCGTGAAACCCATAAGACCCATCATCAGTACAGGGGATAAAGTCAACTCCCAACCGACGAAGAGAAGCCAGTTCGACAAGATCGTTTTGAGTACGGCCACCGTAAAAGAAAATAATATTCTTTGAGGAGTGCCCTTTATCTAAAAGAAACTGGCCCAGGAAAAGCAATGGCGGCAGGCCGACTCCCCCTGCAACAATAACCACGCTTTTACTCTTTCCCGGTTTTTCAAAATGATTGCCCAGCGGACCGATGACATCAAGGGAATCACCTTTGCCCATCTTCCCCAGAATCGATGTTCCTCTGCCGACGACTTTGTAAATAATCTCCAGCCGTTCAGCCGCTTTATCGAAATCGGCGATCGAAAAAGCTCTGCGGAAAAAAGGGTCATTGCCCGGTTTAACTTTGACATGCACAAATTGACCCGGTAAAATCTCTCTTGATGCCTTAAATCCTTCGACGGAAATCTTGAAGTAAGCGCCCGACGAATTCAGTTTGCGATTGGAAATAACTTTGCATATTTGTGGAACGGTTTTTTTCATTGCTTGAACTCGTTAGGTATGCGGACCTCCCGCTTATAATAAAACCATGTGTCATACAATTCAGGTGGTATAAGGCCATTATTGAATAATGTATTTTTTACGGTTTCCGAAATTCGTTCATTAAGCTCAGGCGATGATGTAGGATTCATCAGGACCAATTCTTCCACCTTGCCGGTAAAATCGATTCTGATTTGAAAATACAGATTATCCTCTATCCGCGCCGCTACCGCCTCAAGAGGATACTCAAAGGCATAGTTTTCCGCCAGAAAGTATTCATTCGCCGGAGGCAATTGTTTGCCGTCCGCATCGGTAATGAATTTTGAGATTGCCTTTAGTTCCGGAGATAGCGTGTCAGCGGGTTCCTCGGACGCGAATGGTTGTTCATCTCCAGATGGAGCATCTTCCGGACTGACCGGATTCTCGATCGGTTTATCTCTTTTCTTAATTTGCCGCGCGATTTCCGGCGATGGATTGATCCTGTATTCCGAACCGATAAACTTCGTAAATTCCGATTGAGGGAAGGAATCGACAAAGGCAGAATATAAATCAATCAGCAGTGAGTCACCGGGAGCGAAGTAATTATCATACGTCCATAGAAGTAAATACCGGGCTTGAATGCTATGCTCGGATTGAGGAAAACTGTCAACGACATACTGGTAGTAAAATCTGGCCGAATCAATCAAGCCGAGGGCATGGTAATAAGCTTTATCCCGCGGTACCGTATCCAGAGGCTGATCGCTGGTGCCAAACACTCCGAACGAATCTACTTTTTCAGACATCTCATTGAAATTAATAAAGGCTGTACTATCGGCATCGATTATATTTAACTTTGACGCGTCCAGACTATCGGAAATTAAATCATCGGTGCCCTGAATCTTAAGACTATCTGCAGGTGTCTTGTCTATTTCTAAAACAGGTTTTTCGGCGGATAGGTTGTCAGTTGATTTCAATAAACTGTCTTTCCCAGTTTGCGCCAAATTGCGACCTCGTAATCGGTCAAAATCATCTCGATCGTCTTTTGGCAATGATTTTCCAGTCTGATTGTTAAGTTGTCCCGGTAGCTTAGATAGTGGCAATGAATCCTGTACAATAAGACTATCCTGCATATCTCTGCCTGGTTGTGGTTCAGGAAACGGTAATGAATCCGGTATGGAAAGACTATCATTTGGATCGATTTTTGAATCTTTGCTTTCAGTTGTCTCGCCTTTGGATTGTCGCATCAAATCCGTTAGCCTGATCGCTTCACCAGTTTGAACTGTCGAATCGAACAATTTTGTATCCGGCACAAAAACGGATGAAGTCGTATCGGTCGTTTCACTTTCGACAATATCTCCATCTTCGGTTAAAGTATCTGATGGTGTTATTTCTTCACCATCCATTTTTGAAGTATCTACTGAACTGGTTGTGTCGATTGGCGGAGTAATCCTTCCTTCAAATGGGAAATACCATTCTTTGTCAAGATTTTGAAATTCCTCAAGAAAATTCTCAGCTTTGCGATAAATTACTAAGGCATATCCCGTGTCGGCAACTGTTCCCGCCAAGCCTAATTTATCTATGACTATTTCAGCTTCATCAAAATGAGCGTAATCGCTTAAAACAAGGCGCAACAGGCTGTCGGCTCCGGTAGTATCAAATAAATCATTTTCATAGATGTATGACATAGCAATTAACGCTCGCGGAGCATGGCGCGAATTTGGGAATCGCTGCAGCAAAGCTTGAAAGGCGCTTATAGCCGAATCCTGTTTATCAAGATCATAATAATACAACTCGCCCAGGTTAAACTGGTTTTCGCTTAATAATTCCATTTCTGATGAATTATCATCAAGAGAAATATTTTGGTCTTTCTCCTCACCGCCCATCTGCATATACTCTTCGAGCAAAGCTAACTGGGATGCGCGCTTAGTGGCATCTTCATAAACCGATGATTGTCGTCTTTCTTCACGGGCGCTATTAAAATAGGAGCGGGCCTTGATCAAATCCTCAAAGTCATATTGATAAATCAGCGCCAATTCATAATACGCGACCGCCGATGCCTCTTTGCCCGGATTTTCAAGCGAAACCTGTTCATAAGTATTAATAGCCGATTCAAGGTCTCCATCCCATTCATATCCCTCTGCCATTTTTAATCGTATCGGAGCCAAAGAATCATAATAAAGTTCGTTATCTGCCAACAATTGCAGCGTTTGCAGTCCGCCCCGTATGTTAAACAGGAAATAATCACATTCGGCGAGTTTGAATTGTAAACGATAATAGTCCAGAGTATCCGGGCTATAATTTAATGCCTTGTTATAATTTTCCCGGGCCGGTTTGATATTGTACCTTTCGAAATATCCATTGCCCACATATATAAGGGCACGCAACTTGTCCTTATCTTCTCCCAGTGAATCGATTAGCGACTGAAAATACAGATTGGCGTTTTCATAGTCCTGCGCTTCAAAGTAATATTCACCCAAAGCCCGGGCGGCATCGGCCTTCATTTTCTTATCTTTACTCTTTGCAAATATCTCTTCAAATATGACAATTGCCTCGGTCTCCTCTTTTAGCTTTAATTTAGCCTTGGCCAATAGAACTCGAGAGCGCGGTATAAACTCCGATTCAGGATAATTTGCCAAAAGTTCCTTGAATTTCCTTGAAGAATTCGAATATTCGCCCAAATAGTAATAGGCTGTTCCAATAATATATAGCGCGTCATCGACCCAGCTTGAGGTGGGGTGTTTTTCCAGAACCTTTGAAGCTTTTGTAATTGCTATATTGTATTTCTGAATTTCACCGCCCTTCGCGTTATCCCGTCCATCTTTTTTTCGCGTTTTTTCGGCGTCATTGAAGTTTTTGCGAACGTTGTGAAAAGTATTAAAATATATACTAGTACAGGAGCTTAGAACAAATGCGGAAAAGAGTAAAATGATAATTGAAATGGTCCTGTGGGTCACCTGTTACCTCAACTCCTGAATAAAACCGTTTTTCAGTCCAGCATTATAGAACATCTCAACGACCTTGTCAAATTCGGTCGCGGTAATTCTCCTTTTGAGAATATCATGTTCGGTCGCCTGATAGGCGGGAAAATACTGGCTCATCAGACTTACATAAATATCGGTGGAAATCTCATTGGCCAGAAAGTCAAAGATTTCGTTTGAGCCGGACAATCCGCCCGGCAATACCAGATGCCTGATTAATATTCCGCGTTTTGCGAGTCCGGAATCGTCAACTTCGAGATTTCCAACCTGCCGGTACATTTCCTTAATGGCGTTACGATTAATCTCCCTGTAATTGACCGCATTTGAACATTCGCGTGCGATTTCGTTTTCGTTGTACCGCATATCGACCATATATATATCTATTATACCCTCCAATTGCGCAATCGTCTCCAATTTCTGATATCCCGAACTATTGCAGACAATTGGAATGCTAAGGCCTTTGTGGGCGGCCAAACCAAGAGCTATGACAATATGTCCAAAGAAATGATCCGGCGTAACGAAATTTATATTATGAGCTCCTCGATCCTGCAGGGATATAATTTTATCGGCCAATTCTTCAATTTCCATTTCCGAACCAACCAATTGCTGACTGATAGGATAATTCTGGCAATACAGACAACAAAGACTGCATCCGGATAGGAATATCGTCCCCGAACCCTTACTCCCGCTAATCGGAGGTTCTTCTCCATAATGCAAATTACAGCTGGCGACACGAACCTTATCAGATACGCCGCACTGTCCATCACTGGAAATAGTCCTGTCAACTCCGCATTCCTGGGGGCATAATTCGCAATTGTTTAAATGGCCAAGTAGCGATTGGCCAATTTCAATTATTTCATTCGGGCCTTTTTGCACAGCTGTATAATAAATCGGATTAATTTTGCAAGCAAGTCCAGTCATTACCGGAAGTAAAATAAAAAAGGAAACTGGCTGGAAGCCAATCTCCTGATAATCGAGTTCCGTGTAAAAATTTACACGGGCTTCAGTATTTGTCTATTAGTAAGACTTGCGGTAGCCGTTGCCACCGCCGCGGTTATTATCCTGGACGCGCGGTTTTGCTTCATTGACATTCAATGTGCGTCCATCCAACTCCTGCTCATTAAGACCACTAATAGCAGCAATAGCCTCGTCCTTTGCCGACATCTCCACAAACGCAAAACCCCTGGGATCTCCGCTGTACTTGTCGGTAATAATGTTGACGGTTGAGACTGCACCAAATTCCTCAAAGGCTTGGCGTAATTGATCTTCTGTCGTATCAAACGACATGTTTCCGATGTAGATATTCATACTACACTCCGTATTTGCTTATCCCGAAGCGAACTGCATTCCAATGAAGTCAGATACTTCAAGATAAATGACATGTTGCGCATCATTGCGCCATCAATTCGAGATTAAGCTTTAGCGGTGTGATGTATTATAGAACAAAACTACGATAAAGATCGAACTCAAAATTAACATTAACTATTCATTATACGCTATTTATCGACTAATAGCTACAACTATTTATGAAAACATCGGTTTATTTTTCGTTGCTTCATGCTGAGATACGGGGAAATTCAGCACAAACCAACCATTTTGGGGCATAAGCCATTGCACAACATCGAAAATTATAGTAGGCGAATCCTATCCTGTCGAATATTGAGTTCGATAAAAAACTATAATTTGTGAATCTTGTTTTTACCTTTCGTAACATTTATGGTGGCATTACGGGTATCAAAAACCAAATTAGCGTTCTCGCAAATCCAGCCATAGTCATAATCTTTATGATCGGTAAGAATAACTACCAAATCCGCCTTTTTCAATCCTGATAATGTGAGCTTGACTGATTTCATTTTATGAAAGTCTTGATTTAATTCGGGGACATAAGGATCATTATAACTCAGCTTTGCTCCCAGCCGAACAAGAAGCTCAATAACATCAAGGGCGGGTGATTCGCGGATATCCTGTATGTTTTTCTTGTAGGCTACGCCAAGCACCAGAATCTGTGAGCCCTTAACCGATTTACTATGTTCATTTAAAAGAGAAGTTATTCTTTCGACGACCCATTCAGGCATATGCGAATTAATATCGCCCGCCAATTCAATAAAACGGGCAAAATAATTGAGCGTTTTTAGTTTCCAAGACAGATAATGCGGGTCAATCGGTATGCAATGTCCGCCGAGTCCCGGCCCTGGATAGAACGGCATAAAGCCAAAAGGTTTGGTTGCGGCGGCATTGATTATTTCCCAAACATCCATGTTAAGGCGATGGCACATCAGGGCGACTTCGTTTACCAGACCGATATTTACCGAGCGAAAAGTATTTTCGAGAAGCTTGACCATCTCGGCGGCGCGGGTCGATGACACCGGATAGATATTTGGAATAACCTGCTCATAGCATGTTTTGGCGACTTGAGTGCATTTATCGGTAATCCCTCCAACCACACGGGGAGTATTCTTGGTTGTATAATGCGCGTTTCCGGGGTCAACTCTTTCCGGCGAAAAAGCCAGATAAAAATCAAGTCCCGCTTTAAGACCGCTTTCCTCAAGCCTTGGCTTGATAACCTCATCGGTTGTTCCCGGATATGTCGTTGATTCCAGAACAACCAGCATATCTTTATGCAGATACTTGACAACTGCTTCACAGGCCGCCAGGATATAACTGATGTCAGGGTCCTTAGTCTTTGATAATGGTGTCGGGACGCAAATAAAAACACAGTCTATTTTTGATAAATGGCTTTGATCAGTCGTGGCCTTCAGGAATTTGGATCTAATCAACGGGGCCACACGGTTATCGGGAATGTCGTCAATATCAGAATGACCACCGCTAATCAATTTCACTTTATTCTTTGAAATATCTATACCGGTGACATTATAACCGCTTTCGGCAAACTCAACCGCCAACGGCAAACCGACATAGCCAAGACCGATAATGCCAATTCGGGCGCTTTTATCTTTGATTTTATCCAGAATTTTATTCTTCACAAAAACTCCCTTACCTGGCTATTTTTTTCCGCCAATATTCCAAAGTATCTGCCATGGTTGCTTTTAGCGGAATTTCGGGTTTCCAGCCAATTTCTTTTTTTACTTTATTGTAGCTCCCCCGCAGGACCGGTAAATCGGACTTGCGGAAGAGTTTCATGTCCTTTTTAATCCTTATCGGCTTATCCGACATCTCGACCAGCTTTTTTAACAAATCTCCAATTCGATAATCTCGACCCGAGCATAATTGATAGATTTCTCCCGACCTGCCCTTTTCGGCAAGCATCCGGTAGCCCCGAACGATATCACGTACATCGCTCAAATCACGGCGGGCCAATAAATTCCCAACCGTAATTATTCCGTTTTTCGGCGAAGTTTCCGCCTTAGCGATTTTCCTGCTGAATGAGGGAATGGCAAAATCAAGCCTCTGCCTCGGTCCGGTATGGTTAAAGGCTCGAACAATAACAATTGGCGTTCCGAATTGACCGAAATAAATTTTGCTCAAATATTCCCCGACGACTTTGCTTTGAGAGTATGGATTCATTGGATTAGGAATCTGAGAAGATTTAAGCGGTAAATCACTCGGTTTGACTAACCCGTAAACATCCGATGAACTGACGAAGATTAATTTTTTCAACCATGATTTATTTTTAGCCGCATCGAAGATATTGATCGTTCCATCAACGTTGACTTTGAAAGTCCTTTCTGCCTGTGTAAATGACTTTCCGACGGAAGACATCGCCGCCAGATGAAACAGATAATCGGGTTTCACACGGTTTAAAATATCTTTGCATGATTCGGGATCGGTTATATCGAATCTATCAATCTTAATTTTGAGTGGGATATGTCGCAAGTTAATATCCGATTCTCCAGGTAATGCCACGCCTCGGACATAATATCCATGATTCAATAGTTCTTCGGCGAGCCAGGAACCCGCGAACCCGCAAATACCGGTAATATAAGCCTTAATTGCTCTTCCCTTTCAGGCGTTCCAAATCAGCGTCGATCATCATCTGGACCAGACCTTTAAAATCTACTTCCGCTTCCCAGCCCAGATCTTTTTTGGCTTTGGAAGCATCGCCGACGAGAAAATCGACTTCGGCCGGACGCATAAAACGGGGATCTTTGACAACATATTTCTCCCAGTCAAGATCAACCGATGAAAACGCTTCCACCACAAATTCCTTAACCGAATGAGTCGAACCGGTCGCGATCACATAATCTTTTGGTTTATCCTGCTGAAGCATCAGCCACATTGCTTTAACATAATCGCCGGCAAAACCCCAATCTCGTTTGGCATCCAGATTTCCCAAGGCAAGGTTCTCAGCCATTCCCAGTTTTATTCGGACGACGCCATCGGTAATTTTTCTTGTTACAAATTCCAGCCCACGTCGCGGTGATTCATGATTGAACAGAATCCCGCTGGTGGCGTGAATTCCATAACTTTCACGGTAATTGACCGTAATCCAGTGACCATAAACTTTGGCCACTCCATATGGCGAACGAGGGTAAAACGGGGTTGTTTCCGTTTGGGGCGTTTCAAGGACTTTGCCAAACATTTCCGATGAAGAAGCCTGGTAAAATCGTATATTCTTATTTACCAACCTGATTGCCTCAAGGACTTTTGTCACTCCCAGGGCATTAAATTCGCCGGTTAAAACCGGCTGGCTCCACGAAATCGGGACAAATGATTGGGCCGCAAGATTATATATCTCGTCTGGTTTAATCTCTTCGATGATGCTGATTATCGATAATTGGTCCAATAGGTCAGCCTGATGCAGCTCTATTTTATCTTTGATATGATTTATTCGATCAAAAGATTCCGTTGATGCCCTTCGGACCATGCCATATACGTCATAGCCTTTTGAGAGCAACAGTTCGGCGAGATAGGAGCCGTCCTGCCCGGTAATTCCCGTTATAATCGCCCGCATATTTTTATCCCTTCTTTGGATAACCTGTTAGGTTTCAAATATAGGCTTATACATATTTCGGGTCAATTGGTTTTCTATTAAACTATTTCAAATCATGAATTAACTGATTTTAAAATTCGGCATTATCGTCCGCCATTTTTCGAATGATAAGGCCGATTGCATAATCCTAAAAGTTTTTGACTTTTTGTAAATAAGCGCATAGATTGGCTTAACACTCTTTCAAAGGACGGTTGCTCATGCGTTTATTTTTGACTAAATTTCCAATTCTATGTATGCTTGCGATAATGAGCCTGATTCTTATTTCCTGTTCTTCGCAACCCGATGATTTTCAAAACGCCCCATATACCGTCGATGATAATTTGCTTGATGTTCCCGTAACTTATTCCGAAATAAATCTCAATGTCTCCCCGCCCGCCGGATGGACACCGATGGATAATGCCAAACTTGATATGTTTCGCCGCATGCTGGGCGGGACCGAGATGTCAACCGAGTTTTATCCGGTTTATCCGCTGGCGGTTTATCAGGATTCGGCGACGGGGTTGATGATGTATGTCTCGATGATTGAGGAATCGGATGCGACGCTCAAGGAAATTTCCGAAAAATATGAAGATTTTCTTTTCCCAAAGCTGAAAGGTTCCGGGATTGACCGCAAAACGTACCTGATTAATGGAATGCAAATTTATCAATACCTGGTACACTCCTCGCAGATAGTTAATTATAAATTACTGGGTGAAACTGCCACCGGTGGACGATTTTTGATCGAGTATATCAGCGGCGCGGCTATGTATTCCAGTATCGAACCGGCTATCAAAGCATCGATGGCGGCTCTGAAGGCATCTCAATAGGAATTGACACATGATCGAGATACCGCAAGAACTAATTGAGCGATTGAAAACATCGGGCAAGGTCGTCGTGTCGACCGGGGCCGGAGTCTCGGCCGAATCAGGCGTTCCAACATTCCGAGGCGAGGGCGGCATCTGGAATAAAATGAACGCGGAAGAGCTGGCATCGGTTGATGGATTCATGGCCAACCCAAATCTCGTCTGGGAATGGTATCAATACCGCCGCAATCTGATGAGCGAAGTCGAACCCAATGGGGGGCATTACGCCATAGCTGAATTTGAAAATATCTTCGACGATTTTTCATTGATAACTCAAAACGTCGATGATCTGCATCGCCGAGCCGGGTCATCGAAGATATTTGAACTGCACGGCAACATCACCCGCAATAAATGCCTCGATTGCCAAAAAATGTATCATGATGAAATTAATCTCGATGTCGAGTTGCCTAAATGTCAATGCGGCGGGTTTATTCGGCCCGATGTCGTCTGGTTCGGCGAAATGCTGCCGCAGGATGTTTTGCAATCGGCCTTTGAGGCGGCGGAGGCGGCCGAGGTTTTCTTTTCGGTTGGGACATCGACTCTGGTTCAACCAGCGGCATCGTTACCGTTTATTGCCCGGCGGTCGGGGGCATTAGTGGTTGAGGTTAATATTGAGCCGACCGGTTTGACTGAAATCGCCGATATGTTTCTGCAAGGCCCATCTGGTGAGGTTCTGCCGGAGATAGTGGGTCGGCTTACAGATTAGTAGTTGTTTTGCCTCGTTTTTTTTAATCTATTCAATAAATTATCCACATTATTTTTCACAAAATTCCCTGTATTGTCATGTGTACAATTTGCTTATAGCAAATTGGCTTTGTTCTGTCATTTTTGATCATTCGCTACGGGTTTGGTGGTGATTGCTAAAGTCAATAATCCAATCAAATTGTCATACCCGCGCAGGCGGGTATCCAGAAAAATATCAACCTTATCTGGATTCCCGACTCGCTTCGCCCCTGACGGGGCTTCGCTCTCGGGAATGACACAGGTAACCGCCACATTTATCGCATCTTTATTAAAAAGCAGTAATGTTATTATAAAAATGTCAACGAGATATGTTACCCAAGTTGGACATCCCCATCTGCCATGATTGTTTTCCGCGCAGATGTGGACACCTGCATGGCACAGGGTTAATAATATCCCTGTCATCGCGAGGAGTTTCGCGGAGCGGAACGACGCGGCGATCTGTCAGTCGCTACAAGCCATAGATTGCCACATCCCCGTTTCACGGGGATTTGCAATGACCGGTGAATTGGCAGGAGCCATGGGGATCCCCCCTACTGTTTCTGTCAGGCCACAACCTGCTTCTCAAAATCAGGACCTAACAGCACAGGTTAGTAAGTGGTTTTTGGTGTCATTCCAACAAGTTTCGCGAGGTGGATTCACATTTGAAGTGCAACAGTTTATCTCCAAATAACTCAGCTGGGGTTCGAAAGTCCAGACATTTCCTTGGAGTGTTATTATAAGCGCAAATGAGTTTGAAGAAGCGATCATCAGTAAGTGT
>JBDREQ010000010.1:0-53686 GCA_043819555.1 Candidatus Zixiibacteriota bacterium | reverse complement strand
TATAAGAAAGTGTTAATAATATTTTGCTGGTCCTCAGGGCAATGAAGATAGGCAGTCCCGGAAGCGACGTTTCGCTGCGCTCTTCTCGGCGAGACGAAAAATGGCAAATGGAAAGGAGATACACTATGGGAGACAAAGGCGGGAAAAAGGATAAGGACAAAAGTAAGAAACAGAAGAAAAGAAAAGAGAGTCAAAAAGAAAAAAAGAAGCAGGACAAGCGAGACGAGCAAAAAAAAACCACTCCGTGAGAAGAATCGGGATTCATACTCTCGCAAACCCCGATTCCTGATAATAACACGCCCATCTCAAATAGTCCACCACCAACTGAAAAGTCCTATAATCGTCCTGTTGGGGGAATTATCATAAACTGAACTCGAAATGAAAAGTTCTGTCTATTGTGACTTCAACCCCGCCATAAGTCAAATTGGCCGAGACTCATCAAATCACGAAAACCAGTTTAAAAGTTCTGAGTTCTGGACAGTTAGGGGAGCTTTTTATAAGACGTTATCTCCCAATGATATAAAATTGCACCCTAAATGGATTTTCGAACTTATTCACACCCATCATACATAGCAGGATCAGATTTGAACGTAGGCCTATTTTACCAGTAACATCTTTTTGGTTTCGGTATACTCATCAGTCTGGAAACGATATAGATATACTCCTGTTGCCACAGATACACCGATATCATTTTCCCCATCCCAGACAATCGTGTAATTTCCCGCAATCTGCTCGTAATCGATTAATGTTATGACTTTCTGACCAAGTAGATTATAAACTTCTATTGTTACATGGCTTCGTTGAGGCAGGCTATACTCAATCGTCGTTACAGGATTGAATGGATTAGGGTAATTCTGGGACAACTCGAACTTATAAGGGAGATTATCTCCATATTCGTCATCTTCAACGTCAGTTAAGATATTGGTGGTGAATGCTGCATAGGTTCCGCTTTTTGTAAACGGCGCCATCACTTCATTGCGGACAGTATCTACATTCGAACCGTCTACCAACTGCCATCCATTAGTTACATCCTGCCAATAATAAACCTCCAGTGTCGATTCATCGCCAATTTTATTATCTCCAATTAATAAATCAGCGTCTGAGTAGCGAATCATAATGCTTGACCCGGTCGGTTCAAGAGACGGATAAATTGAAACAGAATGCGATTCTCCCGCCTGTATGGCATTGGGATCAAGGCCGGTAAATATAACCGGATAAGGCGATGAAAGAACCATTATTTTTTCGATACCTGCATTTGTAGTATCTAATATAAATCTTGAATGATTGGCGTATCCGCAAAAATCTATTATTGACTGAGAATAATCGATTTCAACAACTCTGTACTTTGTTGAAAAGAAAAATTGATTGGCTGAATCATCCACAGCCCAAATATCAATCGACCCGTCACTGCCAATGCTGTCGTTTATTAATTTTGAATAACCATCTGTACCTGGCATGAAATCATAGCTAAAGGATGAATCGTAATCAGGATAAATCGTAAGAGATGGCTCCTCCGAAAATAGTTGGGCGACCATAAGATCGAAAGTGAAATTATCCTCCTGCAAACCTACATCACAAACCAGAGGATAATTTCCCTGCACTTCCTGCATCGAAATTGTTATGCTATCAAGTGCGCCATCAGGCTCGGCTATGCCATATAGCCATGTTTTCGTAAATTGGTCAGCTGAAAGTGCGCGATTAAACAATTGGTCAACCCTGCCTCTTGAAGCATGTATAGAGTAAGCCGGATCATAGGCCCCCAGCACCCATATACGGCCAGCGTCAGACGTCTGTCCTTGCTCTATCCTATTTTCATTTCTTGTAAGGGGATTATTGACAAGTTCAACATCGACTCCGCCTGGATTGCTAAGACCCTCCACCGCTACATGTACATTTTTATAATCATTTGCCTGAGGTTCTGGCGGATGTGGAAATACAATCTGGCTGCCGACATCGTAATTCAGGTTATTGATATCATCATTGGGGCCGGGGAAAAGATAAGTGGCAGTCAGGTGGTGGTTTTCTAGTGTATCATCGGCGTCCGGCTTTAAGATCGGCGCATAGATATTGTCGGCACCCCAAATGCCTTCAAAAGTTTCTTCAAACTGGTCCCAACATGACTTGCCATTAAGGCCCCATTGTTCCGTATTCTGGCATGGGCCAAGTTCATAACGATAGGCGCTCGACATTTCCGACGACTTCTCACCAAGATGCTCATAATGATGATCCATGAATCCATAATTGGATAGTGGGAATGCAAAACAGCGCAGGCTATGATCAATAGAGTAGCCGGTGTCTGTTAGAAATTGATATTCATCGTAGAATCTCAACATGTAGTGACCAAGTTCATGAGTTTTCGTACGGTAATCATCAGAATTATCGATCAAAGGTAACGGATTGACATCTGTTAGATTTCTCATATTCGCGAACGATGAATAATCTTTCCTAGGTACATTAATGTATCTTTCCAGCACTGGTCCAAACATACCACCAGCGTTGGCATTGGCTAATAACTGGTTATTAGCAAAAATCCTCATGTCTGCCTGAATCCAACCACCATTGTCAAAAATCCTCACTGTATCTAAACGTAATTGACCATCACTAACATCGTACATGTAATTAGACATATACCGGAAATTATCCTGTAAGTTTGCCATATAGCCGGATGTTGCCTCCCACTCCACGACCGCCCGAAGATTTACCCTAACCTCAGTATGATTTAGCTTAACGTCAAACTTTTCTAATGCTACCGTATCAAAAGATATAACACCATCGGGATCAAATTTCCCATTATCAATATGAATGTTATATGCTGTGTATGTTGGTATTTTGAATGACGGCTGAGAACCGACATACCTGGCTACTTTGATAGTATCGCCGATTGCTATTTTGTCGGGGGTGTCATTGCCGGGGCCAGCCGGGAAAAGCAGGCTATCTGTTCTTACCATGCGAAGTTTTAGCTGGCCGAGATCATTAGTAGTAAAAGTCCCAAGCGTATCTTCTGTATAGACCGGCGGATCGTTGCTGACTTTAATCAATTCAAATTCGACATTCGGGATAGTGTCGTTATGGGCGTCGCGAATCACCATTGTGGCGCTTTGTTCGAATTTAGCAATAGCCCCAACGGTCTCCCAGTTTATGTAGGCCAAGTATATGTTTCCTTGTCGATCGACTTCCATTTCATTTACATATATGTCTAATCCCCACCACGTACTCCAGACGGTATTAAAGCTGGCATCGTATTTTCGTATTCCATTGAAGCCGACATACGTATTACCGGCATCATCCATCCTAGCCACACCGGCACTATACCCATCGACTCCCACCAAGTTGCCATTCGGATCAAGACGAATTACCCGCTGGCCGTTTTCGGCGTAGTACCGGACAATCACTACATTGCCGGCGCTATCGGCGTCTATTTCAGAATAGAGGGGGTACTGGGCATATGGTGCCTTATTGAGATCATAACTCCAGAGCTGATTCCAACCCGGGTCGAATTTGGTTAAGAATCCATGGTAGATGTGGTCGTCATTATACCAGTAGTCAACCGACCCAAAGACATACTTGTTGCCGGCAAAGTCGGTGCTTATATCGTTTGCTAAGCAGTTTATTTCAACACCTCTGGTTCCATCTCCCCAGTACATGCACGGCCCCCACATGATATTATCTCGGAAGTGCTGTTCTTCAAATACTGGTGAGCCATCTGCACTTGCTTCATGAAGCCAAAATGCATCCTGATAAGCAGTATCAAGATCCTCGGGATTATAGGGACAGATCTCCAGGTCCGCCCAAGTAGAAGCCACGATGCTTACGTTTCCCTGGTGGTCAATGGCATGTACTCCTTCGACACGGTCGCCCGGTACCCCCGGGCGAGAAGGTTTCCCAATTGGACATTCGAACGTCTGGTTCTTTATTTCAGTACCGCTAGGATCACAAATCAGAAGAAACCCGTTTTTTTGGCGCGAAACATGGACGCCATCAAAATACCGATCCCATCGGTGGCCCCAAATATACGAGTGGCCATTTGGTGAAACTTCTAATCGCCCATAGATTGAACTATTCTCAGCTGATCCCACAAGAGCATGAATATTGGGATAATGTATATCCGTATTGAACGGATAGGTAGCTGTCCACTGGTGGACACCGGCCGAATCGTACTTTATCAACACCAGATTGCAGTTGCCCATGATTGTATCATTGAAAACATAGTCAGTCGTGCCGAGTACGTACACATTGGCATTCGCATCCAGCTCAATATCGTGAGGAGCACACGCGAGGCCATTGCATATGATCTGAGTCCAGACCGAATTGCCGGCGCTATCCAGCTTCCTGGTTTCTATTGCCCAATTGACACGGCAAGTGACATATACACAGCCCGAATCATCAACCGCTATATGCGGCCACGGTGGCCATTCATCATCTGGCGAATGCACCGATAGAGGGATATCATAGACCTCATCAAGCTGGGCCAGACAAAGGATTGGAAAATAGAAGAAAACGATTGATATAACTATTAGATTGAATAAAAGATGGCGATACATAAGACAGCTCCCCCAAAAATGTATTTTGATACTCGGCGCTAAATATAAACTTTGATAAATCTATGCCTTTTTAATATCCTAACCCCCCTAAATGGATCCTCGAACTCAACAAACATTTCTAAAGTGAAATTCGGCAGTTATCACTAATCCAAAAATCTCTTTGTAACTTTTATTTATGAATAACATGGTTCTGGCCCACCTCTGAAAATAAGATTGATCAGATAAACGGCATCAGAAACATTCACACCGCCATCACCATTGGCATCGCCGCAAACATAAGTCGCGGAGTTGTCAATGCCTAATGCAAAAGGTGAAAAACTATCGGTTATACCCCAAATCTTATTGATTTTCGTATCAATGCTGTCTGTGCGTCGTCAAAACCTTTCGTATTTTGTAATTCAAATATAAGAGACACTTTTTCTCAATACAAATACTTTCTTATGCCATCACATATTGTTTTAAGTTGTGATATTTTCTCAATTTCATCGTTTCCCGTTTAATACGGTCACGTTTTGATTGGATTTGTTTATCTTTACCATTATACATATCTGCCGGAGTTATGTTGTTCAGTGACTCATGATACCGTTCATTATTGTAATACTCTACAAACTGCTCGATCTCACGTTCCAGTTCACCCGGAAGATAGTAATACTGAAGCTTGATGTGTGCGTCTGTGCGTCTTTAAAACTGCACTCTCCGAAGCTGGGCCACCCCTTCAGCTCTATATAATCCATTGACTTATCCATATTCCCATATATATTAATTTCATCTCCTTGGGGATAGTCAACTTGACGAAATTTAATCATATTCTCGCACGGGAACTTTTATGCGATAGGACGTCTTGTGATGCTATTAGAGGTTGCTGTACGAATATCGCGGATGCCGTTTACCTAATCAACCACGTCTTCAAAGGTGGCCCTGCCCCGTGGGCGGGGTGTGAGTGAAGAGAGGTACCGCTCAACACCGCTTAATTCATTGACAAAACAGTATAATTTTGTATTATTAGCAGGTACTACTTCTTGGGGACAATTTTGCGCCAGAAAAATATAGCAGATTATAAATTAACAGTAATGTCCTGCAGGCGGGGAACATTTGATAAGGAGGAATCCATGAAACTCAGTAGTTATATCTTCATTACAATTTTTTTATTGCTGATAGTATCGGTCACATCTGCCGAAGTGCCGAAGACAATTAATTCTCAGGACAAACTAACTGACGGCGTCGGCGCGGTTACCAGGCCGGCCAGCCAGAGGATGAGTGTTTCTCCATCGGCCAAAATAAACTGGGATGAACTGGTACGGTTATCTCAGGCTCTATCGGAACAGTCAGAGCCGACAAAGACAATTGTACCCTATATGACGGTACCTAAACCTGAACCACTTAATGATATTAAAACAGAACCACAGGCGAAAATTGGTCCGGGACCTAATGTTGAATGGGGAGTTGCAGCTATTCCACCCGTAGGTGTCAATTTTCAGGCTTTGCCAGATAATATCAATAAGATACCGCCAGATACTCATGGAGCTATAGGTAAAAATCATGCAATGACGATGCTCAATACCGAGGTCAGGATTCAAGATAAGTTGGGCAATATTATTAGTACCATTACTCTGCCTGCCTTCTGGTCACCGGCAGGAACTTACGGCACTTATGACCCCAGGATAATCTATGATCAAAGTACCGACCGTTGGCTGGCTACCTGTGACGCCAGGGGACAATCGGCCGCCTCAGCAGTTCTCTTTGCTATCAGTGACACTGATGACCCTACTGGTAATTGGACGTTCTACAAAATTGATGCAGATCCAACCGATGTCAACTGGGCCGATTTTCCGGATATAGGTTTTAACAATACCTGGATTGCCATTACTAATAATATGTTTACCGTGAGCAGTGATTCCTGGAGCGGCAATGCCATGTGGGTGATAGACAAGTCCACAGCTCTGGCCGGCAGTGCCTTAGGCTTGACCTTTTTCCCGGTAGGATCTGATACTTTTGGAGGTTATTACGGCTTAACATTGCGCGTCTGCCATACTTTTGGTTCCGAGTCTAAATTATACATTGTTGATCATGGCTGGTATACTGGTACTACTCGTCATCTGCGAATCTCAGAAATCACGGGAACAGCTTCCGCTCCAGTCTGGTCAGCCACGCCCGGTTCATCAACTAGCGGATCGGGGTGGTTCAATGCTGCAAACGACTTTGAGTCTCAGATTGACGCTTCCCAGGCGGGAACGTCTTCACTTATAAATACAGGTTCGTACCGGTTTTTAAATGCCGTGTTTCGCAACGGCCATATCTGGACCTGCCATAGCGGCGGTCTTCCAATAGGAGCGGTGGACCGTACAGCCGTTTTCTGGTACGAGCTTGATCCAAGCGCAATGCCAAACCCCATTGTTCAGTCCGGCGTACTTGATGGTGGAGCCAATGTTCATCATTTCTATCCAAGTATTACTGCAAATGCTAATGGTGATGCTTTTATTGGATTTTCACGCTCTGATCCCACTATTTTTGCCGAGGCCGTTTATACAGGCCGTTTGTCTGCTGACCCCTTGGGAACGATGGATGTTATACGCGTACTGAAGGCTGGTGAAGACAGTTATATCAAAGATTTTGGTTACGCACGTATCCGCTGGGGAGACTACAGTGCAACCATGATTGATCCTTCCAACGACCTTTGTGCCTGGACTATTCAGGAATATGCTGCTATGGATGTAGGTCCAACTGAATCAGATGACAAATGGGGAACCTGGTGGGGGCAAATATGTGTGGGTTTTGATGATATCGACAACGACGGGATTGCGGATGATGAGGATATTTGTCCGAATGATTTCAACCCTGCGCAAATGGATACAGATGGAGATTTGCTTGGTGACAGCTGCGACAATTGTATCACAGTTGTAAATCCCAATCAGGAGGATACTGATGGAGACCTGATTGGTGATGGCTGCGATCAATGTGAAGGCTATGATGATGCGCTTGATGCTGACGGAGATACTGTTCCCGATGGCTGCGATGAATGTGAAGGCTATGATGATGCAGTAGATACTGACGGAGATACTGTTCCTGATGGATGCGATCAATGTGAAGGCTATGATGATGCAGTAGATACCGACGGAGATACGGTTCCGGATGGATGCGATGAATGCGAAGGACATGATGACACAATAGACACCGATGATGACACGGTACCTGATGGATGTGATATATGCGATGGCTTTGATGATAATGTGGATACAGATGATGATGGAGTTCCTAATGGGTGTGATAAATGTGAAGGATATGATGATGCCAACGACTATGATTCAGATACTGTTCCCGATAGTTGTGATAATTGCCCTGAGGTAGTTAATCCGAATCAGGAAGATGAAAATGAAAACGGCTTAGGCGATGTCTGCGATTATAGATGCGGTGATGCCAACGGGGACAACGAGGCCAATGTTGGCGATGCGGTATTTATCATTAACCATACTTTCAAGGGCGGACCGGCACCCGATCCATTTGAAGCCTGCGACTCCAACTGTGACGTTGAATGCAATGTTGGCGACGCGGTGTACATGATAAACCACGTCTTCAAAGGCGGCCCGGCACCGTGTGCGGGGTGTGAGTAAGTTCACATAGGAAGCCGCTATATTCTCTTTGAGATTATGGACAGCTCTTTGTTGAGTTAGGCCGACCCTTCACATAACGCCTTTAGTGGTTTTTGATTTAACCTTCTTTATCGCTATACTAAATCGATTTTTGGTAACTTTTGGCTGGATAAAACGATATTGGCAGGAGGTATAGGATGAATCAAAGCAAGAGTAAAGATGAGGGGCGTCAGGGCTATTTCATAGGCGGTTTCATACTGATTGGGATTGGTGGATTATTTCTGATGGTCAATATGGGGTGGTTGCCATATCTTACAGATAGTTGGCCACTAATTCTTATTATCGTGGGCGTTGCCCTGTTAATCGGCGGCTTCACAAAGTCCCGGAAAAAAGGGGACGAATCCACTCCGTGACCGCATTCATTAGGATTGCGGGTTTTTTATTGACCTCGGATGCGATTCTAATTTTTTAGAGAGCAGCAGAAAGTCTTTATATCTCTTTGAGATAATGGGCCAGCCTTTGTCGAGTGAGGCCGGCCCTTCACATATTGCCTCAGATGTCTCTTGATTTATCTTTTTTAATTACTATATTGAACTTGCGTTCTTGGGATATCTTCAAAAGGTACATTCAAAATTTTAATTTTCTGGGGCTATATGGTGGCAACCATGCTATTTTTAGGAATAATTATGGATAGCAGGCTTTCATATAACACTATTTAACCCAGGGAGGGAGAAGTCTATTATGTATACCTACAAATCAAATGCGTTGATTGCGGTATCAAGCCTTGTGGGTTTGGTCTGCATATTATTTGTGGGTGGTATCTATGCTGAACCAGCGACTAAGGTCGCAGGCAAGATGACCATGGAAATTGTCAAGTCTGATACACTTGCCATTACAGATACTGAGGGTCATCACATGTTCCTGCAAGTATATGAGGGTACTAACGCTAAGATGGGAGATAATGAGTTTATGGCCGGAGCCACGATAAGCAACTCGTCGTTTTCTGACATAGTCCAAGGAAATGGATTTCATCAGGGGTATGTCGAATTCACTAAAGATGACGGTACGACATTTGCTCAATGGAAAGGCAAAATCACCACCACCACTCTTGCGGCGGGCGGAACAAAAGTCACGAGTTTCGAGGGTAGATTTTCATACATTGGCGGGACCGGCAAGTACAAAAATATTCAGGGGAGTGGCACTTACACGGGTCAATTTACTTCGAATACAACCCTTACAGCCGACTGGGAGGGTGAGATTACAATTGGGGAGTAGTGAGTATTAATTTTTGAACAATATGGTTGCCAATCATTCATAATTGAACACGCATTCCGATTCTGTTAACTTTTGACTTGGCTCCGCCGTCTCACACTTTTATGGAACCGTGTGAAGCGTGTTCGGTAATCCGCGTAACAATTAAGAACAAAGGCCGACAACATCCCGGATTACCCCATCAAGACGAATCAATAGAAAGCCTCTTATCGTTTGAGATTACACCCGACCCTTAGTTATTCGCAGCCTACCCTTCACCATTTTAACGAAGCGCACGGCATGTATTTATACAGATGATGTTTGACAATAGAATGGCGCAACAGATTAATTAGTAGAGAGTTTAACGATTTATGCAACTCTTCGAATATATTCTATAACAGGTCCAAAAGTTCTAATAACGTCCAGTTGGGAGAGCATTTTATATTATTTACAAAGAAGTTATAAAATTCCCCGGTATTTGTAAAATATGTCTTTACAGAAAGCACGTTTTTGATTATGGGTGGTTTGATACAAACCATATTAAATATTCATTTGATAAGTTTTTTACTGTTTTCCAGAAGCAAAAGACAACGATAGACTTCTTTCCCATAGCGTGACATGCGAAGAAATTCTGATTTTTCGATGCGCAGATGACGGGCTCGAGAACGATTTTTCTTATAGGATGCTACATCGGGATCGTGAATAAAGATATTTTCTTTGTCACATCCGGTGACAACGACCCAGTGGGGCACGCGATCACCCGTTAGCCGATAGGTACTGATCATAACTATTGGCACCATATTTCGATACAATGCAGAAATAATCTCTTCCATTCCGAATTCGTAAAATGCGCTCCCCAGCCCGGCCTTTCTGGCTTTTCGCTTCAGGTCGCTATGAACGATTTTCATGACTTCCCGCTTTTTGGGTGTTCGAACTGATTTTAGAAGAGGCGTCGAATCCATTGACATAACTAAATGGCAGGACAGACCGCGATTTAGGGCCGATAGCGCCAGTCCATATCCATCGGTGCCCCCGAAACCGGACGCCATGAAAATCAAAGTCGCTTCTTTCCAGAGCGTCATTTCCAAAGCTCGTGTCAATTCTGTGTTGGGGTTGAAGTATTTCAACGCCATCAGCAGGCACGCCGGGCCGCATGTAAAATCAAGCGTTTGAGGATAATAGGGCACATTGAGTTTTTGTTTATTAGGAATATCCATTTGAAGCATTTTTGCCATTTTCAGGCCGGGGGTTCCGTCCTGATAATAGTCAGGCATTGACCGCAGGATAATATATCCCCTTTTTTCATAGAATTTGATGGCGCCGTGATTGTCCTCGCGCACTTCAAGTACCATCTTGTTACAATCCCGTCGGACGGCCTCAACTTCGCATTCATTGAGCAATTTATCGCCCAACCCCTGCCCCTGAAACGCGGGATCAACGGCAATATTATAGAGCCTCGCTCCCTGATATGACCGACGCCAGAGAACGCAGGCCGCTCCCGCAATCTTGTTTCCCGTTTCAATGATTAAATTCGTAGCCCGGGATTCGGTCAGGAAATAATCGATTTGGTCTTTGGTAAAGCGATCCGTTTCGAAGGCTACTTCTTCGAGTCTAACCAACACATTCAAATCGTGCTCGGTCGCCAATCTGATACGGTATTTTTTTCTCATTTTATTTCACTGCGAGAATAGATAGCGGATCAGGCGTTCGTACAATTCACCGTTCACTCTATCTTCCTCTCCGGCGTTAATGGTTGGATTGTCGTTGACCTCGATTATGACATATCCTTTATCAGTCTGCTTCAAATCAACACCATAAAGACCGTTTCCGATTGAATTGGCCGCTTTGAGCGCGCATTTGATCAGCCTGGCGGGAGCTTTGTGCAAAGGAATTCCTTTGACCGGGCCATGAACAGTTTTCCCGTCGGGTGTATAGGTTAGGATTTTCCAGCGTTTTTTCGGGATCGTGTACTGGCAGACATATAGCGGTTCTCCGTCAAGCACGCCAACTCTCCAATCAAAAGAAGACTGAATAAACTGCTGTACGACGACTCGATCCGCACGCCGGAGAAAACGGCGCGCGATGGGCGCAAACTCTTCGATTGTCGAAGCCTTTTCAACGTTTCGCGAAAAACTGCTGTTAGGAGCCTTGATCACAACCGGACGGCCAAGATCACTGAATAGTTTCCCGGCCATAGTGGAATTGACTTCCGTACGGTTAATTATTCGTGTTTCCGGTATTGGAATTCCGCTGTTTATCAGGCGCTGATACATATTAACTTTATCACAGCAGATTCTAATTGAGTCGGGGTCGTCGATTACTTTGATACCGTTCATTTCGGCCGTGCGAGCCGCCACATAGGCCGAGTTCAATGGATCAGTCAGAGCACGGATGAAAATTGCATCATATTCCCGAATCTTGTACATGTCCGGACGGAACAAAAAATCCACCCGATGTCCCATTCTGCGGGCCACCTGGCTCAATCGCATGAGAGTATTCATCTCATCCGAACTTGAAATCGTATATCGCTCAACGTACATGCCTAATTGTCCCACGAGACATGCTCCTGTACATAACGGATTTCACGAACACCGAGATCTTCAATGAATAGAGGAGAGATATCACTCAGCAGACATTCGCCGTTGGCAGTACAAATTACTCTGACTCTGGCCAGTGGAATGTCAAATACCTCCCAGACAATATTAGAAAGTTCCCGATACTTAGGAGAAACCGACCATCCCAATACCGATCGGAAGTATTTTATTTTTCCGCATGCTGGGATTTCCTGACAGCAAATCGCATAAGTGTAATTGCGCGTCAGAGATTTGGCTATGGTCCTTGCTTTCCCGGACTTAAGGATGACTCTACCTTTGAGGGTAAAGGGATTAATCGGATCGACAATCACCGGCGACTCAAAATACCCGTTGCTAATATAATATTCCGGAACAAGAATGCCCGCCAGCCTGGCTTTTTCAAGGAATAGCGGCGGCACATAAGCATCAAGCATTTCTTTGCACGTCGGCCGGATAATATGTCCGCTGTTTTCGCGGTCCTGGGATAAATAGTAACCGCTGCTCAGGTAATCATAATTGCCCGCCAGATTAACCAGAGTCCCTGAATTTTTTAGCCTGGCTACGATACGGCACGGATCAACTCTGCCGGGAATTTTTCTCCCCGGCTTAATTTTATTCATTTACTAGTCCTTCGCGGTATCCCGGAAGATTCCATTCATCGACGATAACCTGGGCTATCCATCCCAATCATTGTTCATTGATGGGAAATCGGAATAATCATCCTGATCGAACTCACGGCCCCGATTCTTTGATCGATATCCGCCCACTTCAAATTCATAATCGCAATCAGCACACACATAAAGATTAACTCCATCGACGTAAGTATCCTGGAGAATTACATCCTTGCTCGCACAGCGCGGGCACTGTCTTGATTTTTTGGAGCGTCCCATTTGGAAAAATCCTTTCAGAACAAAAAAATGATTATGCGATCTTAAACCTTTTTTCTAAAACGTTATTAAAGGTTTAACTATATTGTCCTCTTTGGTTGCCATCAATTGAAATGCTTTGTCTACTTCTTTGAATTTGAATCGATGCGTTGTCATCGGTGTCGGATCAACTCGCCGCATCTGAATAAGTCGCATGAGCCGCTTCATACGCTCACGACCACCCGGACATAGTCCGGTTCGAATCGTCTTATCGCTCATACCTACTCCCCAGTCGAGGCGCGGGATGTTGACGAAATCCCCTTCACCAAAATATCCGGTAATCGAAATCGTACCGCCGGGACGGGTAACTTTGACACAAGCCTCGAATGTGGATTGACCTCCAAGGCACTCAATCGCCGAATCGACCCCCTGTCCCCCGGTTAATTTTTTGATTTCTTCAACCGGATCAACCTTTTTAAAGTCAACGACCAGATCGGCGCCAAAATGTTTGGCCAGTTTTTTGCGATTGGGCACCGATTCCACACCGATAACTAACCCGGCACCGAGCAACCTTGCCCCAACGGTGGCCATTAATCCAACCGGCCCCTGAGCGAACACCGCCACCGAACCTCCCAAGGGAATATTGGCATGTTCAGCTCCAATAAAGCCAGTTGACATCATATCGGTCGTGTAAACGGCCGCTTCTTCACTTACGTCGTCGGGGATCACGGCAAGGTTGGCTTCGGCATCATTTACATTAAAATACTCGGCAAAGACACCGTCTTTTATGTTGGCAAATTTCCAGCCGCCCAGCATCTGGGTACATTGTGACGTATATCCGCGAAGACAGTTTTCACACTTATAGCAGGGGGTAATGGCGTTAACCGCAACACGGTCACCGACCTTAAACTCGGTAACGGCTTTGCCCAATTCATGAATGACACCAACCGCTTCATGCCCAAGAGTCAGATTCTTACGATCACCTATGGCGCCATTAACCGTGTGCACGTCAGAGGTGCAAACTAACGCATGCGTTGTTTTGATTATAGCATCGTTGGGACCCGGTTTGGGAATCGGCTTTTCGCTAAAACCAACCTTACCAATCCCATTCATGACAAATACCTTCATTTTTGTTGCCACGACACATACTCCTTGTGAGTTTCAAAACTCACAGAATCAAATTTACTGCACTGACGCGGGGTTTTAACAGCCTTTTCGCAACCTGACATTCAATTCCGCGCTTATTACCGCTATACCAAATCTTCAAAAAGTCCTTTCGCATTAAGTTCAAATTGAAAAACCATCTATCAGATTTCATTATTTTTGTCCGGTTCGTCCGCATAAGCAGTGAATGGGAATATCTGCCGCCCAATTGACATTCTTTTTAGTACAGCATAACCCATGAGTTGGATAACAGCAGGCAGGCGCATTTCGGCTGGTTCATGATACGACGCAATCAAGACTGCCGTCAAAAAACGAAGGATCGCAGAACCAACAAAAAGCAGATGGTAATTGACGAACGTATAACTGCCGATTGCATGAGTCCAGCCGGTAAAAGCTTCTGCCGCCAATCCAGCCAGAATTGAAGCCGCGAAAAACGCCAATCCCGTTATGGCGGCAAAAACCGACAAATAGACAGTGCGATCTATGCGGGGACTTTTATCCAGCGGAAGAGTAAACGCGGCTACGTTAAAACCAGCCCAGAGTAATCTCGAATATGCCACCTCCGGTATTAATATCCATATTGAATTTTCATGAGGTAATAGCCAGATAAGAGGTATTAACGAAATGCCAAAGGCGCAAATATTAAGAATCGTCTTGGAGCCGAAGCGGTCAATATAGCGTCCCCAAAGAGAACTGGAGGCAACGGCAATTAGAGCGGCCGCGCAGCTATAAAGACCTATTTGGAAAAAACTCATTTTCAGGTTGATAAGCATATGCGGCGCGAAAAATGCCGCTGATAAGCCTACAGCCATATTCCATACCGCAAAAACGATTAAAACCTTACGAAATCTCTGGTCACGCAATGGAGCAAGAAAGTATGGCATCGGCGCAACAGATTTTTCCCTAAGGCTCGAATTTGCCGGAATATTTTTCATTGCCCGCCAGGCCAACAATGCTCCGATAACCGCAAAAAATACAATTATAGTAAATCCAAAAGCTTCGAGGTTTCTGCTACGGGACCAGTCAAGAATCAAACTTGCCAATACCGTTGCTACAACTGTTGTCGCCGCGACATAAGCATTTCTGCGACTGAAAAATCTGCCCCTCATTTTTTGAGAAACAAGATCGGCCATTATCGATAACCATGCTGGGGCCGTAACCATTGTCAATAGTCCCGATAAGACGACGATGCCTATGAGAATCGGCAATCTCCATAAGCCCGTTAGAAACATTAAAGGTACAACGGCCAACCACAAAAGCCTGCTTATTCCAAGCGTCAAAACAATATTTTTTCTTGATGCATCGATATCTTTGAATAGAAACGGCGATATTAGTTGAGCGCTCTGCATTAAAAACGGCGCAGCTGCCAAAACGCCTATTTCAAAATCATTGGCCCCGAGAAATAGAGCCATGCCAGTGAGAAATGCTCCGCCTGTTAGAATAATGAATATGTTTGAGTAGGCGCCTTCCCAGATAAGCACAGACGACCCGTTACGTGATTTCCCGTCAAATAGTCCCGAGCTGAATTCCGCCCTATCATTGATTTGACTTGCACCGGCCTTCACGCGTTTACTCCCGACTGTTAAACTGCTTTGCCATTAGTTTTTTTGACTCAGTGACTAAAATCTCGGTTGCGAGTAAGGCGCATTTGGGCGGCGGTTTAATGAATTCCTGTTTGAGGCTGTATGTGTAGGCGCCCTGATTGGGAATTAATAGAATATCGCCCTCGTCAATTTTATCGCCAAAATAACTATAGCCCCAGAGGTCATGCGGCGTGCAGAGTGAACCGGCAATCAGGCATTCATGTTCCTTCAGGCCGGGCCGAGTCAGATTGATGACGGGGAAATAGTCAGATTCGAATCGTTCCCAGCCGACGGCATTAGTTCCGCCATCGGTTATTACTATATCATGAGATTTAACGTCGACAACCTTGACAAGAATATGCATGGCATTGTTACATAACCAGCGTCCCGGTTCGAAACAGATAGTGCAGTTAATATCTTCGGGCAAATTATTTCCCAATGATGCGGAAATTTGCTCGGCAAAATCACCAATGGAGCTGGCTGAATATTTATAATGCTCCAGGCCATTAATTGTATTATCCGATAAAGCCTTCTGGAGAATTCCCCGCGGAGTGGCCGCCGGCTGCAGCCATTCACCTTCTTCGGGCCAAAAGCCGCCGCCAATATCAATAAATTTAATTTTCTCTCGGAATTTTTTATCCAGTCTCCGCAATTCGGTCCCCAGGTCGGCAATAAAAATAACCTGCGATTTCGGGGAGAGATTCCAGCTAATATGAAACTGCAAACCGCAAAGATCAACCCACTTGCATTCCCGCGCCTCTTCGAAAAATTGTTTCAGCCGATTTAGGGGTATCCCGAATTTCTTCCATATGCTGGTTTCGTCAGTAGTAAGCCGCACACCGGCACGCATCCTGGTTTCGGACTGGCTGGCAGTACTCTCCAATTTGGCCAAATCTCTGAAACTATCCAATAAAACTGTCACACGATTGGAATTTTCAATGGCAAGCCTGAGTTCGTCGGGCTGTTTGCCGGGTCCGCTGAAGATAATATCCCGGGAGTCGCATTCAAGGGCGAGCTTCAACTCGAGGCCGCTTGAAACATCAAGCCCCAGACCTTCTTTTACCAAAGTTGATGCAATAAGCGGATGATTGTTACTCTTGAGGGCGTAATAAACGCGGATAGCTGGAAAGGCTTCAGCAAAGGCGTTCCGGAATCGTTTAGACTTGTCTATGAGCCCATCCCGATCAATAGCATACAGGGGGCAGCCTTCTTTTTCAGCCAACAGGAGGAAATCATCGCGCCGATCGAGAAATGATTGAACAAAAATTTTCAGTTCTTTTGGATCAAGCCTGGGGATCTGGCGCTTGAGCAATTCGGCGAATCTCATTATTAAACCGTAAGAGCTCCTGGTCATGATACTGCTCCACAATAATCGAAATTTTTTCTTTTATTTGATCACATTGCAGGGAAATCTGCTGATCGGGATGCGGCTCAAAAATAACATGGCCCAATATCCTTGAATCATAATCATCCGGTGGAAGCGCAATCTCGTGACCCGGTATCCGTTTCAGATAAATCTCTTTCACCCGGGGATCATCGTTCAGAGCCGTGCAATCGATTTTCCGCAGAGTTCCATTATCGGATGCAAATAAGCGCAATCCGACCATTACACGCCATTTTTCCCGCGAAGGAATAGATATCCTGCGGCCTTCCGCCAAATCGAATGCCAGTCCAATCGTATCAAGGCCGCAGCAATGCCGAATGAGTGGAGGCAGGCAATCTCCCCCAATCCTCGGAGTCAGTTCGAGAATAACTATATCATTTTTATTGATGATGAAGTCCGCCATACAGACGGCATTATCCAGACCCAATGCTTCTGCCGCGTTGAATAGTTTTGCCGCAAGCTCATCATGATTGATGCCTTCAGGGAGTTTAGCCGGAACAACGTAGGCCGCTGTCGTGCCGAACGGAAGAGATTCGTCGCGGAGTTTCTTTGCGACTCGGATTAATTGAATACCGGTGTCCGCAATTATAAAATCGGCGCTGTATTCGCGGCCCTCAAAAAATTCTTCGGCCAAAACCACCGGTTCAATCGCCTTTTGTTCATTAGTATGATTTGTTTTGTATAGAGGATTATCGGATCTCCACAATAAGCCTTCTCTTATTGCGCGAAAGGTAATGGCTGAATCATAATTATCATGGCAGAGAAAAGTCAATTCACTTCCCGAACCAGTCAGCGGTTTAAGGACAACTGAGCCGCCAATACGTTCGGTAAGACCGGATACCTGCCAGGCATTATTAATCAATTCAACTCTGGGACAGCGTATACCTTTTTCAAGCCATCTGATTTTCGATAAATATTTATCTCTGCTTAGCCGGACCGATTCGACCGAAGGAAAACTCAGGTCGAAATGCTCGGCCAGTGTGGCCGCCAAAATTAGCCATTCGCAGTCGTAGCATACCACCCCGGACAGGCTCTGACGTTTTGCCTTCAGGTGGTTTTCTATGGTATCCGGAACATTGCTTGAATCAGATAGATGGGTGACAATTTCGCTGGAGGCATCAGGCACAGTTTCACTGATGCCGGTACGGTGAATAGTATCGGTTAAAAACAGAGCCCGCCCCGGATAATGCTTATCGATATAAGCAATATAATCCGGTGTGGTCCCGACTACCAATACCCGACGATCAGGCATGAGGCGCTCCCCGCATGCCGTGCACAGGGACCCGCGGCGCGAAATAATTTGATGCGGCTAAGGCCTTTTTAGATATCGCTTCCGGGTTACCCTCAAGAACATATAGAGGCGCCGGCGTCAAGTGAAACAGAGTTTTCCAATTAAAATCGCCGCACAGGAAATCGACGCTGTCTAACCTATTTTCGCAGACATAGGTCATGTGATGTATATTAATCAGCTTGGCGATACCCCGGAAGTCTCCATTGGTCCCTCCCGCAAGCATGGTGAGCATACCATTGTAAAGACTGCCCATATCCACAGCCGCCGGGACACCGTCAACGATTACAGTCACAATGCGCAGCCAATTCTGGTCGTCCAAAAATCGCAAAAGAGAGCGAAAACTTTCTAAAAAACGATTATCATGGAAATATGACAACCGTCCATATCGGCTGATATTCATCTGGCATAGAATTTCAAAATCTTCCAGCTTGTCAAATCGCCACTCTACCTTATGATTATCCCAGACAGCTAATTCCTTCTTGAGCTTTTTGGAAGTTTTGTGCGAAAAGGCATCGAAGTAGCGATCCATATCATAATCATAATTATCGGGAATAAAAAGATAACCCGTTTCATCCGTACCCTCATCGATCTTATCCCAATTCCCATCTTTGCGAAGGTATCTGAGATGATACGGTTTATCCAAACCGGCCAACATGGCATCAAGAGTGTGGCGATCCTTAACAATAATACGATTCTGTTCCAGCCAGGTTTTGCCTTCCCATGTTTCTCCGGGAAAGTAATTGTAATGACCTGTCTCATTGTTCCAGCTGAGAGGCAGAAAACCGGTTATGTTACCATCCTCCTCGGCCAAAATGAAGCAAGGCGGATGTCCATATTGATTTTGAAAGCAGGCGCGGACTTGCCAGAGGTCTGAAACCAACTCTTTTGGAATTACCTGTTCCCAGAGCCGGCGACATTCCCGTAAATCTGTGATAATACGAATCTGACGCATGGTTAAAGCCTCAAAGACACATTTGTAACGCAACGTGAACCGCCAAAGAAATCAAGAGCGAATTCTTCCACGACTTCCGGGTCATATGGTTTACAACTGAATACATCCAGATAAGTCGTATTGGAGGCGTTGGCAAAATGAGCCGAGATAAGGGAAGTTTCTATAAGCTGGGTCATTGAAAAACCCGCCACGCGTTCGTCTTCACCAAAATTAACTACCACGCATTCGCCGAATCTTTTCATCTCAATCAATTCGCACAGTTCATAAACGAATCTTTTGATTTCATCGGCATTACGAATGGTATCGGGATTACAATCATAAATATCAAAACTACAAGCCAATCCCCAGGCATTTTCGATTTCATCGGAACCAAATTGTTTTAATTCCTCATAAGCCGTCAGCCGTTCAACGGCCTGTTCTACAGCGGCGCCGGCCGCAAATTTTGTTTTCACAGTTTGGCACTCCATAAAGAGTTGGTTTTGAGCGCATCCGCTAATGCCGTAATGCCGAAAGCAGGATGCGCTCCGGTTAGCCCTTCTGCTTCCCTTTTAGAGGAAGAAGGACGGAATCAATAACATGAATTACACCATTGGTGCACTCAATCCATTCATCGATTATCCATGAGTGGTCAAGACGCACCGATTCCTCAGTAACCTCGGCGCTGATTTCATCGCCGCTTTGGACTTTGATGGTAAAAGTCCGAGACTCTTCGCCGAATTCAATTTCATGACCGATAACTATGTGCTGGGAAATAATCGCCTTAAGATAATCACCATCGGCGTTTAGTTTCTCCCATATTTCTGGTTTAAGATCGGCAAATGCGGAATCGTCGGGAATAAACAGTGTATAAGGCCCATCCCCATTCAATTCCTCATTTAGACCGCATTTGCGCAAGAGCAACAGAAAAGTATCAAGCGATCCATATTCTTTTGCCGTTCTCAGTATGGGTAGGATTTCCTCTTCATACTCATACTCTTCAATTGGCTCGTCAACAGGATCCTCGGGATCTTGTCCCATACCGGTATTGAGAAACGGTATGATAATTAGCATGACAGCTAATGTAGCCAAGATCCAATACTTCGTTTTCATTACATATCTCCACAATTTTCTAACATTATTTTCATGTCACACAAAAGCCTCATTAAATGCCGGTCATTCGAACGCTTGGGCAGTTCTTTGCACCATACGAGTTCTGGCCGATTCGCAAATGTTTGTCGAACCTTTCGGTTTGATTATTCACTTGTCTTGATATGTACTCTATTCCTCGCAATCCTCAGATACGGGCTGCAAAGGTACGTGATTCAGGCGGTAGGCCTGAAGCCGCCTTCCCCGTGTCCGGTTAAGTCTCCTCGTGAACCGAACCAACTTGACGACTCAATACAAAATGTTCCGCAGGAGTGGTTGACTTTTGGAAATAATTGACTGCCAACCGAAATTGGAATCTCCATTTAAATAGATTTGATTTATCCATGCCTTACCACTTTACCTGACTCTCGGGCATGGCCTCTCTTGCGAATCGAGCGAGGCTGGTGACAAAGGCGGTCCTTAACGATTGAAACTCCTTGTCGATATCCTGTTCCGGTGAAGCCACGCTGGCAAAAGAGTAATATCCCGAAATAAATCCGGCAATAGCGTTGGCGACACGACGAAGCCTGGTATCCGAAATTGGTTCGGAAATGCTGGCATCTAACAACTTTTCTATGCTCTTGGCATATTTTAAAAACGGTTTTTCAAGTCCGTCATACGAATCATCCAGAGTCAAATCGGCGCGTCCCTGGTAGTAAAGAACAAAATCCTCCCAGCGCTCAGAGAAGAATTTAATATGGACCTGAATAATTCCATCCAGCATTGACTCAAGACCCTTCTTATTAGAGCACTCATCATTCATTTTTTGAGTCAATTTGGCAAGGATATCATCGACCAGTAAACTTATTAGCCTTCCCTTGCTTTTAAAGTGGTAATAGAAACTACCGCGGGCAACATCGGCTCGCTGAGTAATCTCATCCACCGAAGCGGAAAGCCCCCTTTCGGTCAAAACGGATCTGGCCGCATTTATTAGTTTCTCTCGAGTCCGCTCATACCCACGTCGTTGCCGTGACTGCTTTCCCCGAATTGGGCTTTTAGTCCTTATTGTTTCTTCAACCAAATTTGACACCTTTGTCATTTTTGACAGTATCGTCATATTTGACATATTGGTCAAGTAAAATTTTGCATTTTTTTGAATTATTTTAGAAAATCTTCAAAAAATAATCAGCCCAATTTCCTGAGCCGCACAAGGGAAAACTGCTATAATTAATTGTTTAATAAAGCCTTACGTTTCATTGCACATTATCTGGTTCAAAATATTCTATATTTAACAGTTTTTATGCTTTGCCATTCCAGAGCGAATATCCCAAAAAAATCTAAATACTTTATCTTCACTGGCAAAAACATAGTCATTAAAATCGTAATGATGTCAAGGAGTTTCTTGCAGTATACAAAGTTTCTCAGAAAACCCAGTTTTCCTGTTGACAAATTGAGGTTATATTTTATTTATTAGCAGGGTCTTCAATAATTAAGGAGAAATTACACGTGCCGAAGATTCGCGTGCTTTTGATAGAAGATAATCGTCTTTTGTGCGAAGGCATAACCGCCATGCTTAATGAACAACCGGATATACGGGCTGTGTCGTCAACGGGTAATGGCGATGCCCGGGAGAAAGCGAAGAGAATCAAGCCTCAGGTTGTTCTTCTCGATCTTGGCCTGAGGAGCCAAAACAGCCTGCGAATCGCGGAACTTATCAAGAGGGACTATCCAAAAGCCGAAATCGTGGTGATGGATCTGATGCCGGTACAGGCCGAAGTCGTCGAATTCGTCAAGGCGGGCGTCTCGGGCTTCATACTCAAAGACGCTACCATCGATGATTTTCTGCATACCATAAGGTCGGTCGCGGAAGGAAAGAAAGTACTGCCGCCGTCTCTTACCCAATCTCTTTTTTCCCACATTGTTGAATACGCGGTCCAAAGCGGGAAAGCTGACCGTTTTATGAAAGCGGTCAGGTTAACCCGACGCGAACACGAAGTTGTCGATCTCATTGCAAGGGGAAGGAGCAACAAGGAAATTGCCCGCGAACTTAATATCGCGGTTCATACGGTCAAGAGCCACGTCCATAACACGTTGGAAAAACTTGCTCTCCATAGCCGGTTGGAGCTGGCCAGTTTCGCCCTTTCCGAGGGAATGGTCAGGCAATCTCGCAATTGAAACTCAGAGACTAATTCATAGCATCTCAATCTTAGGGACTAATTCTCTTTTCAATCCTTTGAATGATTGGGAATATCGTTCTAATTGCGTAACATTGATATAGATTACCATTACTGGCTCCTGTGGCGTTAATCGTTTTGGAATAAATACGGTAATTCTCGCAACCTCACAGAGCAATGAGTGGTTTGGTGATTGGTTAGAAGATAGTTCTTGCACATCTAACTATTGTGCGGTTAGAATTTTTTTAAGACTGGAGATTAATGCGTAAACTGAAAATTGGTATTATTGATCTTGTGGCAAAAGCTCCGACGCGAACAATTTGGATGCGCGTCATGGGAGCAAACTTCGTTAGCATCATGCCTCAGGTTATCGCTACATGGTGTGAAAGACAAGGGCATGAAGTTACTCTGGTCACATATACGGGTCGGGAAAACCTCATTAAGGAATTACCGGACGAGGTTGATTTTGTTTTTATAAGCTCATTTACCGAAGCGGCTTTGTTATCGTACGCGCTCAGTAATCTATTCCGTTCGCGTGGAGCGATCACCGCCATTGGCGGTCCCCATGCCCGGTGCTACCCGCATGATGCCCTAAAATACTTTGATTATGCGCTGGGATTTACCGATGAAGCGATAATTCTGGAAGTCCTGCGGGATTGCTCTCAGCACCGCCCCATTGGTTTGTATTTCTCCGCCAACCGGCATCCTGTTCGCCTGCCCGGTGTAAGTGAACGCTGGAAATTCATTGAAAAAAGTCTGCAAAAAGCGCCATTCATTAAGCTGGTTCCCCTCTTAAGCAGCCTGGGTTGTCCGTATTCATGCAACTTCTGTATCGATTCGTCGGTACCTTACCAGCCATTTGATGCTGAGGGGATGAAAAAAGATCTGCTTTTTCTGATGGGTAAATTGAAACATCCCCGAGTGGCATGGCACGATCCAAACTTCGGCGTCAGATTCGATAATTGTATGGAGGCAATAGAGGAAGTAGTGCCTCCCGGCCGCATCGACTTCGTTGCCGAATCGACCCTTTCATTGCTATCGGAGTCTCGTGTCAAACGCCTTAAGCGTAATGGTTTCAAGGCTTTGTTGCCGGGAATTGAATCCTGGTTTGAGCTGAGTAAGAAATCAAGGACCGGGGATACGATGGGGATGGATAAGGTCAAAAAAGTTTCTGATCATGTCAACATGATTCTGCGGCATATCCCCTATGTCCAAACCAATCATATTTTCGGACTTGATATTGATACGGGGGTAGAGCCGTTTGAACTTACCAAGCGGTTTTTGGATCTCAGCCCGGGCGCCTTTCCTGCCTTTTCAATGCTCTCGGCATTCGGTCTGGCGGCGCCATTGAATCTCGAATTTCAAAAAGCCAATCGGGTCTTGCCGTTTCCCTTTCACTTTCTCAGCAACGTTCAGATGAATATTAGACCAAAAAACTACTCATGGTCAGAGCTTTATGATAATCTTATCGATATTACGAAGTACTCCTATTCTTCCAGCATGCTGGTTCGGCGGTTTTTGGCAAATGGAGAGACTATTCCGAGATGGCTGAATGTCGTTCGCGGGTTTTCATCAGAACGATTTGGCAGAATCAAATATTATACTGAGATGCGAAAGAGGCTGGACACCGACCCGCCATTCCGGCGTTTCTTTGAACAAGAGACAACCGAGATTCCCGAATATTTCGTGGAGAGGATTCGTAAAGATCTCGGTGAGTTTTGGGATTGGCTGCCGGAGGGAGCAATACTCCACAATCCCAACGCCTATCTCTCGAAATCAGAGACGGCATATTCCTCTTGTGAAATTCCCAATCTTGGCGCGGCCTGATACCCGGGATAGTATGCGACACTGTGCCTGCCTGTAACTCACGCATCATCAAAAATAGGAAAAAAAAAGGAGATTAGCCATAAGCCAATCTCCTCTGAAACAGATCCCGCGCCAGAATTAGCGCAGGTTTCTTTTCTTTGCCATTAATACGATCTGCGAGAGCCGTTGCCGCCGCCGCTTTGAGTGCGCGGCTTTGCTTCGTTGACATTCAACGCGCGTCCATTCAGATCCTGTTCATGCAGGCCGCTGATGGCAGCCATTGCCTCGTTTTTGTCAGACATCTCGACAAACGCGAAGCCTTTCGGCTCACCACTGTACTTGTCTTTAATAATGTTGACGGTAGAGACTTCACCAAAACCCGCGAAGGCCTGGCGTAATTGATCTTCTGTCGTATCGAACGACATGTTTCCGATGTAGATATTCATTCTACACTCCGTAGTTGTTTATCCCGAATAGGTCTGCGTTCCGAAGAAGACAGAGGCTTCAGGATAAATGATATATTGCGCATGATTGCGCCATCAATTCGAGATTAAGCTTTAGCGGTGTGATGTGGTAGAAGACAAAACTACGATAAAGGTCGAACTCAAAAATGAATTTTTAACTATGCAACATAACAAGTACTCCGTCAAAAACCTACATTTATTATTGTAAAAAACGATTTATTTTATAGTATGCCTTTCTGAGGGTAAGAAGATTAGCCCATTTTTGGCGTTTTACAAGGTAAGTCCTTTAGACCAGCCCTATTAAGCATAATGATTTATTTTTTATCAGATTATGATCGCCGATAAAGAATTTACTTGGCCTGAAATGGGTCATGAAATATATTGAGTTGTCGTGAACTATGACTAAAAAGTGATGTTTATATGGCAATAAAAAATTTAAATTGGGAATTATGGAAGAAAAAAACGCAGAAAACGCAGATTTGTCCGGTTTGAAAATTAATCGCGATTCCAAAAAAACTCGCTCCGGCGGCAAAAAAAAATGGCTCAATTTTTTCTGGATACTCATCCCCGCCGTGCTCTATTTTGGTTATCAGTACACGTTAAAGGAAGTTGCACCGGCAAAGAAAGTAAATATCGATACTGTGCGGTATTTGTCCGGACCCGAGGCAAATATTGATCTGGTCGCAACCGGATATGTCGTGGCTCAAATTAAGGCGTCAGTTTCGTCAAAGGCGACCGGCCGCCTGATCAGCCTGAATGTCGAAGAGGGCGATATGGTGCGGAAAGGAAACGTCATTGCCAGATTGGAAAACGACGATATTACTGCCAACCTGGATTTATTTAAAGCGTATCTTAGACAGTATCAAGCGGACTCAATAGAAGCCCACCTGCATTACAATCGACAGAAAAAATTACTTGATGCGGGTTTTGCGACTCAGGAGGTTTTTGACCAAGCGACCGCCGGATTCCAAAAAGCAATTGCCAATGTACAAGCCGGTAATGCCCAGATACGGGCTGCCGAAGTCGCGTTGGAAAACACCATTATCCGAGCGCCTTTTGACGGCACGGTTCTGACCAAGGATGCCGACGTCGGTGAAATGGTGGCGCCTTTGGCCGCTTCGGCGTCATCGCGCGGCGCGGTCGTTACTATTGCGGATATGTCGTCTTTGGAAGTGGAAGCGGACGTCTCCGAATCAAATATTCAAAAAGTTGTTCCGGGGCAACCATGCGAGATTATTTTGGATGCATATCCTTCCATTAAATATAGCGGCTTTGTCAAAAAGATTGTTCCCACGGCCGACCGCAGTCGCGCGACAGTTATGGTCAAAATCGCGTTCAGGGAGAAAAATGACGGCGTACTTCCTGAAATGTCGGCCAGGGTAAATTTTCTGCCGGTTGAAGAACACGAAGCGGAAGATTTAATACAGGTATTGGTTGTGAAAAGGAACGCAATCGCTCAACGTGAGGGCAAGGATGTTATTTTCGTCTGCGACGGCGAATATGCCCGAATTGCCAGAGTTGAGCCGGGCAAAGAGATGGGCGAGTTGACCGAGATTATTTCCGGTGTCAGCGCCGGGATGAAAGTTATTCTCAATCCTCCCGGAGGATTAAAAGATGGAGATAAGGTCGAAATTAGTAATTAAACTCAGGGTTAAAGCAGATGAATAATTCAATAGTCGAAATTCGCGGCGTAAATAAATCATATTTCAGAAATGAACTTGAAATTCCGGTTCTACAGAATATTGATTTGGACATTGAGGAAAACCAGTTTCTGGCGTTAATGGGGCCATCCGGATCAGGCAAAACCACTCTTTTAAACTTGATTGCCGGAATTGATCAGCCGACTTCTGGAACTCTGCGAGTCGCCGGCGAAGATATTGGGAATATGAGAGAAAAACGCCTGGCCAAATGGCGATCTCATAATATCGGATTTATTTTTCAATTCTACAACCTTCTGCCTGTTCTGACCGCTTTTGAAAATGTGGAAATGCCTCTGCTTTTGACAAATCTTTCAAAAAAAGAACGGCGGCAACATGTTGAGACTGCGCTGTCAATTGTCGGATTATCAGACCGGATGAAGCATTATCCACGCCAACTTTCCGGGGGGCAGGAACAGCGAGTGGCCATTGCGCGCGCCATTGTATCAGATCCTGCTTTAATTCTAGCGGATGAGCCTACCGGTGATCTTGATAAAAAATCGGCTGATGAGATATTAATATTAATGACTCGTTTGAATAATGAATTTAACAAAACCATCATTATGGTTACTCATGATCCTAATGCCGCTGACAAGGCAAGTAAAATACGACATCTGGATAAAGGACAGTTAGACGGATGAAGGTTTTAAAACTCGTCAGAAAAAACTCATTTCGGCAAAAGCTCCGGACCTTCCTTACAATTTTGGGATTAGCTTTGGCTATCATGGCCTTCGGGCTCATCCGGACATTTATCAATGCCTGGTATTCCGGGGCGCGGGCGGCTGCGCCGGATCGCCTCATTACACGGCATGCGGTTTCCATTATTTTCACTTTGCCGATCGCATACAAAGATCAATTAATGAAAATCGAGGGAGTCGAGGATGTCAGCCATGCCAGCTGGTTTGGCGCTTATTATGTTGATCCTCGTAATTTCTTCCCCAACTTTGCCGTTGATCATAATAATTACCTTGATTTGTATCCCGAAATAATTATTCCCCCGGATCAGTTCGAGGATTTTAAAAATGAACGCAAGGCTGCTATCGTTGGCCAGGGTTTGGCCGACAGATTCGGTTGGCAAATTGGCGATAATATAACGCTTATCGGCACTATATATCCCGGCAACTGGGAATTTAATATTCGAGGGATTTATACCGGGCGGGATGAATCGACCGATGAAACAATGTTTATATTCAGGTTCGATTATCTCGATGAGACACTCAAAATACAATCTCCGGGGAGGGCCGGGCAGGTCGGGTGGTATGCTTTGAAAATTTCCAATCCCGATATGTCCGCGGCCATCAGTAACGCCGTCGATTCCCGCTTTGATAATTCCTGGGCTGAAACCAGGACGGAGACAGAAAAAGATTTTCAGCTGAGTTTCATCCAGATGTCAAGCGCTATCATACTCGGTTTGCGAATTATTTCGTTTTTGATAATTGGCGTCATTTTATTAGTCCTGGCAAATACTATGGCCATGACGGCTCGAGAACGAGTATCGGAATATGCCTTTATGCGAACAATCGGATTCCAAAATTATCATTTGGTTGGCCTGATTTTGGGCGAATCGCTATTTATCGCTTTTTTGGGGGGCATTCTCGGAATTATCCTGCTGAATGCAGTCGCCAATGGCGTCGCTGTCGCCTTAAGCCAGTTTTTCCCCGGTTTCCAGACCGATTTATTGACCTATACGTTATCTTTCGGGATAGCCATATTGGTCGGTTTTGTGGCGTCCATTTTTCCGATTAACCGAGCCTTAAGAGCCAATATTGTTGACGCGTTAAGAATTGTTGATTAATGAGGTAAGATGATGATACCGGCCAGTTACACAATAAGAAACATTATCAAACATAAGATAACATCAGTATTGACTATTCTGGGAATAAGTTTGGTCGTCTTTGTCTTTTGCGCCTCAATGATGCTTACCAATGGCCTGTCGCAGACATTGATCGATTCCGGCCATGATGGAAACGTGGTAGCGATACGGATGGCCTCCCAAACGGAAGTGCAATCGATAATCAATTATGAACAGGCGCGAATCCTCAGCACTTTCCCGGAAATAGCATTGGATGAAAACGGCCAGCCGCTTATCACGAATGAAATATATGTTTTGATTTCAATAAAAAAACTCAAGAGCGAGAATGAGGGGAATGTCGTCGTTCGAGGCGTTACGGACAAATCGTTGATTTTACGGCCTAAAATCAGATTGACGGAAGGCCGGATGTGGGAAAATGCCGGATCAGAAATTATAGTCGGCCGCTCCCTTGCCGAAGGATTTGAAAACTGCCAAATCGGCGGCAAAATCAGATTCGGGGCGCGTGACTGGACGGTTGTGGGGATTTTTGATACCGAAGGTACGGGCAGTGAATCGGAAGTATGGTGCGACCTCGAACAGGCCGCCGATGCTTTCCGGCGTCCGGTTTATTCCTCGGTGACCTTTCGGCTATCCGATACAACTCTATTCGGAGCATTAAAAACTAAAATAGAAGACGACCGCCGCCTGCCTCTTGAAATCCTTCGGGAAAAAGAATACTATGCCCGCCAATCACAGGCATTTTCAACGTTTATAGGCTTAACCGGAAACATCATCAGTATTATATTCAGTTTGGGCGCCATCGTCGGGGCAATGATTACAATGTATGCCGCCGTGGCCGGCCGCATCAAAGAAATCGGAACTTTGAGGGCTTTGGGGTTCAGCCGCTTTACTATTCTCTGGTCGTTTTTATTCGAATCCTCGATTATTGCCCTGTTGGGCGGAATGTTGGGCGTGGTTGGCGCGTTGTTTTTGAATTTCGTTCGAATCTCAACAACTAATTGGGACACTTTTTCGGAACTGGCTTTTAATTTTCAAATGTCCTCCCCAATAATTATATCAGCTATTATTTTTTCTTTGCTTATGGGTTTTTTGGGCGGATTCTTGCCTGCTGTCAGAGCCTCGCGAATGAAAATTGTTGACTCATTAAGAGCGTAGATTCCAAAATAATCTTTAAAATTTATAAAAAAGAACTTCAGTACCCGCATTCTTACAATATTCAACCTATTAATCAGAATAATTTATGAAAAAACAAAAAAAAGATGAAACTTACTTGCGATATCTCCGTAATATCATTATGATATCATTTGTAAGGAGGATAGTATGATTAAAGAACAAATACGAAACACATTTTCAGGATGGGCAGCTCTGTTTATTCTTTTGGCTACCCTAATCGCGGCGACGGTCATGGTTATTTTGGGTCCGCCGATTGTTAAAATAATACTGGGCGTCTGGATATTTTTTAATATCTTTTTTCTTGTTGGATTATTCTTCGTAAATCCAAACGAAGCCCGGGTCCTTCAACTTTTTGGTAAATATTCCGGAACAACTCGACGCGAAGGCCTTCAATGGGCTAATCCGCTATTGAGCAAAAGGCGGATATCCCTGCGGGTCAGGAATTTTGAAACGGGCCGCATGAAAGTTAATGATGTCGATGGAAATCCAATCGAGATCGCGGCAATCGTTGTCTGGAAAGTTGTTGACAGCGCTGAAGCCTGCTTTCAGGTGGATGATTACGAGGAATTCGTCAAGATTCAGAGTGAATCGGCGGTTCGTAATATGGCGACTCAATATCCCTATGATTCGAAGGATGACGAGATTATATCCCTGCGGGGAAGCACTGCTGATATTTCCGAAAAACTGAAGGAAGAAATTCAGGAGCGATTGGATCAAGCCGGAGTTGAAGTTTTGGAAGCAAGAATCAGTCATCTGGCTTATTCGCCCGAAATCGCGGAGGCGATGCTGCGCCGGCAACAGGCGGGCGCCATTATTGCGGCCCGTCAGTTAATCGTCGAAGGCGCGGTTGGGATGGTAGAATTGGCCCTGCAGCAGTTATCGGCCAAGGATATTATCGAGCTCGACCATGAGCGAAAGGCATCAATGGTGTCAAATCTCCTGGTTGTGTTATGTAGTGAAACTTCAACCCAACCGGTGATTAATACCGGAACGATGTATCAATAGTCGTGGCGCAGAAAAAACCATTTCTGATAAGGATCGATCCGAAGCTACTCGATCATTTGCAGCGCTGGGCTAACGATGAGTTCCGCAGTGTCAATGGGCATATTGAGTATCTTCTACGAAGCGCTTTAATGAAGGCGGGGCGATTGAAAAAGAATGATGATTGATTTGGTGTTTTTGATTGCTCAATAAGATTGATACCAATATGTTGATTACAACAAGTGAAAACTATCCTCTTGTATCCGCAGGAGGATAGGAATTAATTATTTCTCTTTGTGATTATCTTCCACCACCACCGGCAGTTTAGCCGCTCGCCAGGCGAGAAGGCCGCCGCGCAGTCCAGCTAAATTATCAAATCCCAGTTCTTCCAAAACATATAATGCCCTTGACGCGCGGCGTCCAGAGCGACAGGCCAAAAGCAAAAGTTTATCTCGGGGCAAATCTGCGGCGGTTCTCAATAAATCACGAAGAGGTAAAAGTTCTGCTCCATCAATATGAACACGCCTATGCTCAACCGGTTCTCGTACATCAATCAGTAATGCTTCCGGCTTGGCCATTAACTCTTGAAATTCCAAAGGCGGCACCTGGAAATGATGTCCCAATGGATCCAACGACGCCGATGGCACATCATCACCATAAACGTGTTTCAACACAGCCTGGCATTCTGAGAAAACCCGATGTTCGCATTCATAAATACAAACCTGCGGATCAATATCGTGCTCAAAAAGATATTCAATTGCATTTTCCTGATGAAGGATATGGTCACGACCAAGAGTCTCATCAATAAAGCTTGATAGCTCGAGAACTTTCCTGACAGGTGATCGCAATCGCACGAGAAAGACATCACCACCCATCTGTCTATACGTTTGAACTACGGATTCAAGCATATCAATACCGCTCATGTCACATTGATCGACAGCGTGCATTCGCAAAACAAGCGTGCGCTGCCCAGGATACCGTTCATGATTATGCCGCAGTTCTTCTTCAATATGGTGAACCGCCCCAAAAAACAAAGGTCCGCGGATATTCATAATGCCCAGTTGGGGGCAAACAGGCAATCTGGTATCATGAATCAGATGGCGATATGTAGAATCAGGAACAACGGAATAAACTCTCGGCAGACTTGAACGGACAATAAATAAAGCCAGAGAAAAAACGATTCCGCTCAGGATGGCAAAATCCAGGGGAAGAATCAAAGTTGCCAGAAAAGTTATTCCCATGATAGTCGTTTCCACGCGAGACGTTCGTATGACGCGCCGAATCGCTTTCCAGTCGACCATCCCCCAGGCAATTACCATTAGAACTCCGGCGATTGAGGCTCTTGGTATGATTCTGGCATAGGGAGCGAAGGTCATCATTACTACTAATATGGAGAGACCGGTAAAGACGCCGGTGAGGTGGCTTTTGGCTCCGGATTGTTGAGCCAGAGCCGAACGCGTAAACGAACCGGAAGAGGCATAGCCTGAAAACAAGCCTGACACCATTTTCGCCAAACCCTGGCCAAAAAATTCCTGATTGGGGTCCAGGCGGTCGCCAGTCTGACGAGCCAATGTTTGGGAGGAGGCCACCGCTTCTACCAGACCCAGTGCGGCCACGGCCGCCGACCCGATTACTAATGCCCGAATCATTTGCAGGTCGGGGATCATTCCGGTAGAAATCCATATCGGGGGCGGAAGTGAACGGGGGATATTGCCAATTACGCGAACTCCGAGATCCTCCAATCCAAACAATAACACAAGCAGCGCCGAGATGGTTACAATTAACAGCGCGGCGGGTGTGCGAGAGCCAAAAAAGTTCAGGATAATCATCATTGCAAATGAACCCATGCCCAGTATCAGACTTATGCCATGCGTATTAGATATCTCATTCGAAACCGAGAGGATGATATCGAACAACTCCGATGATGGCGGAATATCCAGCCCCAGCAAATGCCGGGTTTGTCCCACGGCAATATGCAGCGCCGCCCCGGCAACGAATCCAAGCAAAACGGAACGTGATGCCAGAGTCACCACCACCCCGAGGCGCATAAATGCCAGACTCATGCTGATCGCACCGGCAATAATCGCAATCAAACTTGCCGCCAAAAGATATTCTCTTGTACCCGGAAGAGCGACCGACAATAATAAAGGCAGAACTAACAACGAGAGGGCATTTGTCGGACCGGTCGCCAGAAAGCGGGATGATCCCCACAAAGAACCGACTATAGCCGCTACCGCCGCCGTATATAGACCAATGTGGGGTGGAAGCTCCGCAATCGAAGCATAGGCAATCGCCTGTGGAATGGCCACCGCCGCGACTGTCAATCCAGCCAGCAGATCGGCGGGAATATCCTGGCGTCGAACTTTGCGCAGAATTGTCCAGGGTCTAATTACGTATTCTTTGATATTCCGGGCGTACTGCTCAGATTGCTGTCCCATCGAGTGCAGCGGATTTATATTCCAAATCACAAACGAAAAAACTCCCTTTTACAATATTATTGGACAAACCGGCCTAATCAAAAACTACGCAATAGATAAATTATACGTTAATAATCTAATCGGCATAGATTAAAAAATAGACTATATATTTTGTCTCGTTTCGGAATTATGTCATAAAATGATTTTTTCAGCAAGATAAATATCGATCGATGAGTATAATGAGTTTCTTTTAGTGCGATGAATCAAAAGGTATCGCCGGGTTGCATGCCAGCCTTCAAGTATTTATACTGTTCAATGCAGATAATTTAAACCGAGAAGGAATTTAATGGATAATCTATGGAAGAAAGGCATTTGGGGGCAGTTCGGTGCCGCAATCGATACACTTGAAAACGCTATGGCCGCTTGCCCTGATGAACTGTGGGATGATCGATCGAAATTTCATATATTTTGGTATGTCGCTTACCATACTATTTTTTGGCTCGATTATTATCTAACCGATAATACCAAAGATTTTCATCCCCCCGAACCGTTTGGCATGACGGAAATGGATCCGTCCGGAATCCTGCCCGAGCGGACATATACGAAGTCTGAACTTTTTAATTATCTTAAATATTGCCGTGAAAAATGCCAAACGACAATTATGGCCATGACCGATGAAGCTCTTGATAGCAGATTCAAATTCGGTATGGTTGATTTTAACAAAGTGGAGTTGCATCTGTATAATATGCGCCACGTTCAGCATGGTGCGGGGCAGCTTAATCTGATCCTCAGGCAGGAATACGATATCCCTTCTCCCTGGGTCTTTACGGCAAAAGATAATTAGTAGATTCTGGATTGGCTTTACCGACTGACGCTTCTGGAGCATTTCTCGCAAATCCAGGCATTTGAGTGACTCAAATCAAATTTACTGATAATCCAAGTGTAAATTATTTTTGTCAAATTGTAAATTATTCTTGACACTATGTCGATATTAGTTTACAATTATAACGAGTTAACAATATAGAAGAAAGACATGATAAGGCTGATGAAGACGAACTTAAGAAGATTTCGATTTGAACGAGGAGAACTCAGCCAGCAACAATTGGCTGACATGGTTTCGGTTTCTCGTCAAACAATTGTAGCCATCGAAAAGGGCAACTATAGTCCATCGGTAAAACTGGCTTTGCTTTTGGCTAAAAAGCTGGAGACAACAGTCGAGGTGCTTTTTGAGTTGGAGGAATATGATCATGAATAAACGAGATAGAATATTCTATTCAGCCTGTTCCCTTTCGGGCATGGGAGTGGTGCTGGCGATACTGGGTTACGAACTGGCTATACTGCTTTTTGTCGCGGCTTATTTGTTACGACCGGCTCTTCACGAATTTGGTCTGCGGGACGAGATCATACAGGGAATTCCCTGTGCCAAATATCGCTTCATGTCTGTCCTATTTGGCGGCGGCGATGCCACCTATTTTCATGATAATGGCCATTTGAGGTCTTGCACGCTTTCAGATAATGCGACAATTGAGGGAAAAGAATTTTAAAAAGGCGACGAATTGCTTTTCAACGAACAGGGGAAGTTGATAGCCAGCGGAGGATAGGATCGCGTAATCAGATGTTGTACTTGCCGTCAATGCCACAGCGATAAAACGACAATAAAATTCTAAAGAATGATTATACAGCCTGAGTGCAACTTATATCCGGCCAAAATTCTACCTGGACAAAAACGGATTATTTCGAACCTGGATAGGGAATAAAAAGATTATTTGGCCTCTTAACCCGTAAAAATAAAAAACCGTTTGACTATGTAATTTTCAGAGTGTATGTTGCCCTATTCTTGATTCCGGATAGTGCCGGATCAACTGATCTGAAGGAGGAGTCGATCTATGGCCGTCTCATCACAGGCCTCAGTTAAAGAGGATACTTGGATCCCGACTTGTTGTGGCCAGTGCTACTGCATGTGCGGTATAAAAGCCCACCGGCAGGATGGGGTTATTACCGAAATAGAGGGTAACCCTGAAGCACCCACCGGCCGCGGACATATATGCGTCAAAGGCCTTGCCGCGCCGCAATTATTGTACGATCCCTATCGAGTTAATTATCCCTTAAAAAGAACCAATCCCGAAAAGGGTCTTGGGGTTGATCCCAAGTTTGTGCGCATCTCATGGGAGGAAGCGTACGATATAATTATCAAAAAGCTTAAGGAATGCCAGGAACGCGATCCTCGCGGGGCCTTTTTCCAGGCGACAACGACCCAGGCATCCGAGATTCGCTTTGGTGTTATTGGTTTCATGAAAGGATTCGGGACGCCCAATTACTGGGTTTCCGGTGGCGGTCTGCATTGCGGCAACGGCGCCCACTTCATGAATGGCATCATGCATGTATCGTGGTCGATTATCCCCGACTTCGCCAACTGCAATTATGCTCTCAATTTTGGATGCTCCAAAGGCCACGGCGCGGGGCATGTTGCGGTGCAAAACGCTACTCAGGTAGCCGATGCCCGCGCCCGCGGATTTAAAAACGTTGTCTTTGATCCATTTCAGAGTTCGCAGGCATCCAAAGCGCATGAATGGGTTCCGATACGCGTCGGCACCGACGGCGCGCTGGCATTAGGCCTTGTCAATTCGCTTATCAATGAGCATGGAATATATGATGCCGAATATCTGATGTATAAGACTAATGCTCCCTATTTGATTCGTCCCTCCGATGGTCGTTATATGCGCGACAAAGAAACCAACAATCCGTTGGTCTGGGATATCGTTGATAATTGCCCCAAAGTGCACAACGATCCTTCGGTAACAAGAGTAGAATATGAAGACGTCGCTCACGAAGTTGCCTTGACCGGTATATATAAAGTCGATGGTGTCGATTGCCGGCCGGCCTTTGAGCTTTTGAAAGAGCACGTTAAAAAATATACACCGGAATATGTCGAAAAGATCACTTATGTTCCGGCTGCGACGATTAGCCGTATCGCCAAAGAATTCGGCGAGGCGGCTGAAATCGGATCGACTGTTACAATTCAGACGAGCATGGGCCCCAGGAAGATTCCAAGACGTCCGGTCGCGACTCACTTCTTCCGCGGCGCTCAGGGACATACCAATTCCGGATGGACCTGTTTATCGATTGACATGGTCAACCACATAGTTGGTGCCGCCGACACCTATGGCAGCGCGATGGGACTCGGCGCTACTGTCGGCAAAGGTTATAAAGGCACCGGCAAACCATATCAAATTCCTTATCCGTGCCCCGATGGTCTGCTTGTTGCCGGAGCCTGGGTTTATGACCACAAGCCATACCCATTGCGCAAACCTGCGCCGCCGACTCGCCTTGATTTGCATGATATGTTCCCGACCTCGATCTACAATGCCTTTACCATTACCGACCCCAGATGGTTCGATATGCTTGAACGGTTCGAAATTGGATATAAGCCTGATGTCATGATTAATTTTGGTTCCAATTCGGTGATGACGATGGGCAACTCCGAGGCGGTTACGGAGAACTTCCTCAAGAAATTTAACTTTATTTTCTCCTTCCAGCTTTATGTGACCGAATTTGAAGAGGCTGTCGCCGATATCGTGCTTCCGGACACCTGTTTCCTCGAACGATATACTCCGGCCGTCAGTTTTCCCTCGACATTCTCCCATCCCCAGGGCGAGGATGACTGGGGCTGGACGATACGGCAGCCGGTGATCAAGCCGTTGTATGAAAGACGGGACTTCAATGAAGTTATGATTGAAATCTGCAAGCGACTCGGCATTCACGGAAAATTCTTTAAAGGTCTCAATGATTCTGTTGGCGTTCGCTACGGCGGCGAGATGGAAGAGAAAAATAAATTGGTTGAAGACGGCAGCGTCGTCCATACCTGGGAAGATATTACCGATCGTCTTCTAAGGGATAGATTTGGTGATGACCATGGCCTCGAACATGTTCGTAAAAAAGGCGTCTTTACCTGGCCTAAGAATAAAGAAGATGTTTACTGGAAATGGTTTAATCCTTCACGCGTGCCAGTCTATTTTGAATACTTCATCGACTCCGGCGAACAAATCGACACCCTCTGGAATAAATATAACGGAAAGGACTTCTTTGACTTTGACTGGTCCCGATTTAAAGCCCTGGCCGATTGGTATCCCTGCCCGACTCATACCGAAAAGAATCCCGAGTTTGATATGCACACCTTCTACTGGCGCGCGGTCATGCACTGCAATTCGATGACCCAGCAGAATCCATATCTTGACGAATGCTCGCAGGAAGATCCCAATGTTTATGCTATACAAATGCACATTAATACGGCGCGCGAAAAAGGCATTTCCGACGGCGACAAAGTCTGGCTCGAAAATCCGCAGGGTCACAAGGTTCGCGGATGGGTATCGCTGACAGAAGGTATCGAACCGCACCATTTGGCAATTGCCGCGGTGGCCGGCCACTGGGGCAAATATATGCCGATTGCTAAAGGCAAGGGAACGTTCTTCAACGATCTGGTTGAGATGGATCTGGATCATACTGATCCGTTGACTTTCAATCAGGATATTTGTGCCCGAGTAAAAATCTACAAGGCGGAGGATTAATTGACCATGAACCAGGAAGTAGCACAACTGAAGAAATCGAAGGCAGGCGTTACTCAGTACGGCATGGTCATTGACCTGAAACGGTGTTATGGCTGCTATGCCTGCAGTATGGCCTGTAAGACATCAAATCACACTCCGCCGGGAGTTTTCTGGGCGCGGGTTCTGATGAGTGAAGTTGGTAAATTCCCCAATGCCGTCCGTCAGGCTCTGCCGGTTCTATGTATGCAGTGCGAAGAACCGTCGTGCATGGAAGTCTGTCCAACCGGCGCCACTCAGCAACTTGAAAACGGCATCGTCATTGTCGATAAAGACAAATGCATGGGATGCAAATACTGCATCATGGGTTGTCCCTATGGCGCCCGATATAGCGTAGAGAAATGGGAAAGCTATTTCCCCGATGGCCTTGAACTTTCTCCTCTTGAAATTTTTCAAAAGAGGGAATGGATAAAAAAATCGGGCGTCGGCACGGCCACGAAATGCGATTTCTGCAGGGAGAGAATAGCCGAAGACAAACAACCAGCCTGCGTTCAAACCTGTCCAGCCAAAGCCCGTATATTCGGAGACTTGAATGATCCCGACAGTGAAATTTCAGTTTTAATTAAAAAGGAAAGAGGCCAGGTGCTCAATCCCGAATTCGGAAACAAGCCCAAAGTTTATTACCTCTTCCCGAGATAATTTCGAGGGATTAATATACGTGATGGAAACAAACGACAATTATTAGGGAGATATAAAATGGATCCGAAAGTTAATGGTCAAATGCAGCGCGAATGGGGTTGGCTTATCGCAGCCTATTTGTTCCTCGGAGGTGTCGCGGGAGGAGCCTATACAATCGCCGCCATTAATAGTTTTATGGGAGATGGCCTTGGGTTATCGACAACGATTGGATTGTGGATCAGCTTCCCGGCTATTATGCTCGGATCGCTATTCCTGATTGCCGATTTGGGCTCGCCGACACGAGCCGTTTTAGCGGGCATGAAACCCGGTACTTCCTGGATCGCTCGAGGAACCTGGATTATCTTTACCTTTATATTGATTTCTTTTGCCCATCTAATTCTCCATCAATTCACCGATGTCGGAAACACGGTCGGTATTCAAGCCCTCTCAATTGCTGGTATTGTCTTCGCCATTGGAACGATGGCATATACCGGTATCCTGCTGAGCGCTTCCAAAGGGATTCCCTTCTGGCGTTCGGGCATAGTTCCGGTTGTCTTTGTCGTTTCGGCCACCGTAACCGGTCATTTCGCCGTGATGCTGGGGATGATATTGACGGGCGAAACCGTCGCCATTGCCGCCGGTTTACAAACTATGGCTCTTGAGGGAATTGCTCTCGTCGTAATAGAAGTTCTGGCAATATTATTTTTCCTTCAGGCGGCTTTCCGGCAGCCCGATCCGCGCGAATCGGCTGAGAGAATTCTGAAGAAGACCATGTTTGTCGTAGGTTATTTTATTCTTGGTCTGGCGGCTCCGCTAATACTGATGCTGATTGCTTATTATTCCATTTTAGCCTCAAGCGAAAGCGGTATGACAGCAATGCTTGCCATCGGAGCCGTTTTGGGATTAATTGGCGGACTGATTCTCCGGCAAGCAGTCTTGATTTGCGGCGCGTTACCGACTCTTAATATTGCGGGATTTGCTTTCCGGCGCATACACCGGCCAAAAGAGCCAAAGCCGGGTATCGGGCTTTTACCGCCTCATTGATTATAGACGATTGATTGGTTCACGATAGATATCGACAATCCATTAATCTATGGAATCAGGAAACCCTGCCATGGATAAATCAGATAAAAAACCTGACACGCTGAAATATGTTCAAGCCAGCCGTATATCGACGGCCGATAAGGATGTTCCGGTCAATACGGAAGATGTCTGTGTTGTCAAAGAATCCCCCATGACAATTGATGTCGAGGGCATCGAAGATTATACTATTCTTTGCACCCCGACCGATAGCCACGCTCTGGCCGTCGGTTTTCTCTTTACTGAAGGTATCATTGATAGCATCAAAGAGATCACGATTATAAAAGAATGTGAAGATGATCCCAATACGATTCGTATCCGGCTGGCCGGTGATGTTCCCCATATCGGGGACGAAGGGCGCAACCTGATGATTGTCTCTTCATGCGGGGCATGCGGAAGTGAAAATCTTAAAAAGCGAATTGAATCTTTGCCTGAAGTTGGTAATAAATTGAAAATAAAAGCGGATATCATGCCTTCCGTATACAAAAAAATTCGTGAAAGACAGGAATTATTCAATGCCAGCGGGGGAACGCATGGGGCGGCATTGTTTAATGGCCAGGGGGAAATTATTACTTTTGCCGAGGATACTGGCCGTCATAACGCATTGGACAAGGCCATTGGCAAATGCCTGTTAAGCGGGTGGGATACTTCCGGAATGGGAATTGCCCTGACCAGCCGTCTTAGCCTCGAGATGGTCAGCCGCTGTGCCCGGCCGGGGATTGAAATCATTGCGGCTGTATCAGCGCCGACATCTATGGCGATTGAAGTGGCTCAAAAATGCAATATTACCCTGTGCGCCTTCGTGCGGGAAACACGGGCAACAATATTTACCCATCCGCATCGGATCATTACTTAGAAATATTTATTTCTGAACAATCGCGCCTTTCTTTCTCAATTCCTCAATTTTCTCAGATGAATAACCAAGAACATCTCTCAAAACTTCGTCGGTATGCTCGCCCAGAAGAGGCGGGTGCATTCTAATCTGACCCGGCGTTTCACTGTACTTAATCGGTATTCCCGTCAATTTCAAATTACCTATAGTCGGATGCGGCAGCTCGGCTATCATGCCTCGATGCTTAACCTGGGGATCGGCAAATAAATGCTCCATATCATTGACCGGGCCGCAGGGTATGGCCGCTCCTACCAGTATTTCCATCCATTCATCACACGTTTTTGTCGAGAATAATTCATGAACGAGAGGAAGAAGTATTTCGCGGTTTTCAACGCGTTTCGGGTTCGATTCAAACCGTTGGTCATCGAGCCATTCTTTTTTTCCGACCGCTTTGCAAAAATTAACCCACAGCTTTTGATTGGCTACCGCGATCGCGATTGGACGATCCTTGGCAGAAAAAACCTGATAAGGAATTATTGATTCATGAGCTGTTCCCCAGCGCGTCGCCTCTTTGCCGGATACAAGATAATTGCTGGCGATGTTAGCCAATCCAGAGACTTGTACATCGAGAAGACTGATATCGAGATGCTGCCCCTTACCCGATCGCTCCCTCCATAATAAGGCCGAGGTTATCGCGCCCGACGCATAAACTCCCGTTAAAACATCGGTAATGGCAACGCCGACTTTGCAGGGATTGCCGTCGCGCTCACCGGTTATAAACATCAAACCGCCGACTGCCGACAAAACCATGTCATATCCCGGCCGGTCTCGATAAGGACCGTCCTGACCGTATGCCGAAATAGAGACATAGACCAAACGCGGGTTTAATTTGTGCAGTGTCTCATAATCGAGCCCGAATTTCTTTGATAGTCCGGGAGTGAAATTCTCAACAAATACATCAGATTGGGTTGCCATCTCGCGGATTATCTCCAAACCGGCTTCGGTTTTCAAATCAATCACGATTGATTTTTTATTTCGATTACAACAAAGATAGTAAGCGCTTTCACCGCCGCTGAAGGGAGGTCCCCAGGTGCGGGTATCATCTCCCGAACCGGGGCGTTCCACTTTGATTACTTCTGCTCCCTGGTCGCCCAATATCATTGTGCAATATGGCCCTGCCAGGATGCGGGACAGATCGAGAATTCGGTATCCCTTTAGGGGAAGATTATTTGCAATCGCCTCGCTCATATATACCACCTCATAATCCTGATAAGCGTAAGGAATTAATTTGGAGCGCAATATAAGCGGGCATGAGTAAACTTCCAAAATTTATTTTTGGGCGCGTTTATTGGTCTTGATTATTAACAAATTAGGCGTTATAAATGGAAGTGAAAGGCGATAAAGCAGTTTGAATATTCGTGACCAGATGGATAAAATTTATCGGGATATTCCGCTTGAGAAAATTCCATGGAACATTTCCAGCCCGCCCAAGTTGTTGATTAATCTTATTGATTCCGAAAAAATCAAACCCGGCAAAATTGTTGATTTGGGATGCGGAGCTGGCAATTATTCGATCTGGCTTGCTCAGAATAGATTCGATGTCACCGGAATAGATATCAGCTCTGAGGCAATATTGTATGCGAAAAAGCAGGCCGAAAAATCCGGTACAAAATGCCAATTTTTCGCCCGCAATCTTCTGGGTGATTTGAAGGAATTTCATAATGGCTTTGATTTGGCTATGGATTGGGAGGTATTGCATCATATCTTCCCCAAGGACAGGCCGAAATATATCGAAAATGTCTTTAAATTATTGAAAGCAAACGGCCAATATTTCAGTGTCTGTTTCAGTGAAGAAGATAAATCATTCGGTACTTCGGAAAAATATCGAGAGACTCCCCTGGGAACGACCCTGTATTTTTCTTCTGAGCTGGAATTGAGAGAATTGTATAAGCCTTTTTTCAATATTATTGAGATGAACACAGTTGAAATTCCCGGCAAATTCGGAACGCACACTGTCATTGCCGCTTTATTATCAAATAAATAATTACTCTCTTCTGTTTGAATAATTATTTTATTAATCTATATAAATCTACACGGCACGATAAAATAGAGGTAGGGGGAATCGAACCCCATACTCGCGTTGTGGCACAAGAACTTACACTCTGTTGTGACCAAATTGTGACCGTTTTTCTAAGCTTATTTTCGAGTCAAAAAGTCTATTATCGCCTCCAAAAGCATCAGTGACAAAATGTCTGGAACTAGAATGGCTGAAATAGAAACCTGTGATTGTGTGATATCTCTCCCGGTGGAACGAACAGATCAGCCAACGGGATGCCGGATGCCTTTGAGAAATAAGCATCGGTCGCTTTGGCTTCCTCAAAGCATTTGTCACCTTCAGCTTTCTTCTCCTGAGCGTAATTGAGTTTTGCCAATATGCCGAGGGCGTAGGCCTTCAATGGCGCGATTGGCTTGGTAGCCAGGAAGCCATTGACGGCTTGTATCGCCAACGGAATCGATTTCCCCTTGGCTTGCTCGTCTTGCCAGACGTTCATGATGTGATGATTAGCAATGACCAGATAGAGAACTGAATTGGAAGGCTCAGCGTCCATGACGTTCTTGAGATAGTCCACGCCCTGATCGGTTTTGCCTTCCCTGAGACATGTTTTCCCCAATTCTTCAAGTACCTGCATATTTCCCGGGTGCTGCTTTGCCATATCCTTCCAGTAAGCAATCCGATCAAAGTCATCGGGCATCATTATGCAATGTCCTTTGCCCGCAAGAACAGGGTCAATGACCTGTAGTCTCGCTTCGAATTGAGCTGCCTTAGCCGTATCCCGGCCCAATTCCTCCGGCAAACCACCATATAGCTCAATGAGATTCAGAATTGGTTCACCGTAATCAGGTTTCGATTCGAGGACTGCCTCATAAGCGAGACAGATTGCCGCCACATGTTCCTTGGCGTGTTCTTCATCGCTTTGCATAGCCATGTATGCCTTGAAGAATGCCACTCGGGCGGCAAAGTACTGATAGACAGGATTGCCGGGATCAAGCTCTACGGCTTTCTGAATTGATTTCTCACCACTTTCGATAGTGCTTTGGATATTCTTAATATCTCCGGGACCCATATAGTAATACACTCTGGCAAGTTCATAGTACCCGGCGGCATCTGCGGGGTTTGCGGTGATGTGATCATTAAGCATAGTTTTTGCCTCGTCCACCTTGCCGTCCAGCCGCAGTTGGTACGCCTTAGCAACTGCGGCGCCCGATTGGATATCGCCGCTTAAAGCAACACCACTGCATACGATGATGATTGCTACAGCCCCAAAGAGCCGGGCAACCAGGCTTTGCAGCAGATCATCCACCAGAAATTGAGTGATACGTTTCATAAAGAACTCCTCTCATGTTTTCAGAATGGCCGCCGCCGGATCACCTCACATGCGGGCGTTTCAGTCAGTCGTTAACGATAATCCGTCGGTACACGGCGACTCGAAATTGTCGCCTTCTTCTTGTCTCCGACTAACTTTCCATCACGATCAAATCTTACCACATCCCCTCTTCTGAATCTCTGCTCTTCAATAGTGAAATTTTCCGAAAGTGCGCAGTATCTAAGTAGTCCGTTTTCATGAAATCTAGTGCTGCCATCTTTGCCACTGCCTTCTATCCATCCCATCACAGCAGATAGAAACTTGAATTTGGCGCAAGGAATCCCCTGTATAACTTCATCTTGTGCCAGCCAGGCAGTCTTGAGTTGTCCATTCGGATGAAAACCAGTCATGAATCCATGACTTTCCCCTCTGCAAAGATGCCCCTGGATTTCCGTATTCTGCTGGAGAAAGCACCAGTCGAAGTAACCTTCAGGGGTTAAATGAATGACAGTTCCGGCCGGAAGCGGCTGCCCGGACAGTGTGTCTTCGAGTCCTAACGTGCATGATGTCAATTTCCCGTCCTGGTAGTACTCGACCGAGCCCACGCAGGAAATGCCCTGAATTTCTACTACTTCTCCTTCCGGTGCAGCTACGACCCGACTCGTAACTGGTTCATTCCGACCACCAAAAATCATGAGCAATATAAAGACCACTGCCGCGCCTGCTCCCAGAGTTCCAAAGACAGATGCTCTGAGTCGGGGAGACACTTCCTCCTCCTGATCCCCTCTTCCGAGAAATAAGCAGGTTGATGCGGTTATTACTGGCGCTATGAAGAACAACCACAGGCCCGTACCTACGGTCCGAAAATCGTAAAGATCGAATAGGAGAATCGCCAAAATTGCGACTGCGGCAAGAAAGAAAGCTATTGCCTTTGGGAATCTACGTGCCAACTGGCCAAATCCCACAATCACTCCCCCAACAACAAGTCCGACGATCGAAGCGACAGAGAACCCACCTTCAGCGATTATGAACAATGACAGGAATACGCCTACGGCACTTATTATCACAACGCCGGCTTTCCGATACTCGCCAACCATTATTAGCCCCGTAATTGCCTTGGCCGCGAGGCCGAGGAAGATCAATTCGTATAGTTCTTCCGGGTATTGTCCTCGAGAGATTCGCCAAAGAGCAAAACCCACTGCCGCCAGCATCACAACAACAAACCCGATATTGCCTGAACGGGAGTGAATCGTAAGTTGACGTTCGTCGGCGTACTGCCTGGCAATCCCAAACTCATGAAGTGCAGGACGGAGCAAATAGGCGACGACGAATAATAGCAATGCAAATTCGTAGTCCATAACCGCCAGTGCCACGCCGATACAGCAAAGCCCACAGGCGAAATAGAAAATTTTGTCTCGTTTAAACACAGTCCTTATCCTCCAGCAAAAACAGTTCTTCTACTGCAGCTTTGAGCTTATCCCCCAGCAAAAACAGTTCTTCAACGGCAGCATTGAGCTTCTCCTCCCGAAGAAGCGCCGGTTTCACTTCCTATTGCGAGCGGTTTCATCTGTTCTTTGGCTGATTCAGTTAATTTGTCACGTCGTGCCTTGCGGTTCTGAATCGCTGTCGATTTTGTCCCGCCTGAAGAGATATATGCCGGCAAGTGTCAGTGGCACACCGACAACAAGCGCTGTTACAATCGATGTCCAGTTAAGGCCTCTGACAAAAATCATCGTGAGGAGAAATGCCGTTATGGCAAAGATCACTATGCCAATCGATCTTGGGTATTTCCCAGACAGCAGGCCGACGACAGCAATTGCACTTCCGGGAAGTGCATCCATCAGCTTATCCTGAAATGGTGGACTCCCTTCCAAAAATCCAAATAGCGCTATCAGGAGACCGACAGAGGTTATTATCAGAGTTGGTGCCTTTTGGAAGTCCTTTGCCAGGATCACATTGAATAGTGCTTTGGCAGCAAGCCCAATGACAATGACCATAGCGAAGAGTTTATACGCATGGTTGTCTTCAGCTGCAAGTGTGATGGCCGCAATGACGCATGCAATCATCATAACGGCGAACGCAATATTGCCCGAACGGTAATGAATCGTCATTTGACGCTCATCGATTCTCTTCCGACCGACTCCGAGTGATGCCAGAGTTGGACGCAGGAGATAGGAAGCTATCATGAGTGTCAGCCAGGACTGGTCCTGTGACGCCGCGAATAGCCCCAGCGCCGCAACGAAGATGCCGCTCGCCCACCAGAAAATAGGATCTCTCTTAAACATGGTCTTTCTCCTCCAGTACAAAGAGTTCTCCGACGGTAGTTTCGAGTGTCTCCGCCAGAAGCAAAGCCAGCTTCACTGATGGGGCGTAGTCACCTTTCTCAATTGAGACTATGGTCTGGCGTGACACCGAGACCATATTGGCAAGTTGCTGTTGGCTGAGTTCGCCTCGCTCAAACCTGAATCTGCGAAGGGTCGTTTTCATCTGACTTGTTTCAGTTCCTCCACGTCGTTCATTATCATCTTGCCCTAATTGTAAACAATTATCGACAACATGTCAAGTATTATTTACATCTTGACAATAAATACTTACATTATCTGAGTGTTAGACGAAAAGCAGACCAGGGGAAGAACTGCGACCAAAATGTGACTAAAATGGTTGCACATTATTCGGTGTTATTGGGGGATATAGGCTTACAAACGCAAGGGTGGGAGGTATAATACACCCAGCCGGCCGGTAATCTATTGTATTGTAATGAGTTATCTTATTGGAGGTGGGAGGATCCAACCCCATACTCGCATTGTGGGACAAGGACTTACACCGTATTGTGACCAGATTGTGACCGTTTTTGAGATAGGAGTTTACCGGCAACTGAAGATCAGTCATCCATCCTAATTGCATGGACCATCCCATTCATAGTGCCTACATATAGGACAGTGCCACTGAAACCTATGCTTCTCAATTCTCCGTTTACTTTGATCGATCCATGTTGATGACCGGTTAGTGGATCAAGAAATAAAACCTCTCCATTTGCTTTGCCGGTGATAATCCAATCTTTGTATTCATATACCTTTTTTATGGTCCAAGGTGTGTCATACGAGGCGGGAGATTTCCATGCAACACGTGAGAGATCTTTGTTCAGAGCCGAAAGGTTCAGCATGCCGGTGAAGTCAGGATCTTCCTGAGTAAAGACATAAAGCAAAGAGTCCACAATCTCCAATTGCAAGCCCGGTCGTCCCTTGAGTTTTTTACTGTTTATTACTTTTCCATCAGTTAGAGCAATTCTGTAGATCGTGCTATCATTTGCCCCGACGTAAATGCAATCATCATCAAGCACCATGTTTGTCGTAGGTTTCATGGCAAGATCTGATCTCCACACCTCACTTCCGTTTTTCGAATCTAGGCAATGTAGCCAGCCGTCATACCTGATGAAGAATACCGAAGTGTCACGAATTGCAGGTCCTACGTTCCAATACCTTCCATCGGGAACCACAAGCGCTGGAAAATCCCATATTACATTTCCATCTTCAGCGTCCATACAGACAACATCATCACTCGTTGTCACACCGAGCACTCCCGATCCAGCCAGCACTAGATCGGTGGTAAATCCGTCTATTCTCTCGGGTCGATCAGCAGCTTCGTACTGCCAGATTAGAAGTCCTTTTTTAAGAGTCAGGGCATAGATTGCCCCAGATCTTCCATCTGTAGGAATGATCAAGAGTGAGTCTGATATAATGGGCTCACCATGAAATGACACTTCGCCTATATCGTATGTCCATTGGACCTGGCCGGATCGCCTATCAAGCGCATAGCAGGTGCCAGCGCATGAACCAATGTACAAAACATCTCCCACGACCGTGGGCGAAACAAATACTCAGCCACCGGTATCGAATGACCATAGCAGCTCGAACTTGGGAGTATTGGCTGTATGTAGTGAGTCCTGACCGAGTAATCTGGCGGGAAATGATGTAAGAGCAATGGAGAAGATCAAAATGGCACGCACTATCCTGAATGACTCTTGGGCACATGAACTTCTTAGTCTGCTATAACTGTAAACAGGTGTGGATCTATTTATTCTCATTTAACAAATATACTATGCATTCAATAAAAAGACAATACTGTTACCGGGGAGCGGCCGGCTTTTAGTGGTGTTGTTTGGAGCTATGATCTCATGAAAGTGATTGCCAGTTTTCGTTCTTCTTCTTAATTTGAGTATTAACAAAACTTTAATATCGTTTCGCAATCTATTTTAGGCGGATAATTGTGATGATCGCTTGAATATCTTTGAACGTAGATAAGAAAAGGAGATGATGCGATGAGCCAGGTAGAGCAAGATTGCCGTGTGGACTATATAGAGTTTCTTGCCACAGACATTGAGGAGACTAAGAGGTTTTACTCAAAGGTCTTCGGTTGGAAGTTCACAGACTATGGCCCTGATTACACGAGCTTCAATGATGGTCGATTAGCCGGAGGTTTTAGTGTAGCGTTGGAAGTGTCATCAGGTGGTCCCTTAGTCGTGCTCTATTCTACGGATTTGGCCGATGTTAAAGCCCAAGTTATTTTGAACGGCGGGCAGATTGTCCGGGAGATATTCGAGTTTCCGGGAGGAAGACGCTTTCACTTCACCGATCCGGCCGGAAATGAGTTGGCGGTCTGGTCAGATCGATAAATTCTATACTGAGTAGTTGCGCCTGTTATTGTGACCAAATCGTGACCAGAATGGTTTCACGTTATTCGGGGTTATTGGGGGATATAGGCTTACAAACGTGACGGTGGGGGGTATGCTACCCCCGTCCGACCGGTAAACTGTTTTATTGTAATAGTTTATACTATTGTAGGTGTGGGGAATCGAATCCCATACTCGCGTTGCGGCACAATGACTTACGTGGCACTGTGACCAAATTGTGACCGTTTTTTATGCCTATTTCAGCAGCAACATCTTCTTTGTTTCGACGTGATCCCCGGCCTGAAAGCGATAGAGATAAACGCCCGTTGAAACCGACTGCCCTCTTTCAGACTTACCATCCCATGTTGTGGTGTAAGACCCAGCGGACTCTTCGCGATCAACTAGTGATCGCACTTTCTGGCCAAGGACATTGTACACTTCGATGGTAACATGACTGCGCTCAGGAAGACTGTACTCAATCGTCGTCACCGGGTTGAATGGATTCGGATAGTTCTGCGATAAGTCAAACCGGTACGGCAGAATCGTCCCTGACTCATCGTCATCCACGTCAGTGGGTGAGCTGTTCGCTATGAAGATAGTATCTTCGAAAACACCATTGATCCCCAGATCGATGACAATCATCAGGTCTTCGCGGCCTAAGTCGACCCAGTCCGGCTCTAACTGATGAACTGAGTTGGCCTCCAGAGTAACGTTCTCGTGAGTGAACTCCCGCAGCCCGCTATTGCCGACACCCCGCAGCACGATGTCGTAGGCAGACTCAGGCCCATAATTCGTCACCCGTAAGCCGGTGGCTTGAGTGACTTCAACCGTCCCGGAATCGGACGCGGCCAGGCGCAGATTGTCGAGAGCCAGCACTCGTTCGCGGTCGGGAGCGATCAATACGAAGTCGATATCACAGTCTCTGCCCGCAGCGTCCGGATTGATCAGATGCATGGCCGCACCACTTCTGATATCAACGCGGTCGGCCTCGGTGGATACTACACCGTTGCGGCGATATGACATGATCACACTGTCGGAAAACACACTGACGTGGGCCTGGTCCCGCGTCACACCTGCTAGGCGGCAGGACCAATTCCCCTCGGGAACCAGGTAACCGATCGGATCGCCCGGACCGTCGGCGCGAGGAATTATCGGCATTGCTCCTGGAACGGTGTTGAAGAGCGAGTCGTGGTATCGACCGATTGCGCCCGTACCCAGTTCGAGCCGGACTGAATCAGCATTCGTCAGATAGATCTCAAAATAGTCACTGGTGGTGGTGGCCACGGGAGGCAGCTCTCTCGGCGCCGCAGTCATTATTGCCGGATCGGCATAGTTGGACAAAGGATCCTCGAGGAAGAACAGTCTGTCCCCCGACAAGCCCAGTTGGGCATAAGTCCAACTGTTGGTGTTGGCGTTGAAATCGATCGTCGGGAAGTCATTCGGTACATTGTTGTCGTAGACCAGCAATGACCAGGTATTGTCCTGTTGGTTGACTCGTTCGAGAAGATAAGGTGTAACGGTGTGACACCCCCGGCTGTTGACCGAACTGGTGTCGCAGATCGTGATAACGCGGTCTGCTGTCGAAGCCACCATACTGCTGAACATGCTTCTCAGCTCGGCCAGGGTTTCCGATGGTGTCTTGATGCGTGCGGTCCGGGTGTGGTCGCGATTAGCCTTTCCGAATTGATAAGTAAAGTACCGGCTGATCATCCTTCGGCGCTGGTCAGTCATACCCAGGCTGTTGAGATTAGTGAAGGGTCCGATTTCGGGTCGATCGGCGAAGGCGGCCGAATCAACGAACGCCATCAGGTTAGTGACGGCCAGCCCCAGACAAGAACCGTTCCAGTTGCGCTTGATCGCCCCCCAGCGCAGGACTGCCGATGGCCGGTACTGGGGTCCCAGCCAGTAATCGAAGTAACAGGCGTCGAAACCGAACGCCTCGACAAAAGTCGGCCAACTCGGAAAATCGGAGGAATTGGCTCTAATATCGGCAAACTCGAGTGGATACGGGAAGCCGGTTATAGTGTCGTTGTCTAGAATGTACGACGGCCAGGCTTCCACCGGCCACATATTGGCCGAATCGTTCGAGAATTGCCAGCTATTCTCAGGATGGGAATAGGTAATTAGTGAATCGTTTCGAATCCGAGTCAGGCCGGTGTGCTTGATCTTGAACGGCGCACTCATCCCGATCATGTCGGGATGAGCCGATGACACGACCCGGACATAGCAGGTCATAGTGGTGGCGTTATCGGGTATGCTCCACGAGTAATACCCCGAACTAGCATCGGTGCCCGAAGCAATCGTCTCCCAACCGGCATCAGGGTAAGCCGGGTCGTATGAGCTGTTGTAGGCAATATTGACCGAGACAACACTATCCGGCGCCTGCCATTCGATGTTGAAGGTCCCATAAGCCACCAGCAGCTTCTCACTCGAAGGCTGGAGGACTCTAATCGACGACGCGGCGTCTTCCCCGCCGAATTCATCAGCACCAACATCGACCAGCATGCTGCCGTTTTCATCACCATCGAGTATCCGCGCCTGGCCGTCGATGTCAAACATCTCCTGTGTCTGGGTCGTGAACCCGGCGTCGATCAACTGCGAAGTCTCGGACAGGTGAAAATCAATCATTCGATAAAAGCTGCCGGTGCCGGCATGTTCTCTGATATCGCCCAGAAACATCAGAGTGTCGCCGGATACGTTCCAGAGATAGTTCCAGCTGACATTGGACGTGTCGGGACAGACGAAACGGCCAGCCAGTGTCGCAGCCGACGGGAAGCTCCCCGAGGCATCGACAAGCTTCGACAGCCCGCTGGGGCTGTCATAAATCACGGTATCGATCTGACCGGAAATCTCCGGCAACAACCCCGGTGCAACATGGATGTTGGTGACGAAATCGCCGCCCAGCGCTTGCAACTCTTCGACCGTGTGAATCCAGCCGTCCGGCCCTCGGTAGCGCAGTTCCTGGGTTTCATCGGCGTTATCCCAGTGGCTGTTGCCAACCACTATCGGCGCTTCGTAGTCAGATTTGTACAAGCCCCATTCGCCGTTGCCTACTAGCAGATTGTTAGCCACGACACACTGCTCGATGTTGTCCAGGCCCTCGATCAGAATGCCAGCCCGGTGGTTCTGAAGAACCGTGTTGCCGACTATACGGCAGGTACCCCCGGCTAAGTGTATCCCGTCCGGCCGAGTGGCGTTCTGGTAATGCCCGTTGCCGACCACCACGTTGTTTTCGATGTTGATCGGGATACCACTACCGTAGTTGTCGAGCCCATCGATCGCCGTGTAGGCGTTGCCGACGAAGACGGAGTTGGTGATATCGATGCTCTCCAGAGCATTGTTGATGGGGAACACTATCCCGCGCCCGGTATTGTCTGCGATGCGGCAATTGTTCAACTTGACCCGGGTGGGACCGCCGCTCATGTAGAAGAAATCTATGCCATCCATTGCGTTGGACAGGAGGCTCACGTTGTCCAGGGTCAGGGATTGGCGGTGAAAAGTGCGGTTCTCATAGAAGATGGCGGCGGTATAGGGGTCCAGACGCGTGTAATTTCTAATGGTGGTGTTGGTGATATTGAAATCCGCTTCGTACGCCCCGCGCAGCACCAATCCAGAGTACCAGCCATCCACGAACTGACAGGAGTCCAGAGTAACCTGGTTGAAGGCGTATATGCCTGCTCGCGGGTAGCGAATCAGCGTCCGCCTAATGTTGGCCGAGCCAGTCGAGTCAACCAGGATACCGCAAACGCCGTTGATCGACCAGTTCCCCACAAACGGATCCGGTTGGGGTTTATGATCGGTGTCTCCGCCATACTCGTCGTCTTCATTTGAAGTGAAGATCGAACTGTCGACATACAGCTGCCCTCCGACATCCAGCCCACCGGTGATCAGGAACTTGATCAGCGAGCCTCGGCCGATCGCTAGCGCCGCCCCCGGATCGACCGTAATCGTACTTGAGACAATCGGCAGGCTCTCGGTGCAACGGATGAAGGCCGAATCCTTCACTCGAGCTCCGACTAGGCGGAATTTGTTTTGATTGTTATTGTGACCCGTGTTGCCTTTGATCGACTTGATCCCGCATCCGCGGATGTCCATCAAGGCGCTGAGATCGTCCTCCCAGAAGTTGACATCTTCGAAATGACAGTCCTCAAGCGTAAATTCGGCGGCGTCGCGCACGATAATCGGGTAGGTCTGGTTGGGAAAATCACAGCGCTCAAACCGACAGTTGCGTATGGTCACGATACAACTATTTTCAGCACCGTAATCAAGCAGGCTAATCAGCTGGTTGAACGGCTGGGGATAGTCGGGAAAGTAGCAATCTTCAATCAGCGCCGATCCCCCGGTTACTGCAAATGGAGTGCTGTTCCCGGTGATGTCACTGTGAGTACAGCGGAACTCGGTATTGGTCCATCGAAAACTATGGTATCGGTAGTCGATCCCGGATCGAATCTTGTAGTTACCCTCAACCCTAATCGGATCCAACGAAGTGCCAACAAAATTGACACCGGCACCGCCGCTGATCAGACCGTCGTGTCCTTCGCCTATCTGAACCAGCACCACAAAAGGATTCAGCGGGTCGAAACCGCCCGATTCGAAAGACACGGCACCCACGAACCGGATACTTGACTGAACGATGAACGGTGGCCCCGGATCCAAGTCTCTTTCCTCACCGTAGGAGTTTTGATAGTCACGATCAAACGTGATACTCCCTTCCCCGCCAAGTGATGACACCCTGTAGCTTTGTGTGTGCTCATCCCAGAGCATGTTGACGTAGACTTCCGCTTGAGTGACAGTAGGGCATAGCGTGACGATTACAGAAAAAAGTATCGTGGCACTTGAAAACAAGATTCGCAATGAGAGATGCATCAGACAACTCCTCACTATGGCGGTTAAGGTGTTTTGCAGCGCAAGATGTCAGACTATGTTTTTTTGCTCGTTCTGTCCGCTTCACCAACTTCTCGGCAAATCAGGTCAGCGACCAGGTGTTGAATAGTGGTGCCTTCGTGAGCCATGCGGATCTTGAGCTTGCGGTGGGTTGTCTCATCAAGTCGGATATGAATCATCGGTCCACGTGGAGGTTCTTTGGGGCGTTCTGGCATACACTCATTCCAAATCTAATCGTACGGCTATAAATATAGCCGATAGGGGCCAATCCGTCAATGATTATCGATAAATCGCACCTTCTTGACGGGAGTCAGAATTTCGTGAAGGCACTCCAATTCATTGTGACCAAATCATGACCAAAATGGTGTCACCTTATTCAGTGTTATTGGGGGATATAGGCTTACATAGACAAGGGTGGGGGGTATTATACTCCCGTCCGGCCTGTAATCTATTGAATTGTAATGAGTTATATTGGTGGAGGTGGGGGAATCGAACCCCATACTTGCGTTGTGGCACAAGGACTTACGCCCTATTGTGCCCAAATTGTGATTGTTTTTTTGCTCGAATCCAACGTTCTTATTCCGCGCCAGGCCGGTCCTTCCATTTCGACAATTTTAATGTAAAATTAAAATATTTTAATTATAGCTTATAATTTTCACTTGACTAATTAAAAACATTGTGTATCTTGGAATCATGGCTATACAAGTAAACCTGGATGTGATGTTGGCTCGCAGAAAGATGTCCTTGACCGAACTCTCGACCCGCATTTGTATTTCACTCACAGCCCTTTCACTGTTTAAAACAGGGAAACTGAAAGGTGTGAGGTTCTCCTCTCTGAATGCGATCTGTCGTGAG